>CAZULD010000095.1:0-8603 GCA_964621135.1 uncultured Bacteroides sp. | reverse complement strand
CCTGGATCAGGCCCGACGAAGTCGTGCGCGGCAGGTCAATCTGGGTCACGTCGCCGGTGATGATCATCTTGGCGTTCATGCCCAGACGGGTAAGGAACATCTTGATCTGGTGGGTAGTGGTGTTCTGCGCTTCGTCGAGCACGATTATGGCGTCGTTGAGTGTGCGTCCGCGCATAAAGGCCAAAGGAGCTATCTGGATGACCTTCGTCTCCATATACTCCTTGAGTTTCATCGGCGGGATCATATCCTCGAGGGCGTCGTAAAGCGGCTGAAGATAGGGGTCGATCTTATCCTTCATGTCGCCGGGGAGGAAGCCCAGTTTTTCGCCGGCTTCGACAGCGGGGCGCGAGAGGATAATCTTACGTGCCTCGCGGTTTTTTAGAGCGCGCACTGCAAGGGCGATCGCCACATAGGTCTTGCCGGTACCGGCAGGGCCGAGTGCGAATGTCAGATCGTTGTGGGTGAACTCTTCGACGAGTTTCTGCTGGTTGGGCGTGCGGCCCGAGATGGGTTTGCCGTTGAGCCCGTAGATTATCACATCGTCGCGCTTGAGCTCTTTCGGGCCGTCGCCTTTGATGATGTCGATGATCGTCTCGTCGTTGAGCTTGTTGTATCGCTCGACGTAGTCTTCGAGTTTTTTGATCGCTTTCTCGAATTCAGCCGTCTCACCGTCTTCGCCGATCACCTTGATGACATTGCCTCGGGCGGCAATGCGCAGCTTCGGGAAGAGGTTGCGTATCAGTTGCATATTGCTGTTGTTGACGCCGTAGAACGTTACGGGGTCGACATTGTCGATTATTACTATTCGCTCAATCATTTTCTAAATAAAGATGTCACAATGCAAAGTTACATAAAATATGCCGAACGACCTCAGACTCCGACTAAAAATAAAAAGAAGCGTCAGGTAGCCGCTCGAACAAAGCGCGGTCTCCTCTTGTTTCTATCTCAGAAACATTAACGCATTATACTGATATGAAAACTATAGGTATTTTTTACGGATCGGAAACCGGAACCACTGCAGACGTAGCTCTGCGCATTGCTGCCAAACTTGGAGTCGACAGCGCCGACGTTCACAACGTTTCGAAGGTGTCACCTGTTAAACTCGGTGATTACGACGTACTTATCCTCGGATCGAGCACATGGGGCGCAGGTGAGCTGGCCTCTGACTGGTATGACTTCGTAGCAGGCGCAAAAGCTCTTGCTTTGAACGGCAAGAAGATGGCTTTCTTCGGTTGCGGCGACGAGTCGATGACCGATACGTTCTGTGACGCAGTCGGCGAGCTTTATGATGAAATGGCCGAAACCGGAGCAGAGTTTATCGGACGCTTCAATGCCGACGGTTATGACTTCACTAAGTCCAAGGCTCAGCGCGACGGTGAGTTTGTCGGACTCGTGCTCGACGAGGTCAATCATCCCGATTACACTGACCGCCGAATCAAGGATTGGACAGACAAGATCAAGTCGGAGATTTAAAATACTTAAAAATCATCAAAATCGCGGCTCATTTTTTGTGCTGAAACAGATTATCGTGCTATCTTTGCAAGATAATTGCACGAACAAATGATATCGCGAGTCGTAGACGAAAAAAAGATTAAAAAGCTGGCGCATCTTCTCGATGATGCGCGGCGCATAGTGATTACGACCCATCTTTCGCCCGACGGCGATGCGATGGGTTCGTCGCTTGCATTTGCGCGCGTCCTTTCCGAAATTGGCAAGGACGTTGCTGTTATTGTCCCTGACCAACCACTGCAGCAGCTTATGTTCCTGCCGGGCGCCAAGGATGTGATCGTCGGATCGCGATACGCCGATTTCGCAGCAAAATTGTTTGCCAAGGCCGATTTGATTATCTGTCTTGATTTCAACGAACTGCGCCGCATTGACCGTCTTGCGCCTTACGTCGAGGCGTCGAAGGCTGCAAAGGTGATGATTGACCATCATCTCCACCCCGGCGATTTTGCCGACGTTGTGATTTCGCATCCCGAGATGTCGTCGACCTGTCTGCTGCTGTTCCGAGTGCTTTGTCGCCTCGAATTGTTCACCGTCATCGACAAGGAGACGGCGACCTGTATTCTCGCAGGCATGATGACCGATACGGGCAACTTTGCCTATAACGCCAATGACCCCGACGCATATATCGTCGAGGCCGAACTGGTGCGCAAGGGTGTCGACAAGGTCAATCTCTATAACCGTCTGCTCAACCGCACGACCGAGAACTGTCTCCGTCTCACAAGCTATGCGCTCCTTGAAAAAATGGAGGTGTTCCATGATTTCAACGCCGCGCTGATATGTCTGACCCGAGACGAACTCAACAGTTTTCACTATGTCAAAGGCGACACCGAGGGTCTCGTCAACCGTCCTCTCGCCATCCCCGGCATAATCTATTCGGCCTTTCTCCGCGAAGAAGAAGGCTATGTGAAGGTGTCGATGCGCAGTCTGGGCGATTTCCCCGTAAACTTACTCTGTAGCGAACACTTCGGCGGAGGCGGACATCTGAATGCGGCCGGAGGTGAGTTTGACGGTACGCTCGAAGAATGTGCCGAACTCTTCCGCTCGCTGCTTAAGACCAACAAAGAAAAATATATTGATGAAAAATCCGAATAAAAACCTAAATCAGAATATGAAGCGTTTTTCAATAATTCCGGCTGTTCTGACCGCCATCTTCTGCATCGCTGTCATGTCAGCGTGCAGCGACAGCAAGACCTACGCCGAACTGCTCGAAAGTGAGGATCATTATGTCAACAATTACCTCGCCGATAATATCGTGATAGCCGATATTCCGGCAGACACAGTTTTTGTCACAGGCAAGGACGCGCCCTTCTACCGTCTCGACGAAGAGGGTTATCTCTATATGCAGGTGGTCGACGCGGGTACGCCCGGCAACCGCGTGAAGGATGACGAACTCATCTACTTCCGCTACACCCGCTACAATCTCCGCTACTACGATCACGAAACGGGTACACTCTCATACGGCGGCGGCAACGAAGACAATATGGGTCTGGCAAACTCATCGTTCCGCTTCGGTAACGTCACTCTCCAGAGTTCGACCCAGTGGGGCACCGGCATTCAGCAGCCTCTCAGATATCTGCCGATCGACTGTCAGGTCAACCTGATTGTAAAGTCGCAGTATGGCTTCACTTCAGAGATCGCCGAGGTTCAGCCTTATCTGTTCAATCTGCGTTACTATCGCCCGCAGATCTGATAAATCACCACATAAAGTCACAGTCAAAAACATAACTAAATCTTCATACACATAAGTCCATGACTCTGATTAAATCAATTTCCGGTATCCGAGGTACGATCGGTGCTCATCCCGGTGAGGCACTGACACCAATCGACATTGTGAAATTTACGGCAGCATTTGCCGAATTTATCGACAGCACCACCACGCATAAAAATCGTCTTATGGTCGTAGGCCGCGATGCCCGTCTTTCAGGCGGTATGGTTTGCGATATCGTGGTCGGAACGCTTATGGCTATGGGTTTCGACGTTGTCAATATCGGTCTTGCTTCGACCCCGACAACCGAGATGGCCGTGGTCGGCGAAGAAGCGTGCGGCGGCCTGATCCTGACGGCTTCCCACAATCCCGCGCAGTGGAATGCTCTGAAGATGCTCAACGAGCACGGTGAGTTCCTCAACGCAGAAGAAGGCGCGAAGGTACTCGCAATCGCCGAAAGCCGCAATTACAATTTCGCTCCGATCGACAAGCTCGGACGCGAGTTTGTCAATAATACTTACAACCGCCGTCACATCGAACAGGTGCTGGCTCTCGATCTCGTCGACGTCGAAGCTATCCGCAAGGCCAACTTCAAGGTTGCGGTCGATGCGGTCAACTCTGTGGGCGGTGTGGTCATCCCCGAGTTGCTTATCGCCCTCGGCGTAACTAATATCATCGAGCTTAACTGTGTGCCCACAGGCCGCTTTGCCCACCTTCCCGAACCCATCCCCGAAAATCTCACGGATATCTCGCGTCTGGTGCGTGACTCGGATGCCGATCTGGGCTTCGTGGTCGATCCCGATGTAGACCGTCTCGCCATAATCATGGAGGACGGCCGTATGTTCGGTGAGGAAAATACGCTCGTATCAATCGCCGATTATGTGCTGTCGCACACTCCCGGCCCGACTGTCAGCAATCTCAGCTCAAGCCGCGCGCTGCGCGACATCACGGTCGCTCACGGCTGCTCATACTCAGCGTCGGCTGTAGGCGAGGTCAACGTCACCACTGAGATGAAGCGTACAGGCGCGGTCATAGGCGGCGAAGGCAACGGCGGTGTGATCTATCCGCCTCTCCATTATGGCCGTGATGCCCTCGTAGGTGTGGCTCTCTTCCTGACTATGCTCGCCAAGTCAGAGCGTAAGGTCAGCGAGCTCCGTCGCAGCTATCCTTATTATTCAATCTATAAGACTAAAGTCGAACTTTCGCCCTCGCTCGACATCAACGCTCTCTTTGAGACTGTAAAAGAGCGTTTCAAAGACGAGAAGATCACCGATATCGACGGTGTGAAGATCGATTTCGCCGACTCGTGGGTTCACCTCCGCAAATCCAACACCGAGCCTATCATCCGTGTGATCGCAGAGGCTCATACGGAATTCGAAGCCAAGAAACTCGGCAACTCGATAAAGAATATTATCCTTGAAATGGCAAAATAAATCCTTTGAAATGAATACAAAGAAAATTCTGGCTACCGCCTTCGGCGCGTTGGCCCTCACAATGACCGTCTCGGCCGAAGAGCATCTCAAGAGCCTCAATCCGGCCTATTTCGATCCGTCGACTCCCGCATCGGAGGACTTCTACCTCCATATCAACAAGGGATGGATGGACGCTAACCCTCTGACAGCAGAACATGCCCGCTACGGACAGTTCAATATCCTCAATGACTCAAGCGAGACCCGCGTGCGTGACATCGTCACCAATCTCGCTGCGTCAAATCCCCAGCCGGGTACCGTGGCATTCATGGTGTCGACGATCTACAATCAGGCTCTCGACTCGGTGCGCCGCAACGCAGAAGGTGCAAAGCCCATCCTCGCAGATCTCAAGAAGATCGAAAATACCTCGCACGACGACATGTATGACCTGCTGCTGTGGATGCACACCAACTACTCGAATCCTTTCTTCAGCGCAGGCCCTTCGCCTGACCTCGCCAACAGCAACGAGTATGCGATGTATCTCGGCGGCGCAAGCCTCGGCATGGGCGACCGCGACTACTATCTCCTTGATGACAAGGACAACAAGAAGGTGCGCGACGCTTATCAGAAGCTGATCGTAAAGCAGATGATGAATGCCGGCTACTCTAAGAAGGATGCCAACCGCATCATGAAGAACGTGATGAAGATAGAGACCGCGATCGCCGACTCGACATGGACCCGCGAAGAGAGCCGCAACATACCGGCGATGTACAATCCCCGCACAATCGCCCAGCTCAAGGAAGCATATCCCGCAACCGACTGGGATACCTACTTCGTGAAGACTATGGGCATTGCGACACCCGAATCGGTGATCGTGATGACTCCCAACACTGTTCAGCAGGGCATCGACCTGATGGCATCGCTGACTGACCGCGAAATCAAGGACTACTACCTTTGGAAATATGTGGCTCAGGCAGCAGGCAAACTCAGCGACGATTTCTCAGACGCGAACTTTGAGTACAGCAAGGTCGTGAGCGGCGTGCAGCAGCAGCGTCCCCGCTGGAAACGCGCCCTCGGTGCGACAGAAGGTGCGCTCGGCGAAGCTATCGGTCAGCTCTATGTTGAGAAATACTTCCCCGAATCGTCAAAGCAGTATATGCTCGAACTCGTTGAGAATCTCCGTCGTGCCCTCGGCAAACATATCATCAACCTCGAGTGGATGAGCGACGATACCAAGCTCAACGCTATCAAGAAACTCAATGCTTTCACCGTTAAGATCGGCTATCCCGACAAGTGGGAGGATTACTCGACTATGGTAATCGATCCTTCGCTCTCTTACTACGAGAACATGCACAATGTCAGCATGTGGCATCAGGCAAAGGAACTCGCAAAGTGGGGCAAACCCGTAGACAAAACAGAGTGGGGCATGACTCCTCAGACTATCAACGCCTACTATAACCCGATGGCTAACGAAATCGTGTTCCCCGCAGCTATCCTTCAGGCTCCGTTCTTCGATCCCGCAGCCAGCGACGCTGAGAACTACGGCGGTATCGGCGTGGTTATCGGCCACGAGATGACTCACGGTTTTGACGATCAGGGTCGTAACTTCGATGCTGAAGGCAATATGATCAACTGGTGGACTCCCGAAGACGCAGAGGCATTCTCCAAGATGACTCAGGGTCTGATCGATCAGTTCAACGCTGTCGAAGTACTTCCCGGCCTGAACGCTAACGGTCAGTACACTCTCGGTGAGAACATTGCCGACCAGGGTGGTCTCCGCATCGCCATGACCGCCTTCCTCGACTCGCAGAAGAAGAAAGGCGTTGACATCACTTCTGAAGAAGCAAAGATCGACGGCTATGATCCCCTCCAGGTATTCTATATGAACTATGCCAATCTCTGGGCTAACAACATCCGTCCCGAAGAGATGCGCTCCCTTACAACAGGCGACGTTCACTCACTCGGCAAGAACCGCGTAAACGTAACTCTGCGCAATATCACTCCCTTCTTCCAGGCCTTTGGCATCAAGGAAGGCGACAAAATGTTCCGTCCCGAAGCCGAACGCGTAATCATCTGGTAAGATTCAAGAAAACATTAATTAAAATAAGGCTTGGTTTTCGCAAGAGAACCAAGCCTTATTTATGTGTATGAATTTTATCGTAAGAAGGGATTTCTTTAGTTGAAATAAAATTATGACTGCGTAATTTTGAGATTTACATAATTACGGCTTTTGTTAGGATAAGATTATTCCGTCATTTTGGACATTGAGATAAAAGGCTGTATCGCGTTCTGCATTCCATTCGCTACGGCTGTATAGCAGCGGTGTGATTTGTTCGCCTAATCGCCATCCTATCTCGGTGAAGGGGTAGGCGAATTTTTCAAATGCGTCTTTGGTGGAAAGAGAATCATCTGTCACAATTAGTATGTCCCAGTCGGAATCTGTGTCATAATCCCCACGAGCACGAGAACCGTACAAGTACACGGATGCAGGAAGATTGGCAAAAAGTTGTTTTGCTAATTTTCTAATTTCGCGTAATATACGATTGTGGTGAGTCATCTTAGAATGTGATGCCGAGGCGGACGGAGGCCATGTGGAGATCGGACATGGGGAGGAGGTCGCCGTTTTCGAAGTGGATGTCTTCGAACTGTTTGAAGGTGTAGCCGATGACGAGAAACGATGTGAAACTTTTGCCGCGGGCAAGATTGACTCCCAGACCACCGAAGGCGTAGGCGCCTGTCTGCTGAAAGTCGTTAGGAAGATAGTTGGCCGCCACACCTACGCGCAAGTCCATGAAAACCAGCGACGGACGGTTGCGGAAATTCGTTTTCAGCGAGGCATAGACGGGGAAAGATCTCGCCGAGTTGTTCAGCATGATGTCCATTTCAGCACCGACGCCGAGGAACTTTATCCACCCGCGTTTGTAGCCGAACGATGCGGTGATGTCGATTGACGACATGTCGTTGCCGCTCATGTCTATCGAGCCGCCGGCTTCGGCGCCCCATGCGAATGCGCCTTTGACTTTGTCGTCGGCATTGTCAGTGGCTGCGGCTGATAAGCCCAGAGAGAGCAGGGCGGTGACGAGCAGGACGGTTCGGCGGAGTTTAGATGTTAAATATGCCATAGCGGTCAGGCTTTTTTCAGTTTGAGACAGGCCCAGCGATTGTCAGACGTCAGACCGACAGGCGCGAGACCGAGAGGAGCGGCCGCGTCGATGATCATGTCGCTGTCGGCCCCCTCGTAGAATCCGCTCAGGAGCATGATGCCGCCGGACTTAAGATGCCGGGCGTATGCTTCAAGATCGGCGAGGATAACATTGCGGTTGATGTTGGCGATGAAATAATCGGCAGCTTCGACGCCTTCGAGAGCCGATGCGTCGCCGTGGATGAGGCGGATTTCGGGATGACCGTTGAGGGCGACATTTTCTACGGCGTTTTCGTAAGCGAATCCGTCGAGCTCGATCGCCGTTACGGGTTTAGCTCCGCGCATGGCGGCGAGGATGGCGAGAATACCGGTGCCGGTGCCCATGTCGATTACTGAGCGGTCTTCGAGATCAGCGTCGAGCAGGGCCGAGAGGATCTGGGAGGTCGTGGAGTGATGGCCTGTGCCGAATGCCATTTTGGGGTCGATGACGATGTCGTACTGCGCGGCAGGCACGTCGGTGTGAAACGAGCTGTGGACTGCTACGCGGTCGCCGATGACGATCGGCTGGAAATAATTCTTTTCCCACTCGGCGTTCCAGTCGCGGCCCTCGATGAGGTCGGCTTTGGTGGTGATCCGACAGTCGAAAGGAAAGTCGTCAATCACTTCGCTGACGGCGTCGGCGGAGTAATCTTCTTTTCTGACATAAGCTGTCAGGCCTGCGCTGTCGGGCACAAAACTTTCATAAGCCTTCTCGGCCAGCATCCCTGCGAGCAAGTCGCAAGCATCTTCGGAACACGGTTCGAGGTCAAACCTCACTTCGTAGTAATCGTTCATCGTC
>CAZULD010000094.1:5734-8667 GCA_964621135.1 uncultured Bacteroides sp. | reverse complement strand
AGAAGGTAGGTTATATCTCAGAGAAAGAGTTAAGCCAGTTCTATAAGGAAACTGGGCACCGCCGGAAGTGAGGATGCCAATACACTTGATTTCAGACATGGGTCAATATGTTTTTTAGTTATGAATAAATTGTTTCAGTTTAAAATGCAAAGATAGTAAATCGCTGTCGAAAAGTCAATATAAAATTTTACTGTTTTTCAACATACAATTAAACATCTTCGTCGAGGCTATAGTTCAGGAAGTCGATGAGGGGCTTGAGGACGCGGAAGTCTTCGGAGGCGCGTTCGTACCATCGGTCTGACTCGAAATAGCGGCGGTCGCAACGGTGATAGCGTCCGTAGTATTTCAGGCGGAGAAGGTCGATCTGGGGATGATCCTTCGGCCACCCTTTGGGCGCGGTCTTGAGATGTTCGCCGAGCCAGCCGGGATAGAGTCGTTCGAGTTCGGGATTGTTGATTATCTCTTCGAATTCCTCGATGTTGTCGACTATTGCGCGGCGCAACTTGGCGAGCTGGGGAGCTTCGAGGCAGTACATTCCGCCATAAAGTCCGTTTTCATCGTGACGGGCATCGACCTGAAGATAATATGCGGCGTGGTCGGTCTTGCGTCCGAAGGGTGAGATGGCGGCGGAAAAATAGGTTTTATAAGGTGATTTGTCGGGCGAGAAACGCGTGTCGCGGGCGAAGCGATATGTTGCGTCGCGTCCTGACTGACGGGCAAAGTCGGGCTGCCACGTCGACATGCAGGCTATGAGTTTGTCGAGGTCTTCGATCCACTGATGACGCAGTTCCTGATACTCATCGTTGTGGGCGGTGAGCCACTGGCGGTTGTTGTTTTCGGCGATGCCGTCGAGAAATTTATAGATATTTTTCATTACGAAAGGAGAGTTAGTGTCAGGTTATTTTATGTCTTCCCACTCAACGTCGACGATTTGTTGTTCGACGCGGATTTCGGTGTAAGTTTCTGTGTGGGTTGTGCTTTCGGAATCGGCGGGAAGGTCTTCAAAGGCTACAAATTCACCGTCCTCGGGATTGATTTTCTTACGCGGAGGCTCGGGTTTCTGAGGCTGTGAGCTTCCGGCGGAAGCTCCGGCTGCCTGCCTAAACTGGTCGAAGAAGCGGCGAGCTGAACGTCGCGCTCGCATGATGGCCAGCATGCCTTTAACCAGCGGCCAGATTACGAAAAACAATAATAATAGAAGAAATAAAGTCATTATAGAGATTGGAGATTATTTTATTGTTATTGATGACTGCGCAGGGGGTCAGATGTCTTTGCGGCGCGACATCATGGAGATCAGCATGTAGAGGACAATGGTCCAAGCGAGGCCTGAGAGACCGTAGAAAACTACAAATGCAATTGCCGCCAGAATTATGGCGTAGCGGCGGAAGTTCTCGCGCAGGTCAAAGTTTTTGAATTTCAGTGAGAACATGGTTATGTTGGAGACCATCGAGAGCGACACAAGCGCAATCATTATGACCATAGCGGCGGTGCCGGGATAGCCGTAGCGCATTATCCAGCCGTAGATGCCTATCCAGAAGATGGCGTTGCCGGGAATGGGGAGGCCTTTGAAAACTGTAGCCTGCGAGTCATCAATGTTGAATTTAGCAAGTCGCAGAGCTCCCATGGCTGGAATGAAGAGAGCGGTGTAGGTGAGCCACTGGTGCTCGCTGTAGGGTTGCATAAGGTTGAGAATCAGCATCGCTGGAGCAACGCCGAAGCTGACGAGGTCAGCGAGCGAGTCGAGTTCCTTGCCGACGGCCGAGTAGGCGTGGAGCAGGCGAGCCGAAGCTCCGTCGCAGAAATCAAACACTGCCGCGCAGCCGATGAAGATACAGGTCCACTGTGCGCCGGTCAGACCCGACATCAGGTCGGTGTGATGGAAGGCGCAGATTATCGCCATGCAGCCTGAAAGGAGATTGAGACAGGTGATGGTATTTGGGATACACGAAATTATTCGTCTTATCATTTTTTGTCGGGGTTGAGTCGGGCGACAGTCGTTATGCCGCCGATGGTTTTGTCGCCAATGTTGACGAAAGTTTCGGTGCCGATCGGCAGATATATGTCTACGCGCGAACCGAATTTGATGAAGCCCATGTGGTCACGGATATCGGCCTCATCGCCGGGACGGGCGTATGTGACGATGCGGCGGGCCATTGCGCCGGCAACCTGACGCACCAACACGAGCTGGCCTTCAGGGGTACGGATGACAACGGTCGACCGCTCATTCTCCGTACTTGATTTAGGCAGATATGCAGCCATGAAACGACCGGGATGATGCTCAGCGTATATTACTTCGCCGTTGACCGGAAACCAGTTGGCGTGAACGTTGAGGACACTCATGAACACGGAGAGCTGGATGGCGCGGCAATGGAGATATTCGTCTTCGAAAGTCTCTTCGAGAGCCACAACCTTACCGTCGGCACTGGCAACGACGACATTTTTCTCGTCGCCTTTGAAAACGCGGCGGGGTGATCTGAAAAAATTGACTACCAACAGATATAATACCACGAAAATGGCGGTCGAAGCTATCGGCCACGCCATCGGACGCACCCATATCCACAACGGGACGTTGATCGCTAAAATGACAAGTGCGCTGATAATTAATATGTTGGTACCTTCATGGTGGATTTTTACTCTCATAGAGCTCAATCGACTATACTTGTAAATAACGTTATCTCCGCAAAGATAGTCCATTTTTTGCGAATAATGCAAAAAAGCCGCTTTATTTTGTGTTTTTTATACTTGAAGAAAGGAAAAAGGGAGATTAGAAGCGGACTTCGAAGGATTGACGGGGTAGCGTAGGTGATGTGACGATAACGACGAAGCCGCGGCAGTTGTCGAAGCGCATGCCTCTGGTGACCTGAGACCAAAGTTTTTGTTGGAGGTCTCCGCTCCTCGCATCCGGGAAGATATAGACGGCATGGGGGTTGATG
>CAZULD010000094.1:0-5634 GCA_964621135.1 uncultured Bacteroides sp. | reverse complement strand
AAGCCCCGGCCATGACGCCAGCGTTTATATCGTCGGGCTATTCCCAGCGCCATCGGCGATAAACGATGAAAAGTGCAGCTATGCAGAGCATATAGATAAGCGACACACACGCATAGGCTATCGACGAAGTTACACCCACCGACTGCGGGTTGAAGGTCATCACTACTTCGTGAGGCCCTGCAGGTACCTTGAGCGCGCGGAGGAGATAGTTGACGCGAGCGAGTTCTGCGGGCTGACCATCGATAGTGGCATGCCAACCCCATGGGAAATATACTTCAGAGAAGACAGCCACGCCTCCGGAACGAGTGTCTACGTGATAGGTCAGACGGTTAGGTGTATAAGAGGTCATGAATACGGTGTCACCCGGAACGAGTGACGGCACTTGATCGCCGAGCAGCGGACGGAAGCGGCTATCAGCTACGGCTTCGCTGGCCGGATTAATATTGCCGAGAGCTTCCATTTCAGCATCGGCGCCATCGACATAGCGCAGATCGCTGACGAGCCACGCATTACCGAGAGCCTGATCATTGTATTCTACCGGATAGTCTTTGTCACCGGTGATGACATAGCGGGTATTGAGCATGTCGAGAATGCGGTAGTTTGATGCTGCGTCGCGCACCTGCTCGGGATATTCGGCGAGTACCGAGTCGTCGCGAAGTTCGGGATAATAGCCAAGGGCCAAGACCTTACGGAGACGGCGGGTGATGAGATCTTCGTAGCGGTTGAGCTTGGCTGCATGGTATCCGCCTATCATCTTATGGAAATATGAACGGTCAGGAAGATCGAAACCTGGAATATCAAGCACGCGATAGTTTGACGCTGTGTCGGCGAGGATGGTGCGGTCGATTTCATCCGGAACAAACTGCACTGTCTGACCTCCGCTGACGGCGGTGAAGCTCGAATGTGAGATATAGCGTTTGTCGACACCATAGAGGTCGATCAGCACGAGACCAGCAATAGCGAGCGTGGCAACTTCGGGGCGCAGAGTGCGACGCGAGGCAAACCAGATCACTACGAAACCGAGGGCAATGAAGAGCAGCGAACGCAGACCGTCAGCCTTGACAAGACCGTAGCGGAGGCTTTCGATTGCTGAGAGATTATCGGGGTTTGCGAGAGAATATTGGTAGACTGTGGCATCGGCCTGAGCGCGGTCCATTCCATATTGACGGGCCATTTCGGCAACCTGCTGCTGGATGTTCTGCACCACAGCCTGATCAGACGATGTTATAGCCGGGCCGAATAGCGACGGCGCGACGGCGGCAAGCAGACACACTGCGGCCGACAGGCCGAATGACCAGAGCAGTGCCGGGCGATAGACGCGCAAAGCGTCGGGCGTAGTGAGCAACTTATGCAGCCCGAGCACAGCGAGGAGCGGCATAGTGAATTCAGCGATGACAAGTATGCTCTCGACGGCACGGAACTTATTGTAGAGCGGGAAATTGTAGATCATCAGATCAGTCAATGTCTCGAAGTTGCGTCCGAGGGCGAGAAGGATAGAGATCACGGTTACGGCAAGGAGAGCCCATTTTACAGGACCGCGCACAATAATGCAGCCGAGTATGAAGAGGGCGAAGATCAGTGCACCTACGTAGACCGGTCCATTAGTGCCCTCCGAATCGTTGAAATATTGGCTGAAATAGGGTAGAATCTGAGACTGAGATTGTCCGGCGTACTGAGCCGCGTCTGGCAGACGGTCAAGTCCGAGGTAGACCATGTGTCCATCCTCCGGTCGGGCTGACGCTCCGCCTTTGATATTGGGTACGAGGAGTGAGAACGATTCTGCGCGTCCATAGCTCCAGCCTACGATCTGGTCGTATGGCATGCCGCCGGTCGGACGGCGGTCAGTATTAGCTGTCGGCGAGGAGGCGTCGGGAGTGAGTTCTGACTGAGCGCGTTTAGTCTCTTTTGCATATTCATATGTAGTGTAAATCGACGGAAGATTAGCTCCGAGTGCAAGTAGTCCGGCTCCGAGAGCAAAGGCTGTGGCGAGACACCATTGACGTACACAGTGTTTTCTTATGGCCTCGATCAACCATGCTATCACCAGAGCAGCCATCACGAAGACAAAATAATAAGACATCTGGGGATGGTTTGCGTTGAGTTGCATCATGGCGAAGAGTGCTACCATGGCTGCTCCGCCTATGTAACGACCGCGGTAGAGGAGCATCAGACCGGCGATGGTCGGCGGAATGTAGGCGAGGGCAATGAATTTCCAGATGTGACCGGCTCCGATAATGATAATGAAGTAAGTTGAGAAGCCCCACGCTATGGAACCGAGCAAAGCGTAGTACCATCTGAGCTTCATTACAAACATAAGAATAAGGAAGCCGAACATCATCATGAACAGCAGATTGGACGGCGCAGGCAGTCCGAGGCCATAGACGGTGTCAATCCATTTGAAAAGCGAGTTGGATGCGTAGGTCGGGGAGATCTGGAAGGTAGGCATACCTGAGAACAGCGAATTGGTCCAGAGAGCTTTTTCGCCGGTGGCCTCCTGAAACATCGCCGATTCGTGAGCGTTGGCTATGCCTTGACGGATATCTGACTGCTGGAGCGAGTTGCCTTCGAAGGCGTCAGGATAGAAAAATGCAAGCGACACAACGATCAGAGTCGCCACAGATATAAAAAAGCCTCTGACCTGAGAGTCTTTGAGCCAATCTTTAAGAGCTGTTTTCATGAATATGCCCGTAAATGAATTAGAGATGAAAGAGAGAGCCGGCCTTCAAAGGCAGCGGCTCTCTTTTGAAAAATAAGAGACTGTGGTTGTTGATTCGGTTATGATTTAAGGGGAGAGATCAGTCGCAGTGGATAGGAATTACGCGGTCGATCGAATTGTCGAGTGAAATAAGGGTTTCGGTGCCTGTAACGCCATGGATCATCTGTATCTTGTTGTTTAGAAGATCCATAAGATGCTCGTTATCGCGGGCATAGAGCTTGATGAGCATGGTGTAGGGCCCTGTGGTGAAGTGGCACTCGACTACTTCGGGGATTTTTTCGAATTCGGGCACAACGTCGCGGTACATGGCACCGCGCTCGAGGTTTACGCCGATATATGTGCAAGTAGCATATCCGAGCACCTTAGGGTTGACGTTATATCCTGAACCGGTGATGACTTTGAGGTCGATAAGACGCTGGATGCGCTGATGGATCGCAGCACGCGACACTCCGCACTCCATAGCGACATCTTTGGAGGGAATACGCGCGTTGCGCATAATGATTTGCAGAATTTTACGATCGAGGTTGTCTATTTTTTCCATTGCGTTTTCGTTAGTGGTAATAGTTATTAAGCTGCAAAAATAGTGAATTTTAATGACAAAATACATGCAATTCTCTAATTTTAGCATTTTTTTTACCCAAACTGATGATAATAATGACACTTTGCACGCTTATTGCGGATGGCGGCGGGGATAGCTCTCAGTGTGGTATAATTCATTGCTGAACGAATGATAGGTGGATTTTTTTGTGGGTGAGGTAAAAATATCATATCTTTGTATTGTCGGTAATGTTGCCGATAAAAATTCATGATAAACCTTCAAAATCAATATACATTATGACTGACCGTAAAGATAATTTTGCAGCAAGATGCTATGACATCTTTGAGGCTTCGACCCGCGACTATCACAAGACAGACGATGTCGATGCCCCTTCGGCCAATCCATACGAACCATCTACTATCGAGCATACGCTCTATGCGAAAAACTGGATCGACGCGGTGCAGTGGCACCTCGAAGATATCATCCGCGATCCCGAGATCGACCCCGTAGCCGCCTTAGCGCTGAAACGTCGCATCGACCGCTCGAATCAGGACCGCACCGATATGGTGGAGGAATTTGATACTTATTTTCGCGAAAAATATAAGGATGTGGATGTAGCAGCCGACGCGACCATCAACACCGAAAGCCCCGCATGGGCGCTCGACCGTCTGTCGATCCTCGCGCTCAAAATCTATCATATGCAGGCTGAGGTCGACCGCAAGGACGCTACGGAAGCCCATAAAGCAAAATGCGCGGCAAAACTCGCGGTGCTTCTCGAACAGCGTGCCGACCTGATTTCGGCTATCGATACACTGCTCGACGATATCGCGGCAGGCCGCAAGTACATGAAGGTCTACCGTCAGATGAAAATGTACAACGACGCCGATACCAATCCGGTGCTCTATGGCTCGAAATAGCCATCACGCAGGCAATGACCGCGGGCTGATCACAGTTGTGCTCGCTCGCTTCTCGGCGATAGGCGATGTGGCGATGACTGTGCCTGTGGTGTACAGTCTCTGCCGGTCGTACCCTGATGTCACGTTTGTGTTTGTGACACGGCGGACTATGGCCGACATCTTTGTCAACGCACCATCCAATTTAAAGGTGGTCGGCGTAGATCTTAAGACCGACTATGTAGGAATAGCCGGTATGCGTCGTCTGGCCAATGAGTTGGCTAAGGAATATCAAATCGATTTCTTCATAGATCTCCACAATGTGCTGCGGACGCGCATGCTGAGACTGTTCTGGAGACTGAAAGGTATAAAATCGTCAGTCATCCATAAAGGCAAGGCTAACAAACACGCTCTGACGCGCAGGTTCCGTAAACGCATGCTGCCTCTGATCTCGCAGCGCGCTCGTTACCGTGAAGCCATTTTTAAAGCGGGTTTGCCTCTGAGCAACAATCGTTTTAATGGTATCTTCGATGGACGCGGCAAAGCTGATCCCGTAATATTCAAAGCGATCACCGCACCTAAAGCCGAGGGAGACCAGTGGGTAGGTGTGGCGCCATTCGCCGCCCACAAGGGAAAAATCTATCCACCGGAGAAGATGGAGACTGTGCTCGACATACTCAAAGCGCGTCACCCGCAAGTGAGATTCTTTTTCTTCGGAGGCGGAGGGGAGGAACAGAAAACTCTCGAAGCGTGGGCTGACCGTTACGAAGGATCGGTGTCGCTCGCAGGTAAAAAATATGGCTTCGCCACCGAGCTGGCTCTGATCAATCATCTCGACACCATGATAACGATGGATTCGGCCAATATGCATTTGGCTTCGATCGTGTCGGTGCCTACGGTGAGCGTCTGGGGAGCTACTCATCCTTACTGCGGTTTTAAAGGCTGGCAGCAGCAAGACGCAGACATCGTGCAGTTGCCTATGTCGTGCCGTCCGTGTTCAGTGTTCGGCAACAAGGAGTGTCACCGCGGTGACTATCAGTGTCTGACGGCTATCCGTCCGCAAAACATCGCGGCCAAGGTCTCAGAAAAACTAATCATCAACCCTTAACCCACTAAAGCATGGCTATTCAAGGCGATGACTTCGATATAAGACAGAACGCCGCCGGGAGTTCGGCCGAACGCGACTTTGAGCGTGCGCTAAGACCCGGATCGTTCGAATCATTCAACGGTCAGGAGAAGATAATCGAGAATCTGCGTATCTTCGTCCACGCAGCGCGTCTGCGCGGCGAGTCGCTCGACCATATCCTTCTCTTCGGCCCTCCGGGTCTCGGCAAGACAACCCTCGCGGGCATCATAGCCAATGAGCTTGGGGTAGGGCTGAAAATCACATCGGGCCCTGTGCTCGACAAACCCGGTGATCTTGCCGGCATACTGACATCGCTCGAAGAGAACGATGTGCTGTTCATTGACGAAATCCATCGACTGAG
>CAZULD010000093.1:0-8727 GCA_964621135.1 uncultured Bacteroides sp. | reverse complement strand
GACGCTTCTGAAGTCAAGGAGAAAGGTCGCCTGCGACCCGGTAAAATGCTCATGGTCGACATGGAGCAAAGAAAAATCTACAGCGACGCCGAGCTCAAAGAGACTTTGGCTTCGGCTTTCCCTTACAGCGAATGGCTGTCGCGCAACCGCATCGTCCTTGATAACATCAATTCAGGCCGCAAGGTGGAGAATCATGTGAGTGATTACCGTCGCCTCCTTGAGGCTTTTCTCTATAATCGCGAGGAGATCGAGAAGATAATCACCCCTATGGCTGCCGACGCCAAAGAGCCTGTCAACTCTATGGGTAACGACACTCCTCTGGCTGTATTGAGCGCTCACCGCCAGCCGTTGTTCAATTATTTCCGTCAGCACTTCGCTCAGGTTACCAATCCTCCTATCGACCCTCTGCGCGAAGAGCTTGTGATGAGTCTCGATTCCTATATCGGAGCGATAAAACTCAATCTGCTCGAACCGACGGCCGACCATTGCAAGATGGTCGAACTCAAACGCCCGATCTTGACCAACCGCGAGCTCGATCTGCTCTGCAACCTCAGATACAAGGGTTTCAATACCCGTAAGATCGAGATGACTTTCGACGTCGCCGACGGAGAGGAAGGCCTGCGCCGTGGCATCGAACGCGTTTGTCGCGAGGCCGAGAACGCTGTCGACGAAGGTTGCAATTACATCGTGCTGACCGACCGTGGTATTTCTGCTACGCAGGCTCCGATACCGTCGCTCCTCGCAACCTCGGCCGTTCATCATCATCTGATCAGAAAGCAGAAGCGTGTGCAGACCGCTCTGATCATCGAGACTGCCGAAGCCCGCGAAGTGATGCATTTCGCTCTTTTGTCAGGCTACGGTGCTTCAGCCGTTAATCCTTATCTCGCCTTTGCCGTCATTGACGATATCGTTAAGAGAGGTGAGCTGCAGCTTGACTTCGAGACGGCCCAGCGCAACTATATCAAGGCCGTAGATAAAGGTCTGCTCAAAGTCATGTCAAAAATGGGTATCTCCACCCTCACAAGCTACAAAGGCTCTTTGCAGTTCGAGGCTGTAGGTCTTTCTGATGAACTTGTTAATCTCTATTTCGGCCAGACCGCGAGCAAGATCGGCGGTATCACTCTGGGTGACCTGACCGAAGGCATAATCAAGACACATCGCGCAGCCTTCGACGAATATTTTGATGACGAAGAGCCGATAAAACACAAGGGCATGTATGCTTGGCGTAAGGACGGCGAAGATCATGCTTGGAATCCCGAGACTATCAATGCTCTGCAGGTTGCCACGCGTCTCGGCAGCTATAAGAAATTCAAGGAGTTCACCTCACTGGTCGACAACAAGCCCCGCCCGATGTTTATAAGAGATCTGCTTGATTTCAAGAAGGGCATTCCTATTCCCGTTGACGAGGTCGAGCCTGTAGAAGCGATTTTGAAACGCTTTGTTACGGGAGCCATGTCGTTCGGCTCTATCAGCAGCGAGGCGCATGAGGCTCTGGCAATCGCCATGAACTCTATCGGCGCGCGCAGCAACACCGGCGAAGGCGGCGAAGACCCCGCGCGTTTCGCTGCACGCGAAGACGGCAGCTCTGCCCGCAGTGCCATCAAACAGGTAGCGTCCGGTCGTTTCGGCGTTACGGCCGAATATCTTGTCAACGCCGACGAGATTCAGATAAAGATAGCCCAGGGTGCCAAGCCCGGCGAAGGCGGTCAGCTCCCGGGCTTCAAAGTGAATAAAATTATTGCCAAGACACGCAACTCTATTCCCGGCATCTCTCTGATCTCGCCTCCTCCTCATCATGATATCTATTCTATCGAGGATCTCGCTCAGTTGATTTTCGATCTTAAGAATGTCAATCCCCGTGCATGTATCAGCGTCAAGCTCGTGAGCGAAAGCGGTGTCGGCACTATCGCCGCCGGCGTAGCCAAGGCCAAGAGCGACCTTATCACAATCAGCGGCGCCGAAGGCGGCACAGGTGCATCGCCAGCAAGTTCGATACGCTATGCCGGACTGCCGTCGGAAATCGGTCTGGCCGAGACTCAGCAGACTCTCGTTATGAATAACCTGCGCGGTCAGGTAAAACTGCAGGTCGACGGCCAGTTAAAGACTGCCCGCGACGTGCTGATCATGGCAATGCTCGGCGCCGAGGAGTTCGGCTTTGCAACCAGCGCGCTGATTGTACTCGGATGTGTGATGATGCGCAAATGTCATCTCAACACCTGTCCGGTCGGTGTGGCAACTCAGAACGAGGAGCTGCGCAAGCGTTTCATCGGTCGCTCTGAGTATGTTGTCAATTTCTTCAACTTCCTCGCCCGCGAAATCCGCGAGACAATGGCCGAGCTCGGTGTGCGCAGCATGGACGAGATCATCGGTCGCGCGGATATGCTGTGTGTCAAAAATGATGTCTCCGTGCCCGGCGCTTCGGAGATTGACCTCTCAAAACTGCTCTTCATTCCCGCTGAGGCTTCAGAAAACGCTATAAAGAACGTTACGCATCAGAAACACGACGTCGAGTCTGTGCTTGACCGCGAACTTATCGCCCGCTCGTACAATGCAATCGAGACCGGCGGTCAGGTCGAGTTGGAGTTCCCGATCGCTAACACTGACCGAGCGGTCGGCGCTATGCTCTCGGGTGTCATCGCTTCTAAATTTGGAGCGGCCGGCTTGCCTGACGATACGATCTCGGCGATATTCCACGGCTCGGCCGGACAGAGTTTCGGCGCGTTCCTCGCCCACGGCATCACCTTCCGTCTTGAAGGCGAAGCCAATGACTATGTCGGCAAAGGTCTGTCGGGCGGCAAGATCATAATTGTGCCTGCGCAAGGCGCGACCTTCGCAGCCGAAGACAATATCATCGCGGGTAACACGCTGCTCTACGGCGCTACATCAGGCGAAGTGTATATCAACGGTCGCGTCGGCGAACGTTTCTGCGTCCGCAACTCCGGAGCGACGGCCGTAGTGGAGGGTGTCGGCGATCACTGCTGCGAATATATGACCGGCGGACGGACCGTTGTACTCGGACCGACCGGACGTAATTTTGCCGCCGGTATGAGCGGTGGCATAGCCTACGTCTGGAATCCTGACGACAACTTCGATTACTTCTGCAACATGGAGATGGTCGAGCTGTCGCTTATCGAGGATATGGCCGACAACCGTGAGTTGCACCGTCTGATCAGTAATCACTATCGTCTGACAGGTAGCAAACTTGCAAAACGTATGCTCGACGACTGGGCGACATGTTCCGCCCAGTTTATCAAAGTGATACCTTACGAATACAAACAAGTGCTGATCGCCGAAAAAATGGAGTCGCTCCGTCAGAAGATTGAAAATTCGGCAGTTCAGAACAATTAAGAGCATCAAAAATGGGAAATCCTAAAGCATTCCTTACCATAAACAGGAAAGAGGCCGGCTACAGGCCTATATTCGACCGTGTCCGCGACTACAGCGAGGTGGAGCAGACACTTAATCGCGAAGACCGCCGCACTCAGGCGTCGCGGTGCATGGAGTGTGGCGTGCCCTTCTGCCACTGGGCTTGCCCGATCGGCAACAAACAGCCCGAATGGCAGGATCGCCTCTGGCGTGATGACATCAAGGGCGCTTATGAACTCCTGAATGCCACAGACGATTTTCCGGAATTTACCGGACGCGTCTGCCCCGCACTATGCGAGAAATCATGTGTACTCAACAAGATTCATGAACCGGTGACTATACGCGAGAACGAGGCCGCTATCACCGAGCGAGCTTTCCGCGAGAACGTTGTCAAGCCCCGTCCGCCCAAACACCGCACCGGCAAGCGTGTCGCCGTAATCGGATCAGGCCCCGCCGGACTGACTGTCGCCAATCGTCTCAATCGTGCAGGTCACAGCGTGACGGTTTTCGAAAAAGACGAGGCTCCCGGCGGCTTGCTGCGTTTCGGCATACCCGATTTCAAACTCAACAAACGCGTCATCGACCGTCGCATTGACCTCCTCGAACAGGAAGGCATTGAATTCAAATTTTCGACTGTCGTCGGAATCGATATAACGGCTGACAGCCTAAAGGAAAATTATGATGCGGTCTGCATCGCTACGGGCGCAGATTGTCCGCGCGATCTTAAAGTTGACGGACGCGATCTCAAAGGCGTACACTTCGCGCTCGAACTTCTGCAACAGCAGAACCGTGTGAACGCCGGCACCGAAATTCCCAAAGGAGAACGCATCTCGGCCAAGGGTCGCAAGGTGCTGGTCATCGGTGGCGGTGACACAGGCAGTGACTGTGTCGGCACATCGAACCGTCAGGGTGCGGTCTCAGTGACTCAGATTGAGATTATGCCCAAGCCGCCGGTAGGAGACAACCCTGCCACGCCGTGGCCGATGTGGCCCCAGATACTCAAGACATCCACCTCTCACGAGGAAGGTTGCGAACGTCGCTGGCTGCTTGACACATGCCGTTTTATCGCTGACGAGGACGGCCGTGTGAAAGCTGTTGAGGTAGAAGAAGTCGACTGGCAAGCAGATCCTGAAACGGGCAGAATGAATCTTGTGCACACCGGTAAAAAAGAGATCATCGAAGCCGACCTTGTCCTGCTCGCGATGGGCTTTACCGGCCCTAAACGTGCGCCTTTGTTCGATCAATTCGGTCTTGAATTAGACCGCCGCGGATGCGTAGTGGCAGATGCGGATACACGCGAAACGTCGGTCAAAGGTGTTTTTGTTGCGGGAGATGTGACGTCGGGCGCGAGCCTCGTTGTGCGCTGCATCGCTTCAGGTCAGGCCGCCGCACGCGGCATCAACGCCTACCTCGCCAAATAACGTCTATCCAATAACACCAATTCTATAAAATACACCGCACCCCGGGAGATTGATTGCCTTCTCCCGGGGTACGTGTTTATGGTTACTATATGAGATTATTTTACGAGCATTCCGGATGCGACTGAGTCGGCTGCCGCGTCGCCCAACGTCGCGCGGATAACAGCGATCGCAAACGGAAGGGTTGTTCCGGGACCCTCGGATGTTATCAGATTAGGTTCGACTACAACGGTTTGCTCAACGTATTTGCCACCGTTGGAATTGATGGCGTCGCCGAGGCCGGGATAGCAGGTTGCGGTTTTGCCTTTGAGGACACCAAGCGGCGCGAGGACAACAGCCGGCCCTGCACAGATAGATGCGATGCGTCCGCCTTTGTTATAGTGAGCTAAAATTTTAGCTTTCACTTCATCGTTGGCAAACAGATTTTGCGCGCCCGGATCTCCGCCCGGCACGATGAGCCAGTCGGCATCGTCGGTATTGACTTCGCTTATAAGAGTATCGGCCACAAGAATCTGGTCGGTTGCTCCTTTAATGTGTTTGTCATTGGAGACTGCGACGGAGGTAACAGGTATCCCTGCGCGTCTCAAAGCGTCGATTGTTGCTGTGGCTTCCACTTCCTCGACTCCGGGAGCGAGGAATATATAAGAATTTTTTGCTGACATAGGTAAAAAACTTAAAACGGTTAAAAGAGCCATCGTCGCTCTTTTTATAAATCTGAGTTTCATAATTTAACTTTTGTCAGATTAACGTTTCAGCACCCGCCAATGTTCAAAAATCGCCGTATGCTCTACCTCTATGCTGATTTCACTCAATGAAGTTTATTAGACGGCGCTAGAGATTGGAGTGGATTTTGCGGAGGAATTTTATACCGTTATTGTAGTCTTGCTCGCTTATGCCTTCGCGCGCTTTGCGTGTGGCGTTATTTATGGCTTCCGATATTTTGGCGCGGTTCTCGATAGCTTTTTCAGTCAAGAAGATTCCGTTTTTGGATCCTGATACGGGTTGACGACGTATAAAGCCGTTTTCTTCCAGTGAGTTAAGGGAGCGACTTATGCCGGCTCGGTCTTTCCCTACACTTCTGGCAATGTCGCTTTGGCTCTGGCCGTCTTTAATAAACAGTTTTTGGATTATCACGAACTGAGCATGATTTAACGGCAATCCGAGTTGGTGGAGCGACCGGTTCAACTCGGCCACGAGTGAGTTGAATGCAAAATCAAGATATACACCCAACAGATCATATTCGGGTTGTTTCATAACAGTTCTCTTAAATGTTTATACCAAGTTTTTACAACTGCCTTACCTGTAAGGCCGGTAGATGAGGTTACTAAAACTTTCATACGACAAATTTAATTATTTGTGTTGATATATCAACAATTTTTCGGTTTTGATTGTTTAGGCCTATGAAAACAATTTTATCAACCATAGAATATGAAAATAATAGCATTAGAAGAGCACATGGTCAGCAAGTCGATCGGCGCTGCCGTGGCCAAAACCATTCAGGAAGCGTATCCATACGCTGAGGAATTCCTTCACCCGGCATCTGCCGATGCACCAAGCACACCCGATCTCTTTGAGTTAGGGGAAAAACGAATCGCCGAACTCGACAAGGCGGGCATCGATATGGAAGTGGTATCGTATACAAATCCGACGCAATGGCTTACGGGAGATGAGGCGGTGACCCTTGCAAAACAGGCTAACGACGCCCTATATCAGAATATAAAGGCATATCCTGAACGTTTCAGGGCTTTTGCAACTCTGCCATGGAACAATCCGACGGCGGCCGCTGATGAATTGAGGCGCACAGTGAATGAGCTTGGTTTTGTCGGCACGCTTATATCGGGCCGTCCGCAGACGGGCAATGTGTTCCTCGACGACAAGATGTACGACCCGATATGGGAAGCTCTGACTGAACTTGATCTGCCAGTCTATATTCATCCCAATTATACATCGGTAGATGCTTGTAATGCCTATTATTCCGGACTTAACGCACAGTTTGACACGATTCTGAGTACATACGGCTACGGCTGGCACTATGAAGCCGGTATGCAAGTTATCAGGATGATTCTTGCGGGGCTCTTCGAGAAATATCCGACACTGAAGGTGCTGTCAGGTCACTGGGGAGAGATGGTGCCATATTTTCTTCCGCGCTTAGACCAAATGTTCAAGCCGGAGGTTACGGGCCTTTCGGACACTATCACGAATATCTACAAGAAACATGTGTGGATTTCGCCAAGCGGGGTATACGATACGGATGCGCTTCGATACTGTGTCGACAAACTCGGTATTGATCAGTTGGTTTTCTCGGCTGACTGGCCCTATGTGCCCATGACGGATGCGCGGTCATTTGTGGACAATGCTCCTCTGTCAGATTCCGACAAAGAAAAATTCAGTCATCTTACAGCAGAAAAACTCCTTAAAATAACTTTGTAAAAATTGGACTTTAAGTTGTCCGAGTAATGGAATCTCAGTTGCGGAGATAGACTTTTTTGCCGTTGATGAGGTAGATGCCGGTCTGGAGGTCGTTAAGGGATAGGAGATTGCGACCTATTAATTCGCCGCGGAGAGAGAAGACGGTGTAGTCGGCGAGGTCTTCATCGGCGTTGATATCGACGATGGCTGAAAGGTCGGCGTAGTTGATAGTCGTTAACCAAGCAGACAGGAGCGAGGAGGCGTTTGAGGTCTGGGCGGAACGTATCCAGAGGCTCGGAGTGAGGAAGTCGCCGTCGGGGATGAGGCGCTTGGCGTCGCTTTCAACTCCGCTGATGCCGCTGCTATGGCTGGAGACGATCAGCCCTATCTTTTTGCCGGCCATTGCGGGGCCGTTGAGGAAGAGATAAGTCTGGAGCGGTGCGGCCATCTGGCTCCACCAAAGCGGAGCGCCGATCAGGATGCAGTCGTAGTCGGCGAGATTGACGTCGACGGGGTCGATAGCAGGGTAGGAGGCGGGATCGGTGGGGTTGCTGCGTATGGCGGCGATCTGCGCGCTGCCGATAGCGTAATTGTTGGCGGCGTAATCGAGACCTTTTTCGGCCGGCTGGATGCGGAGAAGGTCGGCACCGGTCTGCCGGGCCAATTCGGTCGCGATGTTGTGGACGTTGTTGGTGTAGCTATAGTAGACGATTAGAGTCTTGGCGTGGGCCGCCATTACGGTCATCGCAGCGGCCAGCAGGAGGATGATTGTTCGTTTCATATCAGTTGAAGTTTTTTTGTCATGGCGCAAAGTTAGTGCTGATCTGGGACGCATGCGTAGTAAATTTCCGCTGAGTGTACCCCAATTTTTTAGATGGGGCGAAAGATGATGATCCGAAATAATTGTGTAACTTTGTGATTGTAACTCAAACTTCTACCGCGCTAATGAGCAAGATCTTGAAAGTAAGGAAGCCGTCGGACTACAGTGCGTGGGTCGGTCAGTCGGATCCCCATGAGCTGATCAGCGTAATAAATTACAGCGAGCTTTCGCCTGTGCGCCACAGTCTGAATAACTACGATGTGTACGGTCTCTTCCTGCAAGGCAAGGAGGAGGGGATGGATCTCGTCTACGGCACGGGTCGATATGACTACTCGGAAGGGACGCTGATATGCGTTGCGCCGGGTCAAGTAGGAGGCAAGGAGGACAATGGCGAGCTGATTGAGCTGACGGGGTGGGCTGTGCTGTTTCACCCTGATATCCTGCAGGGTACGGCGCTCGAGAAGGAGATTAAAAATTTCTCGTTCTTTGACTACAGGATCAATGAGGCGCTGCACATGACGTCGGAGGAGCGCGATGTGATGATCGCGCTGATGAAGCAACTGGACAATGAGTTGAAATTTCAGTCGGATGCGATGCAAAACCGGATAATTGTCGGGTTTATCAATCTGTTGCTGAGGTATGCCCAACGATTTTACAACCGCCAGTTTATTTCGCGGACGGTGAGCAACAACGATATACTGTCGAGATTCGAAA
>CAZULD010000092.1:0-8747 GCA_964621135.1 uncultured Bacteroides sp. | reverse complement strand
AGCGTCGTGCCCGTGCTATGGTTAAGAAAATGGATGAACTCGGCTTCGGTAACTGCACCAACACCGGTGCTTGTGCAGCCGAGTGCCCCAAGAACATTCCGTTGAGCAATATCGCTCGTCTCAACCGCGAGTTCATCAACGCTAAGTTCGCCGAATAAATAGAGCTCTGCTAAGCGTCTGCAAAGGAAATCCCCGCCTGTCAGCTTTGACAAGCGGGGATTTCTGTATAAATAGCCGAGCGAAGCCGAATATCGCATTCTCGCGGCATCAAAACCAACCTACTTTACGCTTATTTGTCAGAGAGCCAGTTGTTTTGAGTCCTTTATTCGCACCTAAATAGTTTATACAAAAAAAATTCAGGGCCTTCTCGTGAGGGCCCTGAACCAATGAAAAACGTAATTTTCAGTTATATTTGCTTATTGTCTGTTAGTTGCGGGGGGCGCCACTGTTACGGTTTCCGCCTTCGCGATCGCGACGGGGACCGCGGTCACCATCTCTGCGGGGACGATCGCCACCTTCACGACGGGGGCGGTCACCACGAGGTGCGCGCTGAGGTTCAACCCAACCTTCGGGCTTGGGAAGAAGCGCACGCATTGACAGACGATACTTGCCGGTCTTCTTGTCGATTTCGATCAGCTTCACTTCGACTTCATCACCTTCTTTCAGGCCTGAAGCCTCCATGTTGTCGAGACGATCCCATGAGATCTCAGAGATGTGGAGCAGACCGTCGCGGTTAGGCATAAATTGAACGAATGCACCAAAGTCCATCATGTTTACGACCTTGCCCTTGTAGGTCTTGCCTTCTTCGGGGAGTTCGACGATAGCGTTGATCATTTCGAGAGCCTTGTCGATTGCAGGCTTGTTGGCCGCAGCAACTTCGATGTAACCGTGGTCGTCGATTTCGTCGATCGAAACAGTTGCACCGCTCGCTTCCTGAATGCCCTGAATGATCTTTCCGCCCGGGCCGATTACTGCACCGATGAGTTCCTTCGGAATAGTCATGGTCACGATGCGGGGTACATGAGGCTTGTAGTCCTCGCGCGGAGCAGGGATGGTCTGGTTGATGGTATTGAGGATGTGCAGACGTCCGTCGCGAGCCTGTAGAAGAGCTTTCTCAAGGATCTCGTAGCTGAGACCGTCACACTTGATGTCCATCTGAGTGGCTGTGATACCGTCGACAGTACCTGTAACCTTGAAGTCCATGTCGCCGAGGTGGTCTTCGTCGCCGAGGATATCGCTGAGGACAGCGTATTTAGGACTTTCAGTGTCGGTAATAAGACCCATTGCGATACCGCTGACAGGCTTTTTCATCTTCACACCTGCGTCGAGCAGAGCGAGAGTACCAGCGCATACAGTAGCCATAGATGATGAGCCGTTTGACTCGAGGATATCGCTGACAACGCGGCATACATAGGGGAAATCGTCGGGGAACATGCGCTTCAGGGCACGGTGGGCAAGGTTGCCGTGACCGATCTCGCGACGACCTACACCGCGTACGGGCTTGGCTTCGCCTGTCGAGAAGGGAGGGAAGTTATAGTGGAGGAGGAAACGTTCGCGACCCTGATTGAGCACGTCGTCGAGAATCTTCTCGTCGAGCTTGGTGCCGAGGGTTACAGTCGAGAGTGACTGTGTCTCACCACGGGTGAACACTGCTGATCCGTGGGGGCCGGGAATGTAGTCAACCTCGCACCAGATCGGACGGATCTCTGTGGTCTTACGGCCGTCGAGACGGATACCCTCGTCGAGGATGCAACGACGCACAGCTTCTTTCTCTACGTCGTGGTAGTAGCGCTTAACGAGCGGAGTCTTCTCTTCGCGCTCCTCTTCGGGCAGCGATGCGATATACTCTTCGCATATAGCGTCGAAGCTATCCTGACGCCAGTGCTTGTCGGCGCAACCGGCCTTTGCGATAGCGTAAGCCTTGTCGTAGCATTTTGCCTTTACATCAGCGCGGAGCTCTTCGTCATTAACTTCGTGGCAATATTCGCGTTTCACAGTCTTACCTGCCATTTCAGCAAGTTCGATCTGAGCCTTGCACTGCTCCTTGATGGCGTCGTGAGCGGCTTTGAGGGCTGCGAGAAGGTCAGCTTCTGAAACTTCGTTCATCTCGCCTTCGACCATCATGATGTTGTCGTAAGTAGCACCTACCATCAGCTCCATATCGGCGCGTTCGAGCTGCTCGAATGTGGGGTTGATGACAAACTGGCCGTCAACGCGAGCTACACGCACTTCGGAGATCGGGCCGTTGAAAGGTATGTCGCTGACTGCGATAGCTGCTGATGCTGCAAGTCCGGCAAGAGCGTCGGGCATATCAACACCGTCGCTTGAGTACATTGTGATATTCACAAATGTATCAGCGTGATAGTTATCGGGGAAAAGGGGGCGAAGCACACGGTCAACAAGACGTGCAGTCAGCACTTCATAGTCGCTCGCACGACCTTCGCGTTTAAGGAATCCGCCGGGGAAACGGCCGGCAGATGAAAATTTCTCTTTGTACTCAACTTGGAGGGGCATGAAGTCTACACCCTCGCCGGCCTCTTTGGCCGAAACAACAGTCGCAAGGAGCATAGTGTTGCCCATGCGAAGTTCAACCGCTCCATCGGCCTGCTTTGCCAGCTTGCCGGTCTCAAGCGTAATCGTGCGACCGTCAGCGAGCTCGATGGTTTTTTTGATAGGATTCATAAATGTAGGATTATAATATTTTTTCTTCTGTTAAAATCGCACAAAGATACGAAAACCGCCTGAATTATACAAATTTATATACCTATTACGACCAACCTTTGCAACATTTCGGCATATAGCGGCAGACCCCGGCAGTGATGCCGAGGTACCGAAATTGTATGAATTGCTGTCTATTACAGTCGTCTTAACTCCGATTCCGCCGCCGAAGAGCCTTTATACTTGCTCTTGTGTGGCTGGAAGTTATAAATTATGTTGAGCGATATTCCGCGACGGTCATAGCTCTGGCGCTTATCGACAAACACACCGTAAGTATTCATCGTCCAGTCATTATTGGCTGTATTGAAGATATCTGTAGCTGACAATTTTACCGTCAGAGACTTTTTGAACAATGTTTTGCCGACCGACGCATCAAGCGTGAACCAAGTCGTGGCAAAACGGTTTGTGTGCATATCGCCTCCGGTCTGTCCGCTTGCATTAGCTGTGATCAGCCAGCCGTGAGGGAGCGAAAATGTGTTGTCGAAGTAATAGGAGAATATCGGGCGGTTGTAGTGTGTATGGTCTAACGTCAACCACTGGCGATACATTCCTACGGTTACATTAGGACGCCAGCGATTCACCGGCTTACTCCACACAAGGTAGACACTCAACGCCGACACGTCGATATTGACCGGATGCATAAGCAACTGAAGATTATCGGCCGGATAAAGTTGCTTGACATAGGCGTATGTATCGTAACTGCGGATATAATCAGCCTGAAGCATAAAGCCGTTCCACATCCCGAACAACTGGACATCATGCATTTTCTCGTCATGGAGCGCAGGATTGCCACCTTCGATCTCATGAACGCCGACATAGTTAAGCGATCCGGTTAGTTGAGAATACGGAGGTTTCACCGTCGACATCTTATAGCTGAGAGTCAACTGCGCGTCATCATTGAAACTGTAGCCGAACGACAGATCGGGTGTCAGCAGATGATCCCGACGGCTCACGTCTTCATCCCGCTTTCCGTCCACCTTGAAGTCGTAATCGACATACTCATACCTTGCACCGGCAGTCAGTGAGAACTTACCGAATATCCGCGACCACGACGCAAATGCGGCCGCCAATGTCTGGCGTGCGTCAGTAAGCGACGATGGGATGTATTCTTCCACCTGAGCATTCATCATCCGGTAATCGAGCGACGTATGCGTATAGCTGTCCTGCGTGCCGACTGTAAAGTCTCCGTTCCATAGAGGCATATTCAAATATAGTTTACCGGCCCATAAAGTTGACGTTCGCTCGTCTGCCGAATTGACGTCGGGATTGGTCGGCTCCCGGTAGCTTGTACCGACACTGCTATTGGTCACGGACTGCCGAAAATCGCCGTCGAAATGCAACAGGTATTTGTCGGCAAAGGTGTTTTCATAGTAAGCCGATGCCAGATGGCTGTGTGAACGAACACGTTTGTTTATCTCGCGGCCAATGGGCAACTCGTCGTCATACCACTCCGTTCCGAGATTGGTGAAATCGCCCCGCTCGGGATTATAACGGTAATACGCACCGAACGACTGCTCGCCTGCGGAATAGTTGAATCCGCCTTTTACGACCCCGGTCGTGGTCGGATAGGAGTTATGCTGACTGCTACCAACGATGCTTTCCTTTCCATCGTACATAAGGGTGTTCGTGGTACTGCCTTTTATCACTGAATTATTACGGTTGACCGTGCCGTCAAGAAACACTTCCCACTTTCCGATGCGGTAACTCAACCCGAGATAGTCCAACACCGACCACTTGCGCCGACGTTGCACCTGCAACTGATCGTTCAGCGACAGACCCTGCACAAAGTTCCTTTTCGTGGTGATTTTCAGTACAGCTCCGGTCGTACTTTCGTAGGCTGCACCGGGAGCCATCAGCAATTCGACCGTCTTAAGATTGGAGGATAATAACTGTTCCAGTTCCTGATCGTCGCGCATAGGACGGCCGTCTATATAGATCTCGACATTGCTTTTGCCGATTACGCTGACCGCATTGTCCTCGACCTTTATCATCGGCAGTTGGGCGAGTACGTCGAGTGCATTGCCTATGTCCGCAAGATTCGAGCCTGCGATGGTCGACACAAGCGTTGAGCCTACGAGTTTTGTCGCCGGCTGCTTGGCTGTAACTACGATTTCCTGTAATTCTCTTGTCAGGCTGTCGGCTGACTCTTGATTCTGTGCCTGACCGCTTCCGACAGCGAAAATCATGGTCAGGATTGTAATAACTGTTTTAGCTTTCATGTGAGTAAAATTGTTGATGCAAAATTACTCACAATATCCCCTATTGTGGTCAAAAATAGTCTGACCGACCAATTTATAATCTCCTATTAAACAATTAGCTACACCCTAACAATTCCCAAAAGTCTGACCGACCGGAAATATGGGTCAGAAAACCGTCATAATGTCGGGACATTGCGGCTCGACCGCACTCTTAAGGCGCGATTTCAGTCTTGATTTCCGTTTATAGATTACGTCGACCGATTCGCCCAACAACAGACTGATCGTCCGTGTAGAAAGGCCGCTTGCCAGATAAACCAAAAGCTGAAAATCGTCAGTCTTTATCTCCGGATAATACTCTTTTACTCTTTCCAACAGATTATCGCGGCAGTCATTCACGGCCTGCTCCATTTCGGGCAATGAATCAGCCTTCACCGATTCTATTTCACTCTTTACTTTATCTATGATCGCTTTTCGTTCGGTTTTGGTACCCTGCGCTTCATAGTAGGTCTGGCAAAGCGAATCGATCAGCGCAAACCGGTTGTCCAGCAGACCGTGGAGCTTTGATTCCAGACGGCTTATGTCTCCGCGCCCGGCGTCAATCTGACTTTTCAGTCCCGCAGCCTCGGCCATCAGCGTCTCTGCCTGCAATGACTGTAACTTCAGTCGCTGACGCATCCATGCTATCACACACCCAGCAATGATCAGCAGCAGCACACCGACAGTCATGTACAACTGACGCTTCATACGCTCCTTGTACAGCAGATATTCCTTTTCTTTCTGTAGATATAGGGCCGTGGCCAGCGCATCCTCGTCTTCAGCTGAACGCATAATAGCCTTCAGACGCGATGCTTTCCGAAATTCATCGGTCAAATTATGCTTTCCATAATAGCTTATTGCGATATCGACGATGGTGTCGGTCGGAGCGGTCAGACGATTGACGACCAATGCCTCGCTATAGAGGAGCGCCCAACGTGCCATAGTCGCCGAATCATCAAACTCTGACACATCCACGCTATTGAGCGTCGACAATGCGGCCGACGGATCAGTCTGCATCAGACGCTGAGCCTCGTCAAGCACCACCGGCTGCGACTTCGAAAAACCGCATCCTGCAACCATCAAAACGACCACTATGTACAACAGCCAGCGCATGCCGCAAAGTTACAATATTCTACAGATTTATACAACAGAGGCCGCGACAATAAGCCACGGCCTCCATGATATAAGATGAATATTGATTACTTAACGAGTTCCTTGGTCACCTTATCGCCACGACGAACGATGTAGACACCGTTTTCGGGATTAGCGATGCGGACACCCTGAAGGTTGTAGTAAACTGCGGGAACGTCTTCGTTTACTTCGATCTCAGCTACAGCCGAGGTGTCGAAAGGCTTGCCTGACTGCCATGCGAGGATGGGGAGATTGGTGGTCTCGTTAACTTCAGTTGAGTTGAAACCTTCCCAAGTCATAACCTCTTTAACGATAGTAGTCTCGGCTACTGCGCCAGCAACAGCCGCACCATTGACGGTGGTAGCATCACTTACATAAGCGTTGTTTACAGTATTTGAAAGTTTATCGTTGGGTACATAAATTGCGTTAGCTACAGTTCCTGTTACCGTGGGGCAGAATACGGCCACATTGTTAAGAACGATTGCCGCGCTAGCATAAGCAGTGTTCATACCGGCTGAAATACCGCCTCCGTGTATACCAGCAACAGCACCGGCAGCATAGGAATTTTCAATAACAATAGTTGCGCCTTCATTGCAAGGACCTGCCACGCCTCCGGAATAACCATTGGTAGAGGTCACATTAACGCTTGAATAGCAGTTGCGAATTGTAGCTTTAGCATTTGTATTCACACCTGCAACAAGGCCACCTGCGTAAAAGCCTACTACATCACCCGACGCAAAGCAATTTTCAATAACAACATCAGCGCCTGAAGCATAACCTACGATGGTAGCGCCTGTACCCCAACCGGTAGCAGTTGCTTTACAGTTGACTACCCCAAGGTTCTTTATCGTTCCAATGAAGTCACCGAAGATTGATGCTCTGTCGCCTGTAATTGTCAGATTGCTGATAGTATGATTCTTGCCATCGAAATAAATGGTTGATTTTGATACTATGGGAGTGAAAGCTACATCTGTCATATCGAGATCTGCCTCGAGAGTCACATAGAATGTACCCGTAGCAATTTTTGCAGCCATACCGGTAAAATCTTCAACAGTATTGATTTGATAGGGGTTTTCTGCTGTACCGACAGGAATTTCGGGAGCGATGGGTTCGCCGGCGGCTGCGGGATCAAAATTGAGAAGGGCTGCTTCGCCACCAATTTTATTACCGCTATTGTACACATAAATATCTACCGTTTTATTGGCAAGCACATTAGCATAGATTGTTGAGTAACCACCGTCAGGAGTATATGTATCATCCTCCCATGTAGCAAGCAGATCTCCATTTTCGTCCATCACTACAATTGACATCAAGCGATCTTTAGCAGTCTTTGCATAGTTACGTATGAAGTAACGTTTACCATCGACAACAAATGTTTCGAAGCCATTATTGCTGGCAACCGTAGTGTAAAGCATATCGGGAGCGAAGTCGCCGGTCACTTTACCGCCTACATAAGAAGCATAATAGTTGTTTGTACCGTTGCAAGAGCTGTAATAGAAGTCATTCACAGCGTCAGCGGCCTTGGCCTCTGCCATTGTATGATATGCGGGCACGGCGATGTTCTGCTGAGTGTAGTTTCCTGCCACGGGAACGTTACCCAGATCAGTAAATGTCACGCTTTCAAGTGTTCCTTCGCCCTTAACTTCGATGATGCGCACTTCAGAAGTGTAACCTGTTTCAGGCACGATAGTAAAGATTGCTTCTTTGGTGAGATCACCGAGTACACGGCCCATGCAGTCGAGACGTCCGACAGTCCAGCCTTCAGGAACTTCGAGGTTGAATTCTTTACAAGTCTTAGTAGCAGCATTATAGATAGCGAATTTCGTACTACTTGTAGGTCTTTGAGTAAAGTTCATTCCAATAAGGAAGTTGCCCACTTCGTCAGCAGCAATAGCAGTTCCGTAGAAGTCAGCCGCATTTGCAGGTTGGGGCAGAACGTAAGTCGGCACAAGTTCACCTTCTTTGGTTACTTCGGCAATGCTCATCGTCTTCTGGTCAATGGTGAAGATTTTACCGTCGCTGACAGTTGCAAAACGAGGATTAGAACCTGTCTTGATAGCATTAGGGTTAGTCCAATCAGGAGCTGCACTACCCCAATCACCGCCAAATAGAGGTTTTTGGGCTGTTTTCCAGATTTCGGTGATGGCTTCTGCAGCATTAGCTGAGAAACCGGGCACGAGCATGCCCAATAAAGCCCATGTAAGGATCTTTTTTCTCATTGAAGTTGAAATTTAAGGTTGATAATTAGATTTTTATGTTATAAGAATTGTTTTAAACGCTAAGGTATAAATAATATATTGGGTATTAGCACAATAATTCTATGGAATAAAACCGCGCTAAGTTACAATAAAAAATCGGGGCACTGAATAATCTAACAGGCACCATGCTGCTTTTTAGCTTAATTTAACAGACCATAACCCTCACGCTTGCAGGGAGTCGAGAATGCGGCGGAGCTCTTCGTCGGTGGTGGTGAGGCGTGAGCGGCAGTGGTTGAGGAGTTCGACCGCACGGGCGGTCATTTCGGTCAGACGGTCTACGTCGCAGTCTTCGCCACGCAGCGCGGCAAGGATTTTTTCAAGCTCTGCAAGGGCTTGGTTATATGAAAGTTCGCTAACTGGTTGCATATCTTTAAACTTATTATTTGACAACAGAAACAAATGATCC
>CAZULD010000091.1:3337-8764 GCA_964621135.1 uncultured Bacteroides sp. | reverse complement strand
CTTCGGAAGGCGGTCGTTATCCTGTTCTCTGTGACCAGAGCCCCTGTCTTCACCGTATGCGCACCCACATCAAGTCGATGAAGCTCTACGAACCGGCCGAGTTTATTTATGATTTCCTTGCTTCGCATCTTGAGTTTGAGCGTGAGGATGTATCTGTGGCCGTCCATGTTACCTGTTCGTCACGCTTGATGGGTCTCGCATCAAAAATCGTAGGATTGGCGTCAATGTGTGCCACTTCGGTAACGGTTCCCGCCGAAATAGGATGCTGCGGCTTTGCCGGTGACAAAGGATTCACCCATCCCGAACTCAATAGCTGGGCGCTCCGCAAACTCCGGCCTCAACTCGAGAAAAACGGTGTCACCGAAGGTTACTCCAATTCGCGAACCTGCGAAATAGGTTTGACAACCAACAGTGGCATCAGTTACAAGTCCATCGCCTATCTGGTCGACCGCTGTACGCGCCCCAAAAACACTAAATAGACAAATCAGAAAAACCAATCATACCTAACCATGTCAACTAATTCTGCTAATCGTCCGAAGCGTCTGCTTGCTCTTGATGTGATGCGGGGCATCACTATTGCCGGAATGATTCTTGTCAACAATCCCGGAGGATGGGACAAAATCTATGAGCCTCTTAAACATGCGTCGTGGAACGGTCTGACACCTACTGACCTCGTATTCCCGTTCTTCATGTTCATAATGGGTATCTCGTCTTATCTGTCACTTCGAAAGTATAATTTCGAATTCACTATGCCGACAGTAATGAAGATCATAAAGCGAACGGTTCTGATCTTTTTCGTGGGATTTTTTCTGACATGGTTCTCTATGTTCCTCCGCGGTGTCTACAGCGGAGCTGCTCTATGGGAATCCATGTTGACTTTTGATCAGATACGTATTCTCGGCGTGCTCCCCCGTTTGGCACTCTGCTACGGAGTTGGTTCGATTCTTGGCATCGCAATGAGCCGCAAGGCACTGAAATGGTGCGTGGCCGGGATGCTTGTCGTCTATGCCGTCATCCTTGTTGTCGGTCATGGCTTTGAATTTGCCGAGCATAATGTGATCGCCGTTGTCGATCGTGCCGTTCTCGGTGAAGCGCACATGTACACTGACTATATCGATGGCGAGTATCTCAAATTCGATCCTGAAGGATTCCTGAGCACGCTGCCGTCAATCGCCCACATGCTTATAGGTTTCCTGTGTGGCGGTCTGATAGTAGCAAAAACTGATAATCAGTCACGTATTAATCGCCTTTTCATAGTAGGCACAGTCCTTACCTTTGCCGGCTTTCTTCTCAGCTACGGTCTTCCCATCAATAAAAAAATCTGGTCGCCGACTTTCGTCCTGACGACTTGCGGACTTGCAGCGAGCCTTCTCGCCCTGTTGATCTGGATAATCGATATTCGCGGTTATCGCCGTTGGGGTCGTTTCTTCGAGGTCTTCGGTGTCAATCCGTTGTTCCTATACTGCCTCGGTGCCGTCCTCGCTTTGGTGGTCGGTCTTACCAAATTCCCCTACAGCGGGGTCGAAGGCGGAATGATCTCGATTAAAAACTTTATCTACAGTCAGTGCCTGCTGCCGATATGCGGTGGTGATCCGGCGATGGCATCGGCCGGTTTCGCAGTGCTTTTCGTCCTCCTAAACTGGCTCGTCGGACTGTGGTTGTATAAAAAGAAAATCTATATCAAAATATGATACTTATTGCAGATTGCGGTTCGACCAAAATCGACTGGTGTCTGGCACGGCGTGACGGCAGTGAGTCTGTCAGCGCTGTGAGCCGTGTCTTCACAGGTGGCATTAATGCCGTGATGCTTACAGAGGAAGAGATCCGCCAGAAGATTGCTGAAGAACTGTTGCCTCAGTTGGATGATAACGCTTCAGAGGTAGAAGAAATATATTTCTACGGCGCAGGCTGTCTGGCCGATGAAGTGTGCGACAATGTGCGCCGCGCGTTGGCCGCTTGTATTCCATCGGTAAAAAGAATAGATGTCCACACAGATCTTCTCGCCGCGGCGCGTGCGCTCTGCGGTCATTCGGAAGGTATTGCCTGCATCATGGGCACCGGTTCTAACTCATGTTATTATGATGGTAAGGAAATAGCCGAAAATGTTTCGCCTCTGGGTTACATTCTCGGTGATGAAGGTTCGGGCGCGGTGCTTGGACGTCGTCTGGTCGGCGACGTGCTGAAGCGTCAGCTTCCGGCTGATCTTTGTGAAAAATTCCTCGATCAGTATCAACTCGACAGGCTCACTATAATCCGCCGCGTTTACCGCGAACCGCAAGCCAACCGTTTTCTGGCATCACTCAGTCCCTTCCTGTTGCAGAATATCGAATGTCCTCAGGTACGCGAACTTGTGCTGTCGTCTTTCTCCGATTTCTTCCGCCGCAATGTCATGCAATATCCCGGCGTAGACCGTCTGCCGGTTAATTTCGTTGGATCGGTTGCATGGTATTATCGGCCCCTGCTCGAAGAAGCCGCCCGCAAATGCGGATGTCGAATCGGTGAAGTCCTAAAAAGTCCGATGGAGGGATTGATGAAATTCCACGCTTAATATTACGACAAAATAAACCTGTTTAATAAACTCATAAAATCAAATTCTGACGGATGAAACGTCTATCATTATTCACAGCGAGCACATTGTTGCTCATCGTCGGTCTGTGCGCATGCAAGACCTCTCAGAAAACCACTGATGAAGTGGCGCGTATTGAAGACCGCCCTAAAATTATGTGGGTTGACTTCTCTGCCAACTGGCCTAAGTTCTCTAATCCTGACACTGCCCGTTACTATGTCAAGAAAGCGGCAGAGTGCGGTTTTAATCATCTTGTCGTTGACGTTAAGGGTACGAAGAGTGCCGTGGCGTACAATAGCAACATTGCCCCGCGTCTTAAATCGTGGAAAGGCATTGACTTTCCCGAGAACTATGATTATCTCGACACAATGATTGCAATAGGCCGCGAAAATGGCATGAAAGTGCTCGCGTCGCTCAACATGTTCTGCGAGGGCACAGATCCCGAGCAGCAGGGCATCCTTAACGGTGACCGTGCTTCATGGGCAACCGAATATTACTTGACCGACGGAACGATCGCGCCTGAAAACGGTCGTGAAGGTGTCGGCACAGCATTCATGAATCCCGCGCTCCCCGAAGTTCAGGATTATGCCCGTTCACTCGTGCTGGAAGTCGTCAATAACTATGATCTCGACGGCGTGATGCTCGACCGCGGTCGTTATGAAGGTATGGGGTCAGACTTCTCTCAGTTTTCTAAAGAGCAATTTGAGAAATATATCGGTGAGACTGTCGAAAATTTCCCTCAGGATATCTTCGAATGGGTCGACAACGGTAATGGCGAATTCACCCGTAAGCCCGGCAAGTGGTATCAGAAGTGGATCGAGTGGCGCGCTTCCGTCATCTATGACTTCTTTAAAGGTACACGCGAAGCAATCAAGGCAGCCAAACCCGACATGATGCTTGGCAATTACACCGGTGCATGGTATCCCTCTTACTACGAAGTAGGCGTAAACTGGGCAAGCAAGGATTATGATCCCTCTCAGGATTTCGAGTGGGCGAGTCCCGAATACAAGAATTATGCGCTTAACGAACTCTTTGATCTGTACACCAACGGCAACTACTATGTCGACGTTACTCTCGACGAGCTTCACTCACATGACGGCCGTGTCAAGAACGAGACCGACAGCGAGTGGTCGGAAGGTGATCATCTTTGTGTAGAAGGGGCATGTGAATATTCACGCAAGCTCCTCGGTGACCGTCCCTTCTACGGTGGAATGTATGTAGAGCAGTACTATAATGATCCCGACCGCTTCCAGCGCGCTGTCAAGATGAATCTCGAAAAGAGCGACGGTTTCATGCTCTTTGACATTTGCCACATTATCCACAAAAACTGGTTTGATCTCCTCCAGCAGGCCGTGGCAGAAGCCGAAGAAGAAATGCGCCAAGCCCAATCCGCGCAATAATTAGGTCTTATATAAATAGTAAAAAAGTCAGCTTCCGGAATGGGAGCTGACTTTTTATATAATAGTTCGTGGGAACTATTATCACCTTGTTCACCTTTTGCGGTTGCGTACAGAGCGGGTGGCAGTGGAAGCTGATTTTGCTTTCTGCTGCTTGGGCTCTTTAATTTTTTTAGGAGCTGACGATCGTTTTGATGATCTTTTGGTCGAGCGCACGGCTTTATCAGCGGCTTGCTGTCCCTGTGCTACGGCAGTAGTGTCGCCGGCGGCTGCTGCTTCACGCGCTTCACGGGCAGCGATAACTTCTTCGCGCGACGGAACCCACAGTTTTTTGTCAAAGTTGTCGAGCGACGCCTGAATACTGTCCTGAGCGCGACGACGATCATTGTCATCGGGATAAAGCTGAAGCATCGAGCGATTTTTGAGATTGCGGGTCTTGTAAATTTCGCCGTCGTACTGAGCGAGAGTGAAGAAGTCATCGTAAGTGCTTGTCGGCAGATTGTTGTCGTCGGATGTGAAGATTTCCTGCTGGGCGAGCCATGGGCGGATATCCGAGAATTTTAGCCAGAACATCGGGTAGCGTACGGCTTCTCCTCCGAAATCACCCGAACGGTGGAGTACGGGGCAGATAGCCTCGACACGCGGACGCAGGCTGTTGGTGCGGGTATCAAACTCCCAGCGTTCGATGACATAATATGAAAGTACCTCGTTGGAGGGTACATCGCTTTCTTCGATCACGAAGCGTGGATTACGCTCGGTCGAACCTTTTGCGTCGGTGTATAGGATATGGAAGCGGTCGAGGATGTCACGCACCTTTACACGGTACTGATCGGTGAACACCTCGCGGCCGTCGAGATACTCATAAGCTGCGATCTGATTGTTGGCGAGCAGACGCATGATGATACGGAAAAGATTTTCCTGACCGTCGACGGGTTCGTCGGGGTAATAGAGCGGAGCATTCTTATCCTTTTCGAGGTCAAGTTGACGATAGATCACGCGCATCCACTGGCGGTCAGCGTCAGAGATCGACGATCCGTCGGCCTCGTAGAACGACTGCATGCGGTCGGTGACAAGCGGACCTTGAGAGGCATTGTTGTCTTTTGTGCGTTCGTTGCCGGCGCGACGACGGACTACACCCTGACTATTGTCATCGCTCTGGGCGAAAAGGGGTGCGGTCGTGCCGAGCAGAAGAGCGGCTGCGGTAGCGTATGTTCTGATTGATTTCATATTGTCGGATTAATCGATTGCAATTTGGGTGGGTTAGCGTCAGTTTACGATGACTTCCATCGGGGAGAGGTCACGGGTAATGCCGTCGGGACCTACAGCCTTGATGCGCGAGATATAGAAGCGTTTGCCGCGCGAAAGTCGCTGGAACGATTGTTTCTGGCGCGATGAGAACGCAGCTCCGTCGCTGACTTCCGGTATGGCGTTGCCCATAGAGTCAAAGAAGATAGTCTCAAAACT
>CAZULD010000091.1:0-3237 GCA_964621135.1 uncultured Bacteroides sp. | reverse complement strand
GTTGCTGAAATACCATTCATGGGTACGCCGGGCACGGATATGCTTATCGGGTTGTCGATGCCTGCATAGAGAACGTTCATCATAGTGGCCGAAACCGTTGCCATAGGCTCGATGACGGTATATGATGATGTGAAGTCGTGGCGTGTCGACTGGCCGTCGCCGTGAGCAACTTCAAGGTAACCGCTGTAGTCGAACGTTCCTGTCGATGATGCGTTCAGTTCATATAAGCCGCGGTCATTATCAAGCTCGTGACCGTTGATGAACACGCGGGGACGAGCCGTTGTGTCGACAGCGGCGAGGACAATATTTGCGGAGTATTTACCGCCGCGCATCACCAGTCGAGACTGGGGCATGACATAAGCGTTCAGCTCGTTGACGCGGACGTCACCGGCGTCGACGCTCGAAAGCAGTGTCGTTAGAGCCTCACCTTCGGCATAGAGGACATCGTTCTGGAGTTTTGACAGCAAAGTGACTGCCGCTACTACGGGCTGATTGTCGAACTTAGCTTCCTCCCATGTCTGGGCGGCTAGAGTGCCCTCGCGGGTAACCGACGCGGTCGAGAGAGCCTCTTCAATACCTGCAGCCTTGACTGAATCAGGGACAAGGGTGGTGATATAGTCGCGATAGCTGTCAATCGATTTGCGGAGCGACTCGCCGAGACTGTTGCCGGGCGCGAGCATGATGACAGAGGCGGCTTCAAGGTCATCGCGGTTGATGATATTGTCGGGATCGCCGTCGCGGCCGTCGGCCTTACGGACAATGGCGAGCTTGAACGAGTCTATGCGATTATATAGATCCGATGTGACGCGGCGCACGTCGGTTGCCTTGTCGAGCCATTGCTGTCCCTTGTCGGGATTCTGAGCCGTGAAGTCCTCGAGGCGGCGATATAAGTCACCGTTACGCTGGTCAACGTTGGTGTTCGAACGGTTCAGGCCGTCGTGGACCTGAGTAAAACCGTCGAGCACGTCACTCGAAACGTTGAGCGCGAGCATAGCCGTCAGGACGATATACATAAGATTGATCATCTTCTGACGCGGCGACAGGCGATTGTTATTAGCTCCCATTATTTAATATATGTAGGGGAAATGGAGTTAATCGGAGTGGTTAAACGTTTGTGTTGTCAGGCTGCGCAGGTGCAGGTGCTTCAGGCGCGGGCGCCATCGGACGATACATGTTGACGGTCATCGCTGTGATCATCTTTTCGTAGACGGCGTTGAGCTGCTGCATATAGCGGGTCATCTTCTCGGTTTCCTCACAGTAGCGTGCGCTCTGGCCGGCACTCTTCTCGTACATGTCGCGGATATCCTTTATACCGCGGTTTACACGGTCAATAGAGTCGAGCTGAGACGATATACTGCGCAACTGAATTTCGTAGATGGTGTTAAGACCGCCGATGTTGCGGTTGAGATCCTGCATCTGGTCGACGTAACCTTTCGAACTGCGGGTGATGTTTTCAGAGTTCTCGGTGATAGCGCGATAGCTTTCGAGGAGCACATCTGAAACATTGTTAAGAGCAGCGGTTGTTTCGCGCAGATGTTGCATCTCAGCCGAGATCGAAGCCATTTGGTCGAGGTACTGCTGAGTGGCCGATGTGAGTTCGGCCATGCGTGCAAGTTGATCTGATGCGGCTGCCATCTTTGCAATGCTCTCGCTGAGCGAACGGGTGTCGTCATCGCTGAGGTCGATATTATCAGGGATACGAGCTGCGCGACGTGCGTCTGAAGCGCTAACTGCTTGCGAACCGGTTGCGGCGTGGCCGATAATTACCGATCCGCCTCCGTTTTCGAAGTCAGGACGATCTTCCGCGTCATGAGAGTCGAGGACGGGGAAGACTTCTTCCCACTTGTATTCCTTCGGCGGACGATCGAAGGCTGTGAGGATAAACATCAGCACCTCGGTACCCATACCGATCGAAAGCAATGTATTGCCGCCGGGCAGGTGAAGAATCTTGAACAGCGCGCCCCAGATTACGATGGCCGCACCGATACTATATGCGAAGTTGAAGAAGCGCTGGCCGTTCTCAGACGCGATGAACAGGCTGATAGCGTTGCGATATGCTTTGACTTTTCCCATTTTCGTTTGTTGAATATGATTGATTGACAGGGAGAAAGAGCTTGAGTTACTCTATTGTTATTTTGATTTCTTCTGATTAGACTTGGTGCCTTTTGCAAAGCCGATCTGAGAGCGGACACAGCGGAATCCGATGTAGCTGCGCTGCTCGTTCTGATACTCCCACATGCGGAGGTCCGAGCGGATGTTGTGAGCGACATCTTTCCACGATCCTCCGCGTATGATCTTACGCTTCATGCGGTAGGGATCTTCTTTCGCGGCATTATAGCGGTACTCGGGATTGAGGTCGGAAGTGAGTTTGCCGACGCTTTCGGTGAAAGCTGTCGAAGTCCATTCGCTGACATTACCGGCCATATCGTAGAGACCGAAATCGTTAGGAGCGTATGTGCCTACACGCGAGGTGATCACATGTCCGTCTCTGACATAATTGCCTTCGTTAGGCTTGAAGTTGGCATAGAAACAGCCGCGGTCATCGCTCATGGTGAGGTCACCGTCCCAAGGATACATATTGTCAGACGCGCCTGCGCGGGCCGCATATTCCCATTCGGCCTCGGTCGGTAGGCGGTAGGGCTCAACATACACACCCTCTTTGCCGAGAGAACGGCGGAGGAAGTCAGTGCGCCAGTTGGCAAAGGCATTAGCCTGCTCCCAGCTCACACCTACGACGGGATACTCGTTATAACCTCCGTGAGAGAAGTACATGCGGACATAAGGCTCGTTGTAGGCATTCTCGAAATCGTTGACCCATGCTGTGGTGTCGGGGTAAACGTTTACGATATAGGTGTTGAGGAAGTCGTAGTCTCCGGTCAGCCCGCGGGTGATGGTCTCGCGGATGATTTCGCCGTCGTCATTGATATAGGCCGTATCCTTCGAGATCTGAGGAACTTCGGTAGGTACGGGACGATCAGTGTTATATTCGCGGCGTCGCGGATCAAGACGATTTTTACGCTTCACGGCTTCGGTCTGATTGTAGACCTCATAGCGGTAGTTGAGCTGATCGGCGTCAAGTTCGCGCACACCGGTGATGGGGTTTGTGCGGTAGACGCTTTCGATTGCTCTGAGTTCGTCCTCGTTGGGATTACGCCAGGGTATAGGCTTGTTCCAGTTGAGGTGAGGTGTTATGGGATTACCGTCGCGGTCTTCCTCGATCTTGAAATCCTCGTTACC
>CAZULD010000090.1:0-8938 GCA_964621135.1 uncultured Bacteroides sp. | reverse complement strand
CCCATCCGAGAAGTTGACGTTCCATGCGTTGTTCTGCGAGTTCTCGGTAGAAGACCAGTACCATGAATTGCTCATTGCCGTCATTCTTCCGTCGTTGACTGCTCGCGCAAAGATTGCGTCGGGGGTGTCTACGTCATACCCTTGTCGGTGGTACCAATAGATGCGCCCCAGCTCGCCCTCACTCGGCAAGAACCACTTACCGGCTTTGAAGCAATCAGCAAGTGTTTCGCCGGCTTTTACTCCGGGTTCATAGCAGTTGCAAAGGCTGGCCGCCGGGTAGTAGAACTGCCGGTATTTTGCAAGGCCTCCATTATCGGTGACAACATCACTCATCAATTGGAGCAGATGTTGATAGGGACTCATGCTTCCTATCTGTTGTGGCTGCTGAAGATTGACCGAGCTGTCGGAGAGGATTATGTTGCGGTGGGCGATGATTCGGAGAGTATTGATTAGACCGTATGGGAGCTTTGTTCCCTCCGGGTATTGTCCGAGCTTCGCTGTCAGTGCCTCGAAGCCAATCTCACCCACTGCAGTTCCGGTTCCGAGAATTTTGAAGCCGTCGGGGTCGCCGGCTGTTGTTTCGTCGCGATAGGTTTCGGGGGTGATGTAGTTGGTGGTCAGTCCTCGCGTTCCCTTGTTCGTCATTGTGGGGACGTCGAAGATTGAATAGCCGGGGGTATCTTCGAGGGCTATGCCGGTGAAGCCGTTGTTGTCGCTGGCCGGGTATAGACCCCATTGGTAACTCGGCAGATTGCTCAAAGCCACGCAGAGGCGTTGTGTCTTGTCGTTGGGGTTGATGTAGAAGCAAACGCCGACGGGAGTCTTCCCGCTGTCGAGGAGGTCGCTGAATGTTCCGTCGGCGAAGACGTAGTCACCGAGGTGGCAGCTTCGCTTGTAGAATCCTATGGTTGTTTCCTCGGTCAGCTTGCTTCCGTCACTCAAAGTTATTTCTACCGTCACTTTGGCTTTGGGGGCGCGTTCCTCTGTTCCTATTGCTGTCACCGTGAGGACGCCGGTCACCTCGTTGAGCGTAGCGTAGTTGTTGGTAGCAATCGTCCACTTGATTTTTGTGAAGTTGTTGGCGTTTGGTATAGCCGGCGATACCGTCAGTCGGTATTTCTCCGGGTTGTCTGCTGGTGTCACCTCGTCGATGTAGCGATCGCCTCCAATGGTGACTGTCGTCAACTCGCGCTTGGTGTACTCAATGTAGAGCGGATTGTTCTCGTCGTCGATATTACCCCATGCTTCAAGGAGTTTTCTCTTGAGGTCAAAGTTTACGATGGCCGTGCGCGGCAGCTGAATGTAGCCGGTGATGTCTGCTTTCATGTCAGCCAGCATTTCAAGGTAAACCACCGAGAAATTCTGCCAGTCAACACCCCGGAGTTTGGCACTGCGGAGTATTCTGTCTTCTGCGGCGAGGATGTCTTCGATAAGGGTTCGCGTGTCGAGCTTCGGGCAGTTCTCGATCTCAACCGTTGCGAGCTGGCCGAATCCCTGCAAGGTGAGCGTTTCAAGGTTAGGGAAGTCTTTATATGAAATTGAGCGAATGGAAGCGCCCAGCTGTATGCTGGTGAGCGCGTCTGTCTGCGGCACCGTTACGGCGGTGGCTCCGGTGTCGCGTAGGTCGATGTTTTCGATCTTCTCGGACTGAAGATTGAATGCTCCCGACACATTCGGGCAGTTGCGAACCACCAGCTGCTTGAGGGCGATGCTATTGCCGATGTTGGTGACGCGGCTGGAGAGGTTTGTGTTGGGCGCCTTGCCGCTATAATCGAGGATTAACTTTTCGAGGCGTTTGCAATATTCGAGGCCGGTTGCATCGAGGCTGGTGGAGATATTCTGCAGGCCGCTCTCTACCTTTGTGCCGTCGGGTAGCTCGGTGTAGGTGCTTATCTCTGTCAGCAGGTCTGCATCATAAATTGTGAAGGTGGTTTCGTTAAACGTCGCTCCGTTACTCTCGAAGTATGCAGGCTCTCCGGGTTTAATGCTTCGGACGGTCTGAATGCCTCCGGCACCCCAGTTGAGTGAAGCGTATATCGGGGTGCTGTGTCGGAGGGCGACTCCGTTGCCGTTGCCCCATAGGCGGAGTTCCAGCGATCCGGACGTGTTCGCTCCGCACTTGCTATCCCAGTAGCGCTGGCGGTACTTGAAGAAGTGGCGCATCACCTCTCGCTTGTCGCCGTGCGCCATGTCAAAGCGCCCGGTGTTCGCATAGCCCATCGCGTCTGTGTTGTAGAGCGCTTCGCACCACTGGCTCCAAAATGAATTATAGAGTGTCCACATCGCCTGCTCGTTGAGGCCATTGGAGCGCATGGCTTGATACATCGCTTTGATGTCTTCCGGCCATGCTTGCGCGACGCAATCCCAAAGACCGGAGAGACGGCCATTGAAAATCGGGGAGCCTGCCGTCGTCTTGACGGTGAACGTCTGTGTGTCGGCGTTGTACTCCTCTCCGATAATTGTGCCGGTTTCGCCGGTGCTCTCGTCGTAGCTGTCACCCCACTCGTGGAACACTTGATATATCAGTGTGCCTCGGTTGCCGTACCTACCGGCTGTGTCGGAGTCGCGCTGCACAAAGAATGCCTTGGGTGTGTTGGTTGTCGTGACTCCCTCGAACCCGACCGTCATGTTTTTGTCCATTGAATCTACACCGAGGATCCAAGTGAAGAAGATGAAGTAAAAAAGTGCGCTGCTCTTATTGAGGTATTGGGTGTATTCGGCATTGAACTTGGCGAGTCGGTAGGCCGGGGTGTCGTGGGTGTAGGTCGTGTCGCCATAGGTGACTGACCGAGTCAGCTGCTTATAGCTTCCGTTGATGAGTCGGTAGCGTTCTGCGATGTTGGGGTTGCAGGAATAAATCCAGTTGTGAAAGCGACGGAGCCATTTGGATTCGCTGTTGGCTTGGGTTGCCCCCTCGGCATTGAGCGCCACTCCGAAGTCGTCGTCTGTTACCGGGCTTTTCTTTGGGACGCGAGCATAGTAGAGGGTTGTGGCCTTGTCGTTCCACTTACCGTTCTGCCATTTGCCCTCGGTGATTTCCTCGCTGAAGAAGTTGACGTTATCTTCTACCTCCCACAGCTGGTTGTCACCGCTGTTGTCGAAGCCAAAGTAGTAGGGATCGTATTTATTGTTGACGAAGTTGTAAATCGAAAGGAAGCGAACACTGGCGACTCCTCCGTTGTAGCTGCGGAGCCAGCCGATGATTGGGAAGCCAGAGAGCGACTGGCGAAATGTCACCGGCTGTCCTGCTGCCTGCTGTGCGGCCTGCTTCGCTGTCAGCAAGTCGGGGTATTGCTGGGCGGTGCCGAGTAGGATGTTTTGGTAGGCGTTTGCTGCGAGAATATTGAAGATGCCCTCGCTTGATGCAAAGTTGACCTTGTCGACGAATTCCTTTGCTTTGAGCTGTATACCGTTGGTGATGGCGTAGCCGGTGATTGTTACCTTGACTCCGTCGATTATAACGCTCCAGTTGCCATTGTACTTGTCTGCCCAGTTTTTAAATGGGTCGGGGAAAGATAGCGAGCTGGTTCCGTCCAGCGCAATGTCGTGATCTTCGCAAACAAATGACGCGAGAGCTGCGGGTTCGCTTCCGGGGTTGGCTTCCCATGCGGGATTCACGAATTCTGTTGTGGCTTTCTGCCAGTCTTTCTTGCCAGTTGGCATCTTGTCGATTTCCCATATTTTGTACGGCGTGTTGGGGAGTGCTGCGATGGTCTTGGCGAAATCGACAGCGTTTGTGGAGTCGAGAATGTTATTGCGCTTGGCGATGGCTATCTTCTCGGCGAGGTCGGGGGTGTCGTAGGCGAAGTTGCCGAGCATTTGCTGGTAGTTGAGACTCTTGTCGTAAATACGAACGGCGAATAGCTCGACATCGCAGTCTTCGCTGCCGATGGTGATTTTCTTCGGTGTGTGCTGTTGCCATGATGATGTTTTGTAGTCCATCAATCGCACGATCACGCCATTGAGGTAAACGTAGGCAATGTTGGCATCGCTCTCCTCTATCCCCGAGAGGAGGATGTTGCGGCAGTGTGTGGTTGTGCCGTCTATACAGAAACCGACGCGTATTTTCTGCTCATCGGTATAGATAGTTTCCACCATTCCTCCTGCGTCGCTGCATAGTTCGATGCGGTTTGCGTAAATTGCAAAGCCAATGCCGTCGGCCATAGCGTCGATGATCTTAGTGTCGGTATTGGTACAGTTGAGGGCGCGCAGCTCAAACTCGAAGGTGCGCCCGGTTCGGGCGGCTGCATTGGTGGCGTTTGCTCCGAAATCCGAGCCGAATGGGTAGAATCCGTCAAGGGTAATGCTCTTGCCGGCTTTAATCAAAAATGCGTTATTCCCGAAGCCGTTATTTCCGACCAGCTTGAAGTTGTCGCTGCGCTTGACCGTGCAGGTGCGCTGGCCATTGTATTCGCTATGCCAGTCATCGGCATCTGCGTCGGCATTGGTTCTGCCGGCGGCGGTGAGGTATATCTTACATTCCGTTGCCGGCTGGAGTGTCACGCCTGCGTCAAGCACGGTGATTGTGTGTGTGGCTGTCGTGCTGGCTACCTTGATAGCGGCCACAATCTTGCCGAGTGTGAGGTAGTTGTTGTCAGCGGCAGTCAGTCGGAGTTCCTGCATTCCGGAGGTTCCGTCTGCGTTGAGGCTTATCGTCTGCGCCGTGAGGTCGGCCAGCTTTATGCCGCTGGTATCGCGTACCTCAAAGTTGACCGTAACCTGCTGGCCGCCGGCATTGGGATAATAGAGGAAGTATGGAACGCTGGCGGTATCGTAAAGGGTCACCTGCTTGTCGGCCGAAGCTCCAATGCAGACACTCGGTGTGCCGAGGCCTTTCTTGATGAAGCTGGTTGTTATCGGTTCTGTGCTGATGCCATAGGTGGTATTCTCTGCGTAGATGCTTATAGTGTGCGCTCCGGGGGAGAGGGTGCCGTTGCCGTCAATGATGAAGTCGTTTGTCGAGTTGGTTATGGTACTCTGTGCGATCTCGGTACCGTCGACGCTGACGTGGACTTGTGCGGCCACACCTCGGCACGAAACACGGAGGCTCCATGCACCCTCTCGTAGCAGGCTTTCCTCGTAGCTGTTGTCGAGCGCCAGCACAATTTCAAGCGCTCGGATTGTGAAGGTGAATGTTCGGCTCTTGCCGTGATTGTTTCCCACCTCGATTCGGACAGCGTTAGTTTCTTGATTGAGGTGTGCGCCGAGGTCTATGGCGTACTCGTTTCCTCCGGGGGCGAGGGTGAGCGCAAGTTCGGGAACCTCTGTATTGTTTATCCATACTTTTGCGTAGCCGTTTTCTGTGTCGAGGTCTGTTGCGTCGCCTCCGTAGTAGCTGTTGTAGGTAAATTTGACGACGTTGCTCGTTCCCTTGACCATGTCGGCTACCGGTTGCTTGGTGATTCGGGTTGTAAGTGTGTAGTCGACGCTGGCCGCGCCGCTGGTGTAGAAGCTGGCCTCGGCAAGCACCAGCGAGCTGTTGGCTACCGGGTCTGAATCGTAGGCTTCTTTGGCTGCGTCGTTTGCAAATGCGCGGAAGGTCGCGAGGCCGCTGTCGTCGGATGTGAGGCTCCACGCTCCGTGTTTCATTGCATCCAGTTCTTGGAGGAATTTTTTCAAAAATTCTTCCACTCGTGTACCGAGGTAATTCTCCCAGCTTTCCTCAATACTGGGGATTGGTTTGTCGATGTCGTTCTTTGCCATATCTGTAATGTTGAGTTAATAATTTTTCCAGCGATCGCTGCCTTTCCACGGCTTCTCGGGTCGCCATCTGCCGCTCCCGAAGCAGGAGCCTATGGCCTCCCAAATTTTGACTGCGCCTCGGTAAAGGGTCGCCACTGGCTTGCTGCCCACCCAAACTTTGGCGACTCGTTTATTGCCAATCCATAGCATAGTCTATTCCTCCTCTGCTAAAAAGTAGATTTGGCCGTCTTCAATCTCTCCGGCGGCGATTCGCTGCTCCATCTCCTCCTCACTGGCCACCTCGATAGGTGTCGAGAGCCGGATCTGTTTGGCTTGCTCCTCTGTAAGCCCTGCGCTTTTCAGTGTCACTCCGTCGAAGTAGTAGAGTCTTCCGTCGCTGGCTAAAAAGAGGCAGTCGGTTCTAATGGCTCCGCTTTCGGTGTAGTAGCTATCGTGGCTTGCCCAGTCCTCGTAATAGACCCAATATTTCACGAGTTGGCCGGCGACCGTAGCGCTTGTACCTCGGGCGGAGTAGAACTTGTTGGTCATGCTGTCGAAGACCACAGCGCCGAGAATTTCGGAGGTCGCGCCCGGGGCATACTGGACGTTATCGCGTTGGGGAGTAATGGAGCCGAATGGCACAACGTCTTGCGAGATTGCGTCGATGATTTGTCCGAGCGTTATGCTCATGTTCTGCCCAGCTATCGAGAGCGGCAGCTTGATATCGCGCCTTATGGCGTTGATTGGGGGGAGTGCTGAAATTTTCATGCTGTATGTATGTATGTGCCGTCTGGCCTTGCGATTACGCACCATGTGCAAACGTTAGGCCTCGTCATTGTTTCGATGCCAATAAATTTGAATACCCCGGTTAAAAAAGTAATACTATGGACTCCGAGGGTGGTTCCTGTTCCGGGCTGTTTTGCTTCGTTTTCAATTCCGAGTATGAAGTCATCGGCATTTTCTGCGCGGATAGTCGTTGTTTGGTCGGTTCTGCTATAGGCATCTATTGGGTTGCAAATTACGACCTCTTGACCGATGTATTTTTTGTCACGCGGTAAAATGAACACTTCGCCGTATCCTCTGCCCATAATTTTAAGGTCGTTGTTCAGCTTGTACGCATAGCCGTCTGTAATAGACGCATCACTTTGTTCGGCATAAACGAAGCGAGTTTTTAAACTCCCGGAGAAGGTGCCGCTGCCGGCGTTGATTTCACCGGTTTTGAAATTGACGGAGTAATTGGGGACGAAGCTACCGTCTTTGAAGTATTGGTACTCGTTGCTGAATTCTCCGTTGCGTGTTCCCTGCTGGCTAATCATCCAGTCGCCGTAGAATACGGCACTGCCGAGTTTGGCAAAATCGGCCATGATAATATCTGCAAATATGGCGTTAAACTTGTCGAATAGTTGCCAGCGTGAGGTGCTTGCTCCGTTCTGTACCGGGGCATTGGCCACCTCGTTTGCCGGTGTGTTCCGATTGCTGGCTTGTTCGGAACCTTTGTAGGTTGCCCCGCGTCGGAGGACGTAGAAATTTTCGCCATACATAACCACCGGGGCGGTTTCGCTTGTTGCAGTGTATGTCACGTCGGGATTGTAGCAACCGGCTGGATAGACCATAAGACCGTCGCGTCCATCCATGCCGTCCTTGCCGTCTTCTCCGTCTGTGCCGGGTTCACCCTTTTCGCCACTGATTTGAACCGGTGTACTCCATGTGCCGATCACATGGTTGTCGCTGTCAATGTCGGCTTGCGTCATCCACAATACCTCGCCTATGTATAGAATCGGCGGTGCGTCGATCCAGCCTTGCGGATTGCGGGCTGTATCGTCGGGAATAACTGGATAGACTCCGTAGTTGGTTTTCTTATATTTGAAGTCTGTGTATTGCCCCGGCTTTCCGTCTTCTGCCGTGCATTGCACCGGTTCACTCCACGATCCTTTCGGCTTTTGGGTTGTGCCGTCTATTGTTGCTTTCGACATCCACCAGCGGCCAGTGCTGGTAGGAGCGTCTTGCCAGCCAGTCGGGATTGTGTGTGTTGTATCAGTGGGTTTGGATGGTTTTGTCGTTGAGTTTTTGAATGCGTAGCTTGTCCAGTCGCCGGTTGCTCCGTCGATACCGTCTTTGACGACCGGCACTTGCATGCTCGCCAATACGTCAGCGGTTGCAGCGTCGCGAAGCTCGAAATAAATTCGATCCCCAATCTCCGAGGTGCTGATGTCGTTGCCGCCTACGGTTAGGAAGTCATCGCCGTCGCTGTTCTCCAACTCAATTACGCCGCTGTTGTCTTCGAGGTCGAGAGGCTCCTCTTGGCCGATGATGAATTCCTGCCATGCGAAGCCGTCAGTGGAGTAGTAAATTTTTGCTCCGGCTTGCAGGAGGTCGTAGTTATTTGAAAATGTATGCACCGAGTTGTCGCTGCTGTTGAGGGTAATGGTAGCGCTCAGTCTTTCGGGGCGCACCTCGTTCTTTCTCACAGAGACGATGTTGGCGCTCGGATTGATAAGCCAAAGGCGTACCTCTTTCCCATCGTCGAGGCTGGCGGTCATCTTAACCCATGAGGCGCTTGCGTCGGTGGGTTCGTCGAGGGTGTTGCTGGCGACGCACTGCCATAGAGCGCCGTTCCACGTCACCGTGTCGTACATGCCGGGGGTGCTCCGGTAGTATTCAGTGGTGCTGGCCGCTGTTTGGGCATTCCACAAACCTCGGTAGTTAGCGGTGCGCGTCGTCACTCCCTCGTAGCCTATGCGGATTAAATCCTGCACGATTATGCCTCGGGCGAATAGGTAGGGCTGGTCTTTGTTGACGAGTTCTGCGGTCTTCTCGTCGAGCAGGCCGTCGGGGATAATGCCGAGAATCGTGCCGTAGTTACCCGGCTCCAGCTTCGGCTTATTGACTCCCATCAACTCTACAAGGTTGCCGCTGTCGCACGAAATAAAAAACGTGCGCTGGCGCTTGTTGATGTAGCTGTCACCTCGCTTCCCAATAACTGCGCTGTATTCCGGGTTGATATAGGTTTGGAGGCATGGTTCGATGTTGTTGCCCCAGCGCGATATTACCATTCCCTCCGTCATGGGGTGATTGGTTCCTGCGGGTGTTTCGCTGTCGGGATAAATTCCGAGGACGAGCTGATTGGCGGCTCGGTTGACCGATTTAATCCATGCCCAAGCTTTGAAGTATTCCTTGGCATCGCTTCGGTCAATCTCATTTACGTAGCCGTAGACCACGTCGCCCGGCTGGAAAGCTGTAAAATCTCCGTCCCAGC
>CAZULD010000089.1:0-8942 GCA_964621135.1 uncultured Bacteroides sp. | reverse complement strand
AAACCGTTGAGGGTAACACCTCCGGGGGTTCGAATCCCTCTCTCTCCGCAATATAGCCAACAAAAAGCCGCTGTAACCCGCAAGGTTGCAGCGGTTATTTTTATACCCACCAATAGTTTTTACATAACGACGCATACAATATGGATAAAACACCGAGCATAGAACTTCGAGGTGCCACAGAGGAAGATCTACAGATCATCCTCAATATATGTGATGACGCCCGATGTTTTCAGCGAAATTCAGGATTTCCGCAATGGTCGGATGGCTATCCATCGCGTGAAGTAATTGAAAATGACATTGCCGCCGCAATCGGTTTTATAATACTTGCCAACGGGAAAATCATAGGGTATTGCGTAATTGACTGTAACGGAGACAAAGATTATGACGAGGCATCCGGCCTATGGAATTTCCATGGAGCATATGCAGCCATCCACAGATTAGCGCTGAGTCATGATGCGCGAGGCAGACACCTTGGGAAGCCATCTTTGGAATGTATTTTAGATTTCATCGCGAATCAATACATTTATAATGTAAGAGTTGATACGGGTGTAGAAAACGCCCCTATGAAAAGGCTACTCGCATCATTAGACTTTGTTTGCCGGGGAGAATATAATTTCAGTTGGGGCCAAAGATTGGCTTACGAAAAAGCGCTTGATAGCCAAGTAGACTGAAAGATTAGTCATATTATTATATCGTTGACCAAATATAATTTGCATTGTTTGTATTTTAACAGATTATCCATTATCTTTGCACACTGTATGGGACCATCTTTTATTAATGGCTCATAGACCCATATACAAGTATATATACCTTAAATCAACAACCATCCGAAAAAGCTGAATATGCGACGGATCTTTATTTTGCCAATTGTGTTAGTTCTGCTGATGACCCTCTGCGGGACGATTCAATCGTGTACGGGCAGAAAAACCGATTCAGACATATACCTCGCCAGACTCGATTCTCTTCTTGACCGTCATGACGAACTTGAACGCACCAAACTGATACGTATCGGCGAGTTACAACAAAAACGCGATCATGCCTCCTCTTTGACAGACATATATATGTTAAACTCGATGCTCGTCGATGAGTTTTCAACATATAATTCGGACTCCGCGATGAAATATGTCGACATGAATCTCAACATTGCCCGCTCAACCGGAAACAAAGAATGGGAAACGAAAAACAAGATTATCAAGTCGAGTCTCTTGGCCGGCTCGGGACTATTAGCCACGGCCGAACAAATAATGAAGAGCATAGACAGACCGGATCTCCCGGAAGATGTACTTATCGACTACTACGGACAGATGATTTTTCTTTATAGTCATCTGGGGAATTATACCGGCGGATCAGTCAATGACTTTTATATTAAAGAACGGGCCTACAAAGATTCAATCGTCCAGATTATCCGTCCCGACCATCCCGACTATCTGTGGTTCAAAGGATGGGACGTACTCGGCACAGATAAGCCGACCGACGATCTGATCGAGGCTCTCAGTTCACAGTTGGCGGCATCCCAACTCAACACGCGTAAAGATGCCAAGGACGCATACGTCCTTTCGAAGCTCTACCACCAAAAAGGCGATCACGAAAATTTCAGAAAATATATGACCATATCAGGCATTGCCGACGTAAAGATGGTCAATGCCGAGATATCATCACTCGAAGATCTCGCTAACATTATGTTTAACGAAGGCGATATCATGCGCGCCTACAAATATATCAACTACAGTCTCAATAAAGCAATCTCCTACCCTAACCGAGTCAAAGCCTACAGCATATCGAACTCACTCGACTATATCAACCGCGCATATCAGCAACGCGAACGCGACCAACAGCGACGGATACGCTTCTTCCTCATTCTCGCCTGTGCACTCGCGGCCGTGCTGACCGGAGCGATTGCGACTATCATCGTTCAGAACGCCCGTCTCCGCCGCCAGGGCCGCAACCTTGACGATGTCAACAAGTCACTCAACAAAAACGTTGTCCAACTATCATCGGCCCAACAGCAGCTAAACGAGGCTAACGAACGCTTGCAGCAACTCAACAACGATCTCAAACTGAAGAACGACGAACTTAATGAAGCCAATTACGTCAAAGAAGAGTATATCGGATATATTTTCACAATATGCTCTAACTACATCGGAAAACTCGAAGACCTTAAACGAAACATCCATATAAAAGCGGTCACAAAGAAATACAAAGAAATTGTAGACGACACCGCAGATCTGGATATGAAAGAGGAGCTCAAGGAATTCTATCAGTCATTCGACTCCGTATTCCTCCATATCTATCCTAACTTTGTATCAGACTTCAACTCGCTGCTTCAGGACGACAAAAGAATCATTCCGCGCGAGGGCGAATTACTTAATACAGAACTTCGCATCTATGCTCTTGTGCGTCTCGGTATCACTGACAGCGTCAAGATCGCAGAGTTTCTTCACTGCTCAGTGCAGACTGTCTATAACAATCGTTTCAGAGTCCGCAATAAGGCAATAGTACCAAAAAAAGATTTCGCAGAATCAGTCAGAACTCTCGGTCACTATATGCCGCAATCATCATAAATCGTCGTTTTGTTATCTTTCAAAAGGCAAAAACAATTTACCTAATTCGAGTTTATCTAAGCAGCAAAACACCTTAAATCAGCAACATAACTCCATCCAAACTTTACTTTTATACTTTACCCACTCTTTCAGATGCTCTGATATTTTAATAATTTTGCAACGTCACGCACAAATTACATAACCGCAATTCAAGACGTGACCTTAATGATACCGGATAAACAAAACAAAAACATAAAATCTAACTAAAACCAAAATTATCAACTAATGAAAACCAAGTGTAATCTATTACCATTGGCAATCTATTTCGTCATGGTTCTGACCGGAACATTGTCGGCTTTCGCTGCCGATATCAATGTCTCCGGCACAGTCATCGACACAGCCGACGAACCGCTGATCGGCGTCAGTGTCGCTGTCAAAGATCATCCGGGTATGGGCGCAACTACCGACATCGACGGTAATTTTGCCCTTCGAGTTCCGGAAGGTTCCGTTCTCGTGTTCTCTTACATCGGTTATGACACTCAGGAAGTGGCTGCAGCTCCTTCGATGAATGTCGTGCTTAAATCCAACACGACTGATCTCGATGAAGTTGTAGTGATCGGCTATGGTGCAGTTAAGCGTAAAGACCTTACCACCGCCGTTTCAACTGTCGGCGAAGACGCTCTCGCCAATCGCCCCATCATCTCAGCCGCACAGGCTATTCAGGGCAAGGCTCCCGGCGTTGCCGTTCAGCAGCCCACAGGTACTCCCGGCGGAAGTCTTACTGTACGCGTGCGCGGTACAACTTCATTCAACGGCTCTAACGAACCTCTGTATGTAGTTGACGGTGTACCTGTCGACAATGTCAACTTCCTCTCGCCCGGCGATATCGAAAATATGCAGATTCTTAAAGACGCATCATCGGCAGCCATCTACGGTTCGCGCGGTGCAAACGGTGTTGTCATCATCACAACAAAACAGGGCAAGTCAGGCAACGCAAAAGTTTCGCTCAATCTTCAGGGCGGTTTCACCAATGTAGCCAAAAAGATGGACGTCCTCAACGCCGCACAGTACAAAGATCTTATGGATGAAATCGGGCTCGTTAAGCTCCCCGACGGACTCACAGATCAGACAGACTGGTTCGACGCAACTTACCGCACCGGTAACACTCAGACTTACCAGCTCTCCGTATCGCAGAACTCTGAAAAGATGAGCTATTATCTATCAGGCGGTTACCAGCGCGACCGAGGCATTCTCAAAAGCTCGTTCTTCCAGCGTTACAACTTCCGTGCTAATGTAGAAGGTAAAATCCGTTCATGGCTTACCGCTAAAGCAAACATCGTTTACTCTGATTATTCATCGAACGGTGGTGGTGCCATGGGTACTGTCGGCAACCGCGGCGGTGTGATCCTCGCCGTTGTCAACACTCCGACCTACGCACCCATCTGGGATCCCGAAAATCCTGACCGTTTCTACAACAACTTCTATGGTCTCAATATGCAGAGCCCGCTTGAGAACGAAGCGCGTCAAGAAGCCAATCGCTCACGCGAAAACCGCATCATCGCTTCAGGTGAACTCCTCTTCAACCTCGCCAAAGGTCTGACCTTCACCTCTAAGTTCACTATGGACCGCCGCAACGCATGGAGCACATCGTTCCTCGATCCCGAAAAGACCACTTACGGTCGCGAACAGGGTGGCACAGGCTATGACGCCCGCAACATGAACACCGTCCTCACATGGGATAACATGGCCAATTACAATATCGAATTCGGCAAGAACAAATTCGATATCATGGCAGCTACTTCCTGGACTGATTCAAACTATACAAATAACTGGATCAACGGCCAATACTACCGCAACGGTCTGATACAGACACTTAATGCGGCCAATATGATCAGTTGGACCGGAACCGGTTCATCAGCATCTCAGTGGGGTATCATGTCGTATCTCGGCCGCGTAAGCTACAACTTCGATTCTAAATATCTCGCTACATTCAATATCCGTTACGACGGTTCGTCGAAACTCCATCCCGACCACCGCTGGAAAGCCTTCCCCTCTGTATCGGCTGCCTGGCGTATCTCCCAGGAAGAATGGCTTAAGGATATCGATTGGATCTACGATCTCAAACTCCGTGCAGGCTGGGGTAAAACCGGTAATCAGGACGGCGTAGGTGACTATGCATATCTCCAGCGTTACAACATCAACCGTCTACCCTGGTTTGAGGAAGGCAACTCTACAGCCGTCCCCACCCTCTCGCAGGCTAACCTCCGTACGCGTGACCTTACTTGGGAAACAACGACTCAGACAGGCGTGGGTGTTGATTTCACCGTGCTGAACAACCGCATCGAACTCAGCGCAGACTGGTATTATAAGAAGACAACCGACATGCTTATGTGGGTATCGCTTCCCTCCGGATCTGCCGCAGCCAGCTCAATCCAGCGTAACGAAGGAGAGATGACTAACAAGGGCTTCGAATTCGGAATCACTTCGCGCAACTTCACCGGCGAGTTCACATGGACAACAAACCTCAACATGTCGTTCAATAAGAACAAACTCACCAATCTCGAACTGCAGAAAGTCTACCTTGACGCAGTAACCAGCGAAACTGTCAACGAGGCAGTCGTTCGCAATCAGCCCGGTCGTGCTCTCGGTGGTTTCTACGGCTATATTGCTCAGGGCGTCGACCCCGAAACAGGTCTTATGCAGTATGCCGACCTCAATAATGACGGCCGCATCTCTTCATCTGACCGTACATTCATCGGTGATCCCAATCCCGACTTCACTTTCGGTTTCACCAACACATTCTCTTACAAAGGCTTCAATCTTAGCATCTTCCTCCAGGGTTCATACGGCAACGATATCTTCAACGCATCTCGTATGGAAACCGAAGGCATGTACGACGGCAAAAACCAGACTACACGCGTTCTCGACCGCTGGCGCATCCCCGGCCAAATCACCGATGTGCCCAAGGCAGGATGGAACATGCGTAATTCTACTTACTTCATCGAAGACGGCAGCTATATCCGCGTTAAGGATATCTCCCTTTCATACGACATCCGCGGTAAGTGGATGCAGAAAGCCGGCATCACCCGTCTCCAGCCCTACTTCACCGTGTCAAATCTCCTGACATTCACTCACTATTCGGGTATGGACCCCGAAGTTAACCAGTGGGGCAACAGCGGTGCCGTGCAGGGCATCGACTGGGGCACTTATCCTCACTGCAAGAGCTATGTATTCGGCATTAACGTTGAATTTTAATAACTGATCATACAATGAACGCTAAATATATCATCAGCAGTTTTGCTGCACTTTCGCTCATAACAGCTTCCTGTGATCTCGATTACGAGCCCGTCAGCGACTACTCTGACATAACCGAAGGCTCAATCGACAATGTTGAGGAAGAGGTTATCTATCAGAATCGCGCCAACGCCGAGAGCGCGATGACCGCCCTCTATGAGGATTTCCGCGGCAATCAGAACTACCTCCAGCTTGACTTCCTTCTGATCGGTGATGTCCATAGTGACAATGCCTATGCTGGTACGACCGGTTCGGAAGTCGTTGACCCCGCGACCAACGACCTTAACGGTACTACCCTTTGTGTCAACCGCGACTGGGACTACTACATGCTTCAAGCTGCAAAATGCACTAAGTTCATCGCCGGTGTCGCTTCTGTGGGTGACAACAGTCTCTCAGAGGCTGAAATCAACACCATGAGCGCACAGGCCAGAATAATGCGTGCTTTCATCTGGTTCCGCATGGTCCGTATGTGGGGCAACATTCCCATTATCACTACTGTGCCTAAGGACATCACCTCTGAGAATATCGCCGAGTCGTACGAAAGCTACTTCCCCGCTCAGAACACTGAAGCCGAGGCATACGAGTACATTTTGAAAGATCTTGAGTATGGTCTGCAGTATGCACCTGACGGTAACGGCGACAAGACCCGCTTCAGCAAGGATGTTGCCCGCGGTCTCCTCGCCAAAGTTTACGCTGAGAAGCCCGTCCGTGATTACAGCAAGGTTATTCAATATGTCGATGAGCTCACCGCCCGCGGTTATGCGCTTGACGCCGATTATGCCGACCTCTTCGCCGTTGATGGTCCTGTCAAAGACGGTTTCACCGCTACCATGCTCAAGAAGAATACACCCGAATCCATCCTCGAACTCCACTATGTACCCGGATCCGGCAACTGGGCCGACATGATGTACGGTCGCCGTTATGCCGACTGGGACAATAGCTTCTCTTGGGCAAAATGGATCACTCCTTCACGCGACCTGATAGCCGCCTTCGACAAAGTTGGTGACACCAAGCGTAAGGAACAGACAGTGGTGTATTACGAATGTCCGTGGAGCAACTATTATCCTTCTGATAATTATGCCTTCATGTTCAAGGTTCACTCTGAATTCAGCAACATTTACTTCCTCCGCTACGATGACGTGCTCCTCCTCAAGGCCGAAGCTCTCATCAATGGTGAGACACCTGATCTTCAGGGCGCGGCCGATATTATCGACCAGATCCGTACTCGCGCCGGCATCGCCAAACTCTCCGCATCAGAAAAGAGCAACAAGGAGAATCTTTTCAAGGCATATGTAAACGAGCGTCGTCTCGAACTCGCGTGCGAAGGCGAACGCTGGTATGACCTTGTGCGTCTCGACATCCTCGAAGAAACAATGGCAGCCGCTCAGCGTAACGACCCCGGACGTCTTCCGATCGCTGTACCCTACACCAAGAACTCTTATCTGCTGCCTATCCCGCAGAACGTTCTTGACACCAACCCCAACGTAGTTCAGAATCCCGGTTATTGATATCATACTTATTTTTATGATTATGACTAAATTCCGCATAACATTAGCCGCTCTTATCTCAGCCGCTGCCGTATCTTGTACGGCATGCGGCGACGATAACAACGCCTCAAACAAACCTGAGCCCCCTCAACCCGACGTTCCTGAGACCGGTGACGTCAGAGTGCTCACCACAACATCCAATCGCTCTAAAGATCTTACGCCTTCGTGGATCAATTTCAGTAAATCAGACAATATGTCTCCGTCGACAATCCGTCTGAATCCGTCAGAAACATTCCAGACTATCGACGGGTTCGGTGCGGCTATTACAGGCTCTACGGCCTATAATCTATTGAAAATGTCGGCTGACGACCGTGCCAAATTCCTAAAAGAGACATTCTCTCACAAAGACGGCTTCGGCATGAGTTACGTACGCGTATGTATCGGTTGCTCTGACTTCTCACTGAGTGAATACACATGCTGCGATAAAAAAGGCATCGAGAATTTCGCTTTGACAGACGAGGAGACCAAATATGTGATTCCTGTTCTCAAGGAAATCCTCACCTATAATCCTGATCTTAAGATCATGGCTTCGCCATGGACAGCTCCTAAATGGATGAAGGTCAACAATCTCACAGACAAGCAGCCTTACGACTCATGGACCGGTGGCCAGCTTAATCCCGATTACTATCAGGATTACGCTACCTATTTTGCACTCTGGATCAAGGCTTTCAATAAAGAAGGCATAAGCATCTACGCCATGACTCCGCAGAACGAACCCCTCAACCGCGGCAACTCTGCATCGATGTTTATGGGCTGGGAAGAGCAACGCGACTTCGTGAAGACCGCCCTCGGTCCGAAATTTAAAGCAGAAGGCATCGACACTAAAATCTATGTGTTCGACCATAACTATAACTACGATAATCTCAGTGATCAGCAGGGCTACCCGACCAAGATATATGCCGATGAAGAAGCATCGAAATATATCGCCGGAGCAGCATACCACAACTATGGCGGGAATCTCAACGAACTGACTGCAATCCATAATGCCAATCCTGATAAAGAACTAGTTTTCAGCGAGTCTACTGCCGGAGATTGGAACGATGGCGCAAATCTGGCCACACGCCTCGTCGACGACATGGAGCAGATCACGCTCGGCACTGTCAACCGCTGGTGCCGCGGAGCTATTATCTGGAATCTCATGCTCGATTCGAAGCGCGGACCTAACCGCCCCGGAGGATGCACCAACGGCTTCGGAGCAGTAGATATAGCAGATGATTTCAAGACTATCCGTCGCAACTCGTTCTATTATATCATGGCTCAGATGTCGGCAGGTGTCAAGCCTGATGCAGTGCGAATCGGCACATCCGGTTTCACTACAACCGGTCTTACATTCTCAGCTTTCCGCAACCCCGACAACAGCTACGCTCTCGTTCTTTGCAACCGCAAATCTGATGACGTAAAAGCAACTGTCGACGACGGTACAAATCATTTCCCAGTCACAGTTCCGGCCAACGGCATCGTTACGCTGAGCTGGAAATAATCCAATCACCATCATAAAGAAACACTAAAATGAAATATATCAAAAGTTTAAGCATAGCTCTTGCAGCCGCCTCAATGCTGG
>CAZULD010000088.1:4680-8964 GCA_964621135.1 uncultured Bacteroides sp. | reverse complement strand
GCGGCAAAGCCGAGGAATATTGCTGGACCGACCAGCAGGTGCAGCGCTTCATCGACGAGCACGGCAAATCGACCACCATCCAGCGCTACAAAGGTCTCGGTGAGATGAGCGCGGCCGAGCTCCGCGACACCACAATGTCGCCCGAGCACCGAATGCTCAAGCAGGTTCAGATCAGCGACGCCGCTGAAGCCGACCGCATCTTCTCGATGCTTATGGGCGAGGACGTAGGCCCGCGCCGCGATTTCATCGAAGCAAACGCAAGCTACGCTAACATCGACGCCTAAGCGCCGACAAAAATAGAAACGGTCCGCAACAAACAAAATAGTGCTGCGGACCGTTTTATTAATATACATAACTGACAACTCTGTGCGGTCCCCGGGCCGGACTCGGTACATTCATCATACACAACTCACTCCATCATGGCAAAGTCAACAAAGAAAGATAGTCAGGCTCAACGCCTTCGCGACGCGATTGACACCTATGTCAATTGCCAGGAAAACAACACCTACAACTACAAACAGGTCTCGGCCGCAGTCGGCGCGGTGACTCCCGCCCAGCAGAGATCCGTGGCACTGTATCTGGCTGAACTTGCCTTCGACGGAGTGATTGTCGAAGTGTCGCCCGGCAAATACAAGACTCCCAAACGCGCCGTGGTGTCGACGGGTGTGTTCGTGCGCCGCTCGAACGGTAAGAACAGTGTCATCCTCGACGATGACAACGAGCCGATCTTCGTGGCCGAGCGTAACTCTATGCACGCTCTCAACGGCGACCGTGTGTCGGTGAGCATCGCCGCCCGCGTCAAAGGCAAAGAGCCCGAGGCCGAAGTGCTCGAGATCATCGAGAAGAAAGATCAGACTTTCATCGGCACACTCCGCGTCGACAAGCACTTCGCCTATCTTCTCACAGACTCTAAATTCCTCGCCACGGATATCCTCATCCCCAAGTCGAAACTCAAAGGCGGAGTGACCGGCGACAAAGCCGTAGTGCGCATTATCGACTGGCCCGATGACGCAAAGAATCCTGTGGGCGAAGTAGTTGATATTCTCGGCAAGACAGGCGAGAATAACGCCGAAATGCACTCGATCCTCGCCGAGTTCGGTCTGCCCTACCGCTATCCGGAGGCAGTCGAAAAGGCCGCCGACAAGATTGGCCCGGGCATCACGGACGAAGTTGTGGCGCAGCGCGAAGACATGCGCGGTGTGACAACCTTCACCATCGACCCCAAGGATGCCAAGGACTTTGACGACGCACTGTCGATCAGAAAGTTGCCCAACGGCAACTATGAGGTCGGAGTCCACATCGCCGACGTAACCCACTATGTCAAACCCGATTCGATCATCGACCGCGAGGCGCAGGAACGCGCAACGTCGGTCTACCTCGTCGACCGCGTCGTGCCGATGCTTCCGGAGCATCTCAGCAACGGCATCTGCTCGCTGCGACCAAATGAAGACAAACTGACTTTCTCCGTCATCTTCGAGATGGACAAGAATGCAAAAGTGATCAACTCGAGAATTGTGCGCACGGTCATCCGCAGCGACCGCCGCTTCACCTACGAAGAGGCTCAGGAGGTGATCGAGACAGGCAAGGGCGACTATGCCGACGAGATTCTGACCCTCGACACTCTCGCCAAGCAGTTGCGCGAACGCCGATATGAAAACGGTTCTGTAGATTTCGACCGCGCCGAAGTGCGTTTCGACATCGACGAAAACGGCCACCCGACCGGAGTATATTTCAAAGAATCGAAAGATGCCAACAAGCTGATCGAGGAGTTCATGCTTCTGGCCAACAGAACCGTGGCCGCAGCCATCGGCATCTCTAAAGACAAACATAAAAAGCCGAAATCATTTGTATATCGTGTTCACGATATGCCTGATCAGGAGAAGCTCGCCAATCTGTCGTCGCTCGCCCGAAATTTCGGTTTCAAGGTGAAGACAACAGGCTCACCTAAGGAAGTCAACCGCTCGCTCAACAAGATGCTCGAAGGCGTCAAGGGTCGCGGCGAAGAAAATTTCCTGTCGACTCTCGCCATCAGATCTATGGCAAAGGCCGTCTATACAACGGAGAACATCGGCCACTACGGTCTGGGCTTCGATCATTACACTCACTTCACATCGCCGATCAGACGTTATCCCGACATGATGGTGCACCGTCTGCTCGACCGCTATCTCAACGGCGGACGAAGTGTAAACGTGGAGAAACTCGAGGAGGAGTGCAAACACTCGTCGAACATGGAGCAACTTGCAGCCAACGCCGAGCGCGCTTCGATCAAGTTCAAGCAGGTAGAATATATGAACGATCACCTCGGCGAAGTCTACGACGGCGTGATTTCAGGCGTAACCGAGTGGGGTCTGTATGTCGAACTGGACGACAACAAGTGCGAAGGCCTTGTGCCTGTGCGCGATCTCGCCGACGATTACTATGACTATGACGAAAAGAATTACTGCCTCGTCGGCCGACGCAACGGCAACCGTTATCGTCTCGGCGACAAGGTGAAAGTGCAGGTTGCCCGCGCCAACCTCGACAAAAAGCAGCTCGACTTCGTGATCGTCGACGAAAAGAATCCGCCGCGCTCACTCGACACGCTCGCCGCCCCGTCGGTGGCCGAGGTTCTCAAATCGTCAGGCAAACAGAAGAAATCAGGCCGCGGATCGGGATCTTCGCGATCTAACAAAGGCAGAAGCCGTTCGGCCAAATCATCAAAAACATCATCCAAGTCCAAAAGCCGCTCACGCAAGTAAGCGATGAAAGCCACTATAACTATCGACCGACTCCGACTCCGCGCATTCCACGGAGTCGGAAGTCAGGAACGCCGCGTCGGAAACGTTTTCGAAATCACAGTCTCGCTGGTTTATCCTCCGGCGCTGAAGGCCGTGGTGTCGGACAACGTTGACGACACGCTCAATTATGCCGATGCCGTCGAAATCATCCGCAAAGTGATGTCTGAGCCGAGCGATCTGCTCGAGCATGTCGCCGGACGGATCAGAAGCGCGTTGCTTTCGGCCTACCCTGCCATAGAGTCGGGCCGTATCAGTGTTGTCAAGCTCGCGCCGCCGGTGTCGGCCGAAATGGGGGCGGCAGCATTCACTCTTGAATTCTAATCGTGCGTTCCATAAAAACAATCAGCCGTCGGGGCGGTTAAAATATTTTAACGAGGCTAAACTAATGTGGAAATTTTTCCGTAATCACGCGAAAAAATTTCTAACTTTGCATCTCAATATTGTTTCATCTGTTCTTACATGCAGATCTTTGCACAAAAGCAACACAAAGTACTTATAATCATGTGTAAAATCTGCCGGGAACATAACTAACAAAGAGTCTCATGGAAACTAAGAAATTGAAGATTCGCGATCTCACTCTCCGCGACGGTCAGCAATCACTGTTTGCAACTCGCCTCAGCCAGACTGAGATCGATAAACTGCTCCCCTATTACGAAAACGCCGGTTTCTACATTATGGAAGTCTGGGGTGGTGCAATTCCCGATTCTGTAATGCGTTACCTCGACCAGTCGCCCTGGGATCGTCTCCGCAAATGCTCAGAGGCAATGAAGGGCAAATCGCTGCTCTCGGCTCTCTCTCGCGGCCGTAACCTCTTCGGCTACGTTCCCTACCCCGACTACGTTCTCGAAGGTTTCTACAAGGAAGCTATCAAAAACGGTCTTAACGTGATGCGTATCTTCGACGCGCTCAACGATATTGACAATGTCAAGGAATCGATCCGTCTGATCAACGAACTCGGCGGTATCGCCGACGGCGCTGTATGCTACACCGTCGATCCCAAGACCGAACCCGAAAAGGTCGGCTTCCTCGGCCGTCTCTTCGGCAAGAAACCCGCAGAACCCGAAAAGATCTTCACAGACGAATACTTCGTTGAAAAAGCTCGTCAGATGGAAGCTCTCGGCGCGAAGATCATCACTCTCAAGGATATGGCCGGTCTGGTTAATCCTCTGCGCGCCGCTTCGATCATCTCGAAGCTCAAAGCAAATGTCAAAGTTCCCGTCGACTTCCACACTCACTGTACTCCGGGCTACGGTCTGGCTTCGGCTGTTATGGCGATCATCAACGGCGTGGACATCCTCGACACCAACATATGGTGGTTCGGCGGAGGTTCGGCTGCTCCTGCAATCGAGCTCGTCTACCTCTTCACCCAGAAGCTCGGCGTTGAGATCGACGTTGACATGAAGGCTGTCGGCGAGATCCGCAAACACCTCCTCGGCGCACGTCAGTCACTCAAGGACTTCGACCTCGGCAAGCTCCCCCGCGAATTCGATCCGCTCAACGACAAGCT
>CAZULD010000088.1:2913-4580 GCA_964621135.1 uncultured Bacteroides sp. | reverse complement strand
CTCGTTACTCCGACCAGCCAGATTGTCGGCAGCCAGGCAGTGTCTGTCGCTCTCGACCGTCGCAAGGGCAACCCCGACTACACAACCAAGTCAAATCAGTTTATCTCGCTCGTCAAAGGTGAATACGGCCACACTCCCGTAGCCATCGATCCCGCATTCCGCGAAAAGATCACCGGCGACGCAACCGAGAAGCCTTACGATACATCGTCGTACAAGCGTCCCGAAAATCCCGTGCTCGAGGATCTCGGCGGCGTGAAACTCGCATCAAACCGTGAGGAACAGCTGCTGCTCGAACTCCTTCCCAGCGTGGCTAACGGCTTCCTCCGTCGCCGCCGCACAGAAGAATTCGACGCCAAGCAGGCCGAGGTTGCCCAAAAAGAGGCAGCAGCTGCTCCCGCAGTTCCTCAGGAACCAATCACCGGCGAGACACTCGTTGCTCCGATGGGCGGCCGCATCATCGAAGTGAATGTTAAGCCCGGCGACAAAGTGAAGAAGGGCGACATCCTTCTCGTCTACGAGGCAATGAAGATGGAGAACGACGTTGAAGCCGAAAAGGACGAAACAGTTAAGCGTGTGTTTGTCAATGTCGACGACGTTGTCGGTACAGACGCTGTCCTCATCGAATTCGAATAATCACTATCCTGACAATACAACATCGGCCGGCTCAAAGATTACCCGAGAGCCGGCCGATAGTTTTTTGTAATTCAGACGATCAGTAATTGTCAGTTCTTCGCAGCTTTGGTCACAACGACTACAACACCGTTGGCACCCTTTTCTCCATATTTGGCAACTTCCTTTTCATTCAGAACCGCTACTGATTCGATTTCAGAAGTTTTAAGGGCTTGCCAAGCATCGAGGTCAGCTTCGGTTCCGTCGATTATAATGAGAGGATTTACCGGAGTTTTGTCATTATCGGTAGTTGGAACACAGAGTTTTGTACCGCCATCACTTGTAGGATATTTGATCGCGCTCATAGTCTCCTCTGATTGAACTTCGGAAACGTTATCCTTGTCGTTTTTGAATAAGATCGGGAGAGTATAGTTACATGGGACTTTTTTACCGTCCTTTGTAAGCGCTGGAGTCCAGTCTGTAAGTTCTTTGACTGCACGGAGAGCCTCATTGTTTTTTACCTCGCTGAGACCTTTTACTATGTAAGGATTAACCATTTTGCCATCAGCATCAATCGTGAAACCTACGACGATTCTGCCGGTCTCATTCACATCTCCGACAAAATTGATTACTTCGGCGAGTTTTTTATATAAACCCTCTTCTCCACCAACATATTTTGGAGGCGTAGCAATATCGTAAACCTTTTCTTCCTCAACGGAGTTTTTATTACTGTAAGCAACCACAACTATCTCATCTATTTTGAGAGTGTTGTTGTCTGCAGTTTCGACCGTCCCGACAGTCCCAACAGACTCGGCTTCCGACACTTCGCTTTGGGCCGCTTTAACGCAGGCACTGTTCGAGACTAACAAAGCCACTGCCACAGCAGGCAGTAAGGCGAGGGGGCGCAAGAGTGCGCTCGATTTTGATTGATTTTTCATCATCATAGTTATACGTTTGTTTAGTGAACTGTGATTCAGACTGTCGGCAAAAGCGTGGAACCTGACGCCGGCAGTCTTTTTTATTAATAATAATTGATATTTCATCTTGTCGCCGCTTTG
>CAZULD010000088.1:0-2813 GCA_964621135.1 uncultured Bacteroides sp. | reverse complement strand
GAAGGCAAAGTAACAAACGGAACGACCAACGACACGATCATGATTCCGAGCAGGCACGCGCGGTTGAGCGTAAAGTTGGTCGTATTACGCATCAGTAACATATACACCGCCACAAGTATGATCAGCGCGATACCGGAGGCAAAAGAGTAGCCGAAGAGAGTCATGATTGCGAGGTTTTATTTTCTTTACGCTGATTTATTACCATTTCGATAAGAGAGCGCAGCTCGTCATCGGTCAAATCCTCTTCGTGGAAGAGCGCAGACACAGACGCTTTCAACGATGAGCCGAAATAACGGTCGACGACGTCTTTTAGGGTCGAGCGACTGAATTCGTCTTTTGAGACAGCGGCCTCGTAGCGGTAAGTTGTGCCAAACTTCGTATGCTTCACATATCCTTTTCCCTCAAGCAGACGGACAAAGGTTGAGACGGTATTGAAATGCGGCTTGGGATCGGGATATTGCTCCACAATTTCCTTGACAAACAGCGGACCTTTTGACCAAAAGATCTCCATAAGTTCTTCTTCGCGTTCAGTAAGTTTCTTCATATTATGAGTCATGAAATATTTACAGCGCAAAGTAAAACTAAAAACATTAGTTAAGCAACTAATTTTATTAGTTTAACACTATTTTTAATGAATGAGCAAAAATATTGCTCACTCTACGGCTAATTTTGCACGAGAAAGCAATAACAATTATTCAAAAAATAATCACCCTAACTGAATGCACCATGAGTTTCTGGAATTTTCTCGGCACAATCGCTCTATTCAATGCGTTTCGTAATAAATTTTCACGCAAGCCTAAAAATGCGTCTCTCTTAAGTAATGCTGATCATGAGAGCACAAAATATCCGACTTATCACACAGATTATCACGATGACTACGACATCGACGCTCTTGAAGAACGGATTAATAAATTAGAGAAACAACTTGAGGAGTGCGACGTATTGACCGAACGCTACGATGAGATTCAAGATGAAATCGACGAGCTGCAAGACCTAATCGACGAAAGAGAGTTTCAGGATGATTTATACGAACTTGATCAAGACGATGACTTCGAACTGCACCATAACTATAATGTCATCGCTTTTGATCAGGATCTTTTTGATGACTGATTTATAAGCACGGCGGTACGAATAGGAATTATTCGGATTGGTTTCTTGCGAGCCAGAGGTATATGCAACCGTTGATAACGCAGAGTGCACCGACGATTATACGGTAGACGGATGGTGCGTCATCAAACAAGAGTATTGCCAAGATGATGATGCCGCACACCAAACTGACAAAGCCGCAAATAAAAAATAATTTCCTTCGAAGTTTATTATCCATGTAACAAAGTTACTAAAATTTAGCGGGACAGAGAATAAAAACGGTGTGGCCGAGAAACACATTTAAGTTGAAAAATTTATGCTACGAACCTTGCACAATACGCAAATGATTATTATCTTTGCACTGTCTTAAGAAAAAGACATGTGCACATTGAAAGGTTTAAATGACCGAGTAGAAATCCTCAATGAATTGAGATTCTACTTCCGACACGAACAGAAGCTCCTCAGTGAGGGGTGGCTGACTGAGTCGGACTTCTTCGAGATCGTCGAACGGCTCATAAAAGAGTACGTCGCGACACTTCTCAAGGAGTGACAGCTTAAGGTCTCCGATTTACTCGGAGACCTTCCTTTCGATGTTTTGTTTTTGCCTTAAGACTTTTTTATGACTGTATTATCCATTATATATGAAAGAAGAATTAAAGAATTTACTCGACAAAATTGCGGCGCAACCGGAATTATCTGCAGAGGCCACGGATGCAATGATGAAGGAGGCCTTTACTCTGGCTGAAACGCCGGACGAGCGTCGCGAGGCTGGCCAGTATCTCACGCAAGTAATCGGCAAACGTAAGCGGCCGGACATAAATGTTAGGGAAATTCTTGGAGATGTTGCCGAAGCGATAAATCTTTCCTATATCGCAAAGTGTTATTTCAATAAGGATCGCACATGGTTATATCAACGCCTTAATAATGCAACTGTCAACGGAAAGCCGGCGGCATTCACGGAGGCAGAACTAAAACGATTGTCCGACTCTCTTGAAGAGCTCAGCAATAAAATCCACCAAATTTCTGTTCAACTAACACATTAATTTTTCTTAAGACAGAAAGAGCCCCGATAAGATAATATATCGGGGCTCTTTTATTATAAGATCGTACTAATTTTAGCGGAGGTAGTTGGAGACGGTGAGGTTGGTGACTTTCGACTTGAAGTCGCCGGTTTTGGCGAGGGGGAAGACGAGAGTGCGGAGCTCGGCAATCTTGCGCGAGTTTTCGTTCTGACGCCACCAACGGAGGTTCATATCGTCGACGAGCTTGCCGTTGAGATAGAAACGCAGAGCATCTTTATCACCTTGGATCTTTATGTGGCTCTTTTCGCCGGGACGGATGTCGTGACGGAGATAGTAGAGTTTGTCGTCGCGACTGTAGCCGAGTGTGCCGGTTACAGGGTTCGACAACCAGAAGATGCCGTTGGGCGATTCGAAAAGAACTGTGCCCTTTGCTTCTTCGGCACCGTCGACATCAAACTCGACGGTGTAATCGTAACCGATTTCTTCGACGGGTAACTCGGTCGAAGGTGCAAGCGATGCGACGTTGAGCACTTCGATCGGGTCAGGACCGAAAGTGGCGAGATAATTCACGCCAGGTGCTTCGGAAAGAAGGACGCTCTTGGCTTCGAACTCGTCGAAGGGCACGGTAACGTTGGTGCCGCTCCAGTTTTTGGCTGCGACGGTGGGGAGAGCGTGCATAAAGCGATGGTGGATGTCTTTAATGGT
>CAZULD010000087.1:0-8980 GCA_964621135.1 uncultured Bacteroides sp. | reverse complement strand
TCACCGCCGACGAGCCCGAGATGCACAATCCCGTTGTCTGCAAGACCCTTACCTATGACCTCACTCCCACCGAAGCGCGCCTCATCATCTCTCCCAAAACTGACCGTCAGCGCGCCGACCGTCGTACCAAAAGGATCGCGCGCGTACTCCGTCGTTGCCCCGAGGGGTTGCTGCACTCCCGAAAAAATCGTAACTTCGCCGATGATATGAAGCTACGCCCGCAAAATACCGATCTCAGGACTATCGTCGAAGACACCATCCGTCGCCACAGGCTTCTTGACCCGGGCGACAAGGTGATCGTGGCTCTGAGCGGCGGCGCAGACTCTGTTGCCCTCCTCTCTGCGCTCGTCGGGCTCGGCTACGACTGCATCGCGGCCCACTGCAACTTCCACCTTCGTGGCGAAGAATCCCAACGCGACATGCACCATGCCGAGGCCGTCTGCTCCCGACTTGGCGTAGACCTTGCTGTCAAAGACTTCGATGTCGCGAAGCACCGGGCCGCTACCGGCGAATCCGTCGAAATGGCCTGCCGCACATTGCGCTACGATTGGTTTGACTCGCTCCTGACACGCGAACGCGCCCGCGCCGTCGCCGTCGGCCACCACCGCGAGGATCAGATCGAGACCGTGATGCTCAATCTTTTCCGTGGCACAGGCATTGCCGGACTCTGCGGCATGCGTTACCGACGCGACTATATTATAAGGCCCATGCTCGACTGCAGCCGGCAGCAGATCGAAGATTATCTTGCCGCCGAGGGCCTCGACTACATCACCGACTCATCAAATCTCTCCGATGCCCACCTGCGTAACCGCATCCGCAACCGCATCATGCCCCTCGTCGCCGAGCTCTTCCCCGGAGCCGACAACGCTATACTCACCACCGCCTCCAATCTCGACGACGCGCGCCGTATCTATGATGAACGCATCGACGACTATCGCCGCGACTACGTCCGTCCCGACGGATCGATCGACGTAGGTCGCCTTGCCGGCGAAATTCCCGACAAGGCCGTCACCGTCCTCCGCGAACTCCTCCGCCACACGGGTCTCACAGCCTCGCAGTGCCGCGATATAATCAGCTCTGCCTCAAGCTCGGGCCTTCGCTTCGACGTCGCAGACTCCCCCGTCGCCGAACTCGACCGCGGCATCCTTTCTCTCCGCCGTCCCGACAAGATCCGCACCGCCGACGTCTACGATGTCGACCTCCGCCGCGACGTGATCGCACCTATTAACCTGCGCATCAGTCGCCACCATATCAGCGAGTTCGCTCCCGGACGCGATCCGTCCGTCATCTATCTAGACGAAGCGGCCCTGCATACTGACGCCGTCTGGACTCTACGCCGCCCCCGCAAAGGCGACCGCATGCGACCCTTCGGCATGTCAGGATCTAAACTCCTCAGCGACATATACTCCGATGCCAAATACTCAGCCGCCGACAAGCGCAACGCATGGCTTCTCACCTGCGGCGACCGCATCGTCTGGGCCGTCGGACTCAGAGCCTCCGCGCTCTTCCCCGTCACGCCCGATACCCACAACTATCTGAAAATAAAATACAAAACATAAAAATTCTTTGACCATGAAACTTACTCCGACTCTCGGCAGACTCATCTCTGCAGCCGCACTGACCGCAGGCCTATCAGCCTATGCTCAGACTGACGCGATAATAGCCACCGACGCCTATCAGTGGCTCGGCGACACCATTGTTCAGGGCGAATACCGCGCTTGGGCCGTTGACGACAACCACATCGTCACTACCTACCACGCCCAGCCCCGCTACTACATGGGCATCGAGAAAGAGTGGCGCAAAAAGAACGATCTCAGCGCCTACCCCGCCCTCTCGACTCCCAACCGTCTCCACCGCGCCATCTACAACATGGGACTCGACGAGATGATCAACGCTGTCGAGCCTGACACCACACTCCGCACCGGCAAAGCATGGGCCGGCGTCTGGACACGCGATGTCAGCTACTCGATCATCCTCTCCATGGCCTATCTTCAGCCCGAGGCTTCGCGTATTTCGCTCATGAAGAAGGTCAACGCCAACGGCCGTGTCATTCAGGACACCGGTAGCGGCGGTGCGTGGCCCGTCAGCTCTGACCGTATGATCTGGGCCGTGGCTGCTTACGAAGTCTACAAGGCGACCGGTTCGCGCGACTGGCTCGAGTACATCTACCCGGTGATTAAAAATTCGCTTTACGACGACGTTGAGGTAGTCGCTGCCGACAACGGCCTCGTTCAGGGTGAGACATCCTTCATCGACTGGCGTCACCAGAGTTATCCCCGCTGGATGCAGACCGTCGACATCTATCAGTCGCAGGCCCTCAACACCTCGGTAGTTCACGCACAGGCATGGAAATCCCTCGAGGAGATAGCCGCCGCTCTCGGCCACAAGGATGTAGCAAAGGACGCTGCCGCTCGTCACCACGCCATCGTCAAGGCAATCAACACCGAGCTATGGATGCCTGAGAAGGGTTATTACGCCATGTACAACTATGGCCGCGAATTCCCTATCTTGAATCCCCGCGCCGAGACGCTCGGTGAGTCGCTTGCCATACTTTATGACGTCGCTGACCGCAAGCAGGCTGAATCCATCACGGAGAACAACCCGACCACACCCTTCGGTGTCGCGATCTTCTTCCCCCAGATCGCCGACATGCCGCCCTACCATAACAACGCTCTTTGGCCTTGGGTCGCAGCCTACTGGGCTATGGCCAATGCAAAGGCAGGCAATGAGCAGGGTACTCTCGAAGCCATCGGTTCTATCTTCCGTCCCGCCGCCCTCTTCGCCACAAACAAGGAGAATTTTGTGCTCGACAACGGCGATATCGCCACAGAGCTGAACTCGTCAAACATGCTCTGGTGCCTCGCCGGCAACATCGCCGTGACTCACAAGATCCTCTTCGGTATCAACTTTGAGCCGAACGGTCTCAAGTTCGCCCCCTTCGTGCCTAAGGCTCTCGCTGCCGAGCGCAAGCTGACAGGGTTCAACTATCGCGATGCAGTCCTCGACATCACCGTCTCTGGCTACGGCAACCGCATCAAGTCGTTCAAACTCAACGGTAAAGAAACCGAGCCCTTCATCCCGGGCAAGATCAAGGGTCACAACACTGTCACTATCGTTATGGCCGACAACGAGATTCCCCCGTTGAAAGTCAACCGTATGGCCAACGTCAAGGCTCCCTTCACCCCGATCTCATGGATCGCCGACGGACGCCTGTGGTGGAATCCTATCGAGTACATTGACCATTATGTCGTCATCCGTAACGGCGAGCGCATCGCTGATACTCACGAGACCTCTTTCGCCATCGATCAGCCCGGTGAATATCAGGTGATCGGCGTTAACCCTGACGGCACAGAGTCATTCGCTTCCGAACCCCGCACCTTCGGCGAAGTCCTGACCGTTCAGATGCCCGGCGAGGTGACCGTGATGAAGTCGGCCGAAGTGTCCTACGAACCTACCGCCCCCATCAGCGGTTGGACAGGCGAAGGCTTCGTCGAACTCGACCACAGCACGGCACCTGTCGAAATGACAGTCAGCGTTCCCGCCGACGGCGTCTATGCCCTATCGTTGATCTACGCCAACGGTAATGGCCCGATCAACACCGAGAACAAGTGTGCCGTGCGCACTCTGACTGTCGACGGTGAGCCTGTCGGAGCGATCGTGATGCCTCAGCGCGGCGAAGGCAAGTGGAGTGACTGGGGTCGCTCGAGCATCCTCCGCCTCCACCTCAAGGCCGGTAGCCACAAACTCGGCGTAAGTTTCCGCGAGTCAAACGAAAATATGAACCTCAAGACCAACCACGCCCTTGTCGATCGCGTGGAACTGGTTAAAATCAAATAATTAGCACATTGACACAATGAGATTAGACGGACGACGCAACAGCTCCAACATCTCCGACCGCCGCGGCTCCTCAGGCCGCAAGATAGGCATCGGAGGCGGCATAATAGGCGTGATAATTGTAGCGGCTCTCACCCTCTTTCAGGGTGGCGGAATCGGCGATGTGATAGGCAACGTAGCCGGCCAGATGATGTCAGGCGGCAACATTTCGATGACCGGCACCCGCGAACCCGACGCCGAGGATCAACGCCTCTTCGACCTCGCGTCCAAGGTTCTGGCAGGCACCGAGGACGTTTGGACTCGCGAGTTTCAGCGTCAGGGCTGGGGCGACTACGAGTGCCCGCAGATGGTTGTTTTCTCAGGCTCGGTCAACTCCGGCTGCGGACAGGCAACGTCGCAGGTCGGCCCCTTCTACTGCTCGGCAGACCAGACGGTCTACATCGACCTCGACTTCTTCCGCGACATGGAGAAGACCATCGGAGCTTCGGGTGACTTCGCCTATGCCTACGTCATTGCCCACGAGGTCGGCCATCATGTGCAGTATCTCCTCGGCACTCTGACCGACGCCCATCAGGCTATGCAGTCGATGAGTGAGCGCGACGCCAATCAGATGAGTGTCCGCCTTGAGCTGCAGGCCGATTACTATGCCGGCGTATGGGCTCACAACGACAACGAGATGTTCGGCTCGATCGAGCCGGGCGACGTTGAAGCTGCCGTCAACGCAGCCTCGAAAATCGGCGACGACTATCTCCAGCGCAAGGCTTACGGCCGTGAGATGCCCGACTCGTTCAACCACGGCCGCTCCTCGCAGCGCGTAAAGTGGCTCACCAAAGGCATTCAGACCGGCGATCCCCTGCAGGGCAACACGTTCAACATCCCTTACAGCGCACTTTGACATGGAAATAAACGAGAGATATATGCGTCGGGCACTTGAGCTGGCGCGCCACGGCATGGGCAACGTTTCGCCTAACCCTATGGTAGGCGCTGTGATCGTTGCGCCCGACGGCACCATCATCGGCGAAGGCTATCACCGACGCTTCGGCGAAGGTCATGCCGAGGTCAACGCCGTTGCATCAGTCAGCGACCGCAGCGCTCTCACCGACTCGACGATTTATGTAACCCTCGAACCCTGCTCCCACTACGGCAAAACCCCTCCCTGCGCCAAGTTACTGATCGACTGCGGCATACCCCGTGTGGTTGTAGGCGCGACCGATCCCAACCCCAAAGTCAGCGGCCGCGGCATAGAGATGCTTCGCGCAGCCGGTGCAGAGGTTGTCACGGGTGTCCTCGCCGAAGAAAGCCGCCGACTGAACGCCGCCTTCATCACCGCTCACACTCTGCGTCGCCCCTTCGTCACACTGAAGTGGGCGCAAAGTGCTGACGGCATGCTCGATGTGCGACGCGCTCCCGGAGAACCTGCCGCCGCGATTTCGTCGCCGCTCGGACGCTTGGCCGTCCATCGCCTACGCGCTATCCACGACGGTATTCTCGTAGGCTCGGGCACCGTGTTGGCCGACGATCCGCTGCTCGACACTCGTCTGTGGGGAGGACGCGCTCCGCGCCCGATCATTCTGGACCGCCGCCACCGCGTCGACAGCCGTTACAGAGTCTCGGGTCGCAATCCGCTGGTGATAGATGACGCTGACAGCATCCCGGCGCTCCTCGATCGCCTCTACAACGAGGGTATCACATCGCTGCTCGTCGAAGGAGGTTCTGAGGTTCTGGGATCTTTCGTCGAGTCCGGTTTGTGGGATGTTGCTCGTATCGAAACCTCGCCCCGATCGTTCGGCACTGAAGGTGTCGCCCGGGCCCCGAAGATCGACCGTCAGCCGATCAAAACGTATGACCTCGACGGCAACCGCATCGCCGTCTTCTCTAACAACCAATTAGTTGTGAGTATTTAACTTTTTGGAACATTGCTTGTTATAACAGTATGAAGAAGTTTACCAAGATTGTCGCTACCGTCTCTGACAAACGGTGTGACCCCGAATTTATAACCGCCCTCCGTGAAGCCGGAGTCAACGTAGTCAGGATGAACTCAGCTCACCTTGATTATGAAGGCTTTAAAAAGATAGTTGACAATGTCCGCGCGGTGTCTGATACGATCGCCATCATGATGGACACTAAGGGCCCGGAGATCCGCACCACGGTTACCGCCACCGGCGAGCCGGTCGACTACACCCGCGGTCAGATTGTCAGACTCTACGGTGACCCTGCCAAGCCGACCTCTGCGACCGAAATCGGCTTCAACTATCCGGGAATAGTAAACTTCCTCACTCCCGGAACACGCATACTGATCGACGACGGCGAAGTGGAATTCGTAGTAACCGAAAACTGTGGTTCTTACGCTACTGCGAGAGCCGAGAATGACGGCCGTCTCGGATCGCGCAAGGGCGTCAATCTCCCGGGAGTCAGCATCGATCTGCCGTCAGTTTCCGAACGCGACAAGGTGAATATCGGTTATGCAGTCGAACTCAACGTTGACTTCATCGCCCACTCGTTTGTGCGCTCGGCCGATGACGTCAGAAGCGTGCAGGCCATCCTTGACAGCTACGGATCTAACGCAAAGATTATTTCTAAAATCGAAAATCAGGAGGGTATCGACAATTTCGACGAGATTCTCGACGCATCCTATGGCATAATGGTTGCCCGCGGCGACCTCGGCATTGAGGTGCCGATCGAGCGCATCCCGGGCATTCAGACAATGATGATAAACAAGTGTATTACAGCCCACAAGCCTGTAATAGTCGCTACCCAGATGCTGCACAGCATGATCGAGCACCCACGTCCCACCCGCGCCGAGGTAAGCGACGTAGCCAATGCGGTCTATCAGCGGGCCGATGCCATAATGCTCTCAGGCGAAACAGCCTACGGTAAATACCCGCTTGAGGCCGTAAGGACAATGGCCAACGTTGCCCGCGAAGTAGAAGGGGCGCAGAGCAGTCAACGCGAAGTTCCGCCGATGGTCGACGGAAAGCTGACATCGTTTCTTGCACGCGAAGCCGTTATGTCAGAGGAGACTGTCGGAACTAAAGCCATCTTCACTGACGCATATCGCGGCGAGTCGGCGCGCTATATCGCATCATTCAGAGGTAAGAACCCGACATTTGCTATCTGCCACAACAGCAGCGTGATGCGTTGGCTCGCACTAAGTTACGGCGTGCAGGCTTACTATTACCCTCAGACCGACAATACGTTTCCTCATCATTCGGTTGATGCTGTGCGCCATATCGTTGAAGAAGGTCTGTTGCAGCCCGACGATCGCATCGCCTATCTGACAGGCACTCGTCGCGGCGCCCGCGCCCTCGAACTCCTCACCCCCGCCGAAATCTGCGAAGAAAACCAAAACGATTAAAGGATCTTATAAAGGATCTTAGTTTTTAAATGATAGCAAAAGCTATCATTTAATTGAGGAACACTTATTCAAAAAGCTAATCCCTTAGGGTGGAAATCGGTACAACATATATGCCGTCGGCTCGCCGATAGGCATATTCGCCTACTGCAGTCAATATCATTTTGAATGACGGAGTATTCATTTTGGTGTAATCAAGTATTTTTTCCAACTTGTTTAAAGTGGCACAACCTTCTTCTATTAATCTGTCACCTCCAAGTTTTATCTCTATAAAACCATACTTTCCGTTACGCAAATGAACCACTGCGTCACATTCAAGGCCATTACTATCACGGTAATGATACACATCTCCGTCAAGAGCTTGGGCATACACTCTTAAATCGCGAATACACAAAGTTTCAAATAGCAGTCCCATTGTATTCAGATCATTCAACAACTCTTCAGGCCCAATGCGTAAAGATGCTGTAGCTATTGAAGGATCTGTAAAATATCGTGTCGGAGTGGAACGTATTGCCGCTTTTGACCGTAAATTCGGATTCCAAGAATCGAGATCCTTTATCACAAATATCTGACGTAACGCATTAAGGTAGGATCGGACAGAGTCGTCACTCAACGGATCATTGTCACCGGTTTTCAAATCCTCGTGTATCTGAGTGACAGACGTCTGAGTACCTTGAAATCGGGAATATGACCTCAACAACTTACGAGCTCTCTCAACATTTCTTTCTACGCCGTCTACCCGTGAAATATCTTCTTCAACTACTATATCAACGTAATCCTTTGCTTGTTCAAGAGCCGCCTGAGGGCTAAGATCATCTGACACCGCATATGGCCATCCTCCGCGACACATAAGATATGCAATATGTTTGAGATCGCAGGAGGAGTAACCTGATATCTGATTAGGAGATTCAAACAATTGCTTCAAACTCACCTCTCCACTTGAATCTCCGGATTCAAAAAGTGTCATCGGAAGCATCTCCAGTATTGCAAAACGACCTGTACCCGAATGATATATTGTGGGCATATCATTTTTAGTCCGTTCTACGGGCATCGCAGATCCCGTAAGGATAAATAATCCTCTTTCTCGTCGATGATCTACTTCGAAACGCACACTATCCCAGATTTGTGGAGCAAGTTGCCATTCGTCTATCAGCCTCGGATTTTCTCCTTCAAGCAACAATAATGGGTTTAGTTGGGCTAATTCCATATTACGTTGTACATATTGCGGCTGGCTCATATATAGTACGCTTTTCGCAAATTGCTCTGCAGTGGTAGTTTTTCCGCACCATTTAGGCCCACGGATTAACACTGCACCTTTACTCTCCAATTTAAACTTAAGGATATTGTCTACTATTCTATTTCGATAATCACTATTCATATATCACTTACTTTTAGGCTGTAAAGATAGTACTTTTTTTTGAATTCGGAAAGTTGAGGCGTTTTCATTCGGAAAGTTGAGGCGTTTTCATTCGGAAAGTTGAGGAATTTTGAGGAGTGCGTGCCACAACAACGGCATAAATGCGCGGAGGGGATTGGATGGAGAGGCTGACATTTTGTCACGTGGGAAGAGGTGAAAAGGGATGAAAAATTGCGGTTGAGGCGGCAAAACCTTTTTGGCACAAGTTTTGTTTTATAGTTGATGACAAATCAAAAATAGAAATTAAATCATAAACATAAAACATTAAACAATCATGGGAAAAATCATTGGTATTGACTTAGGAACAACCAACTCATGTGTGGCAGTTCTCGAAGGTAACGACCCCGTCGTTATCCCCAACAGCGAAGGCCGTAACA
>CAZULD010000086.1:1251-8995 GCA_964621135.1 uncultured Bacteroides sp. | reverse complement strand
CGACCACCTGGTCCCAAACCAGGTGCGCTACCGGACTGCGCTACGCCCCGATGCTTCGGCTGGAACAAACTCGCGCCGTAAGCACTGCAAAGTTACTATATAATTTTTAATTATGCAACTTCCCCCACTCTTACAAATTGAAGATCCTCTTCCGGACACTACAGGTGTGACAGCAACACTTATTGTGAGATCAGATTACAAAAGTCATCGAAAAGTAAATGGTACTCACTCCCTTTCTTTTCGCCAAGAGTTACAAATATCAAATTCTGAATTGGGTCACAGAATAAAACTTGACCATAAAGTCCTATGGCAAAAAAACGTGGATTAACAATATCCTCACCATTAACGCGAGTTATAATATTGTTCCAGCCGAAAGAATAGGCTTCGTTATCCAAAGAAGGATGAATGGAACGGTCAATCCATTCCTTGCTCACAATTCTCTTGTTATCATACACTCCTCCGTTGATATAAAGGCGCCCGATTTTTGCTAAATCCCTAACGTTGGATACTAAACCTCCATAAGCCTTGGCCTGTCGATGTTTGCTGTCATCAAGAGAGATTAATGCATTGGTTTCCATATCAAGCGGTCTCCATACTTTTTCTTGCAAGTATTGTGCATACGGCATTCCGACAGCCCGCTCAATAGCAACCCCTAATATAGCAGTCGCCATAGAATTATAATAATGTGTGCTACCCGGAACTGAGTTGAAATGCAATTTCTTAATTTGACCTACTACATCTTTACCGTAATATAATTTGGCCATTTTAGAAAATGGATTCCACCCATAACTCTCTTCAAAATCAAGTCCTGTCCGCATATCGAGCAGATGTTCAATAGTAAGCTCTCTGAAGAGAGAATCTGCATCACTTAGTTCGGGAAGAAACTTAGTTACAGGATCGGTTAACGACATGTAGCCTTCGTCCACAGCTATTCCACATAGCAAAGCGGTAACAGCTTTGGATATTGAGAATATATTGGAAGGTGAAAGTTGTGAGAAATTACCGTAATATTGTTCCAGTAATACTGTATCATTGCGAACAATCAACAGTGCGCCGTTACCTCTGACTCTTGAAAAATATTCGCCGATAGTTTCGCCGTTGAAACGACCTCCGGAAAATTTTGAATCTTCAAAATATCTGTCATGATCAGTAGAAGAAATCAAGACACTCTTGATTGTATCATTGGGAGTAATCGTATCAACCACAAAGTTACGATATGTATCGGTTGAAGGACTACCACACTTTATTGATCTTAATGTAGTACAACTTGAAAAGATTGCTGCTAAAATAAAGATTATATATCCATGTTGTTTCATGCTGCAAATATAACAATTAATTCTTAAATCATATCTTAGCTGTCTTTGGCTATATTCTAGAGCAACCTAACCACCTGAATTCGGAGGTCTATAATTACAAAACATACATTTAAATTTTATTAGGAAATATGTGCAGCAATCTTGCCCAATTAGACTAGTAACTTTGCGGTGTAATCATCAATAACTTCATAAAAATGGGTAAGATAAGTTTCAATGATATTATTTTTGCTACGGCAACTATTCGCGGTGAGGTTGCAGCATGTCTTCGGCTTAGTGGTCTGGGATCTATTTCTGATGTTATTAAGGCAATTAAAGGGGAGATCGGTTCAACCAACGGACTGTTGACTATAAATTTACGCAATATGACACAAGGCTGGAGCGGGAGTAAGGCTGTGTATATGTCGACTGTGCCTGTTATGAGTCAGCCGGGCAAACAATTGAGTCTGTTCTAATCAGTCGTGATGATATGGTTCACCGCGAAGAATGGTCATTGCCCTGTAAAGTTGCTCGACAAAAAACAGACGGACCATTTCGTGTGTCAGGGTCATTCGCGAAAGAGAAATTTTGTCATTTGCCCGGTCATACACATCTTGTGAGAATCCGTATGGCCCACCGACCACAAAGACAAGGTTACCGGCAAGACTGACTGTACGGCGATCGACATAAGAGGCAAATTCGCGCGATGTAAATTCTTTGCCGCGTTCATCAAGCAACACGACATAGTCTTTGGGCGTTACAGATGACAATAAAACAGCACCTTCGGCTTCTTTCTGACGATCTTCAGTCATAGAGCGTGTATTTTTAACATCAGGAAGTGTTACGATTTGGAAGGGTATATAATGTGTAAGACGTTTGACATAGCGCTCCATTGCCTCGATAATTGGGGCATCGTTCATTTTACCGACGGTGACAAGTTGGATTTTCAAAATCTTTGGATGATTGATGGTTTTTAATTACTTTTGTGCAAAAGTACAAAATATAAATAAGTCATGAAAACCAAAGACGAACTGATCGACGATCTGCTCAATCTTGCCTTTGCCGAAGATGTCGGCAACGGCGACCATACAACATTAAGTACTATTCCCGCCGACGAAGAGGGCCGTCAGCATCTGCTTATCAAAGAGGAAGGCATATTGGCAGGTGTAGATATTGCACGAAAAGTTTTTGAAAAATTTGATCCGTCACTCAAGATGACCGTGATGATCGAAGACGGCACACATGTCAAGCCAGGCGACATAGCTTTTGTAGTAGAAGGTAAGGTTAGATCTTTACTGCAAACCGAACGCATAATGCTCAATATTATGCAGCGTATGAGTGGAATTGCCACCCAGACAGCACGTTATCAGAAACGCCTTGAAGGTCTTAAAACCAAAGTCCTCGACACTCGTAAGACTACTCCGGGAATGCGTATGCTCGAAAAAGAAGCAGTGAAGATCGGAGGGGGATCGAACCACCGCATCGGTCTCTTCGATATGATCCTTATTAAGGATAACCACGTTGACTTTGCCGGAGGCATTACGAATGCAATCGAAGCGGCAAAAAAATATTGTGCGGAGAATAATAAGGATCTCAAAATCGAGATCGAAGTTCGTAACGGGAACGAGATAGCTCAAGCGCTTGAAGCTGGAGTCGATAGAATTATGCTCGATAATTTTACGCCCGAACGCACACGCAAGGCTGTAGAACAGATCCGGGCTGTCAATCCGTCAGTTGAAATCGAATCATCAGGAGGCATCACCCTCGACACACTCAGAGACTACGGTGAGTGTGGCGTCGATTTCATCTCTGTCGGAGCACTCACCCACTCTGTCAAAGGCTTGGACATGAGTTTTAAGGCCTGCTAAAAGTCAATCAGCTAAATAAAGAATCCGCGGTGATATCGTCGAAAGAGGATATCACCGTTTTTGTATAGCGGCGAAGTGATTCGACCGGATTGGTTGTAGCTAGAGCTATAACGCGTGCGCCGGAACGGTTACCGGCTTCCAGTCCGGCAAAGGAATCCTCAAATACGACACAGTCATGCGGATTGCAGCTCAGTTTTTCGGCTGCTAAGATATACCCTTCCGGATCAGGTTTGGATCGGGAAACCTGACGGTCGGTAATTATCACATCAAAGAAGTCAGCAAAGCCGGGATTCTGATCAAAAAGCCGCGCCATCTTGCTGTCATTACTGCTTGTGACTATCGCACAAGCAACTCCGAGTTGACGCAGACGCTCGAGAAATTGTATGACACCGGGGAAAATCACGAAACGCATATTCTCCTCCTGCTTTTTAAGTCTCCTCAACACATCGGCGTGCACAACCGGATCCTTATAATACTCCATAATGCGTTTTAGAGTACTGCCTTTAATATAATTGGCAAAATCAGGAATGCCTGTAGGATAAAGATGCTCTATATTGTTCCAGAAGTCATAATAGACACCTTCGGAGTCTATGAGCACACCATCAAGATCAAATAAAACTGCGTTACGGGACATAGTCAAAAGTTAAATTTTATGCAAAATTAATACAGATGCCGGGATTGGATGTTATAAATAAGTTAATTTTGCATTATAAAAAATCGTCTAAACATTTACACATTTATGAATACTACCGCCACAAGCAATCCTAATCTTCTGGGCACAGCCTCAATAGGCAAACTACTGGTGAAGTATTCTCTTCCTGCTATCGTAGCCAGTCTGGCAACCTCTCTCTACAATATCGTTGACAGTATTTTCATTGGGCGAGGCGTGGGAGCAATGGCCATTTCAGGTCTCGCAATCACTTTTCCCTTGATGAATCTCGTTATAGGATTCTGTACGCTTGTCGCAGTCGGCGGAGCTACGATCAGTTCGATTTTCTTAGGTCAGAAGAATATACAGCGAGCTACTGACGTAGTCAACAATGTCATGGTGCTGTGTATTATTCATGCTGTGGTTTTTGGCGGCCTGACTTTGATTTTCCTCGACGATATTTTATATTTCTTCGGTGCGACGGCAGAAACTATTCCGTATGCCAGAGAATTTATGAAGGTTATCCTCTACGCAACGCCTATCAGCTATATCTTCATCGGTCTAAACAACCTTATGAGAGCGACGGGATATCCTGAAAAAGCGATGATTTCTGCGTTGCTGTCAGTCGGCGTAAATGTTATTTTCGCGCCCATATTTATTTTTGTATTCGATTGGGGAATCAAAGGGGCAGCCCTTGCTACTGTGGTGGGTCAGTTCTCCGCTTTTATTTGGGTCTTGATTCATTTCCTTTCGAAAAAAAGCTTTGTGCATTTCGAACCACGCGATAAATACCTCTCAATACCGATATTGAAAAGAATTTACTCAATCGGTATGTCACCTTTTTTGATGAACTGTTGCGCGTGTCTCGTCGTGGTGTTCCTCAATAAAGCCCTACTCTCTTCGGCCGGAGATATGGGTAACATAGCGGTGGGATCTTACGGTATCATAAATCGCACGACTATGTTTTTCGTAATGATAGTCTTCGGCGTGACACAGGGCATGCAACCTATTTTAGGTTACAATTTCGGAGCTGCCAAATGGAATCGAGTAAAGCAAACGTTATATAAAGGTATCTTTATCGGCGTGATCATCACGACACTCGGATGCGCCATAACAGAAGCATTCCCGGATGTTATCTCGGCACTATTCACCACTGACACAGATATGATAGACATTGCTCGACGCGGTTTCAGAGTCTACTTTATCTGTTATCCTGTAGTCGGTGCCCAGATAGTTATCCAGAATTATTTCCAGTCAATCGGAAAGCCTAAGCTATCGATCTTTCTGTCCTTGACGCGACAGCTAATCTTCCTTTTACCGCTACTCTGGATCCTCCCGGAATATTTCGGAGTCACAGGCGTATGGGCCAGTATGGCAGGTAGTGATCTGATGGCATTTATAGTAGCAGCTTTAACGCTGATTATTACCACAAAGAAATTCAACAAAAAATTTATTGCTCCACAGAATAATGCTTAGAGAGTTAGACCTGAGGGTAACACCCGAAATCGCATATGAACCCGAACGACTTGCCGAACGCGCTGCACGTGAACTTAAAGTAGATCGAAAACGTGTGAAGCGAGTAGATATCTTCAAACGATCTATCGATGCACGTCAACGTCAGGTAATAATCAATCTGTCTCTCAAAATCCATGTGGATGAAATAGATGAGCAGACAGTAGATCATCAGCCGGTAACCTATCCGGATGTCAGAGGCAAACGTGAGGTTATTGTCGTAGGAGCCGGACCGGCGGGGTTATTCGCAGCTCTCGAACTGATCGAACTGGGTTATCGTCCCATAGTGCTGGAAAGAGGCAAAGATGTAGACAGCCGCAGAAAAGATCTCGCCAAAATATCACGAGAACAGACTGTGGATCCCGAATCTAATTATTGTTTCGGTGAAGGAGGAGCGGGAGCATATTCTGACGGAAAACTCTACACCCGCAGCAAAAAACGCGGATCAGTCAACAAAGTCCTCGGTATATTTGTAGATCATGGTGCGCAGCACGACATTTTGGTCGACGCTCATCCCCATATAGGAACAGACCGACTTCCTGAAGTTATTAAAGCCATAAGAAAAACTATTGAGAAGGCAGGCGGAGAAGTTTATTTTGAAACTCGAGTTGATCGCCTGATAATAAAAGATAATAAGGTTGAAGGGGTCTTCACAGCCGACGGACGGAAATTTGACGGACCGGTCATTCTGGCTACAGGACATTCTGCCCGCGACGTATACAAAATGCTCGACGAGGCCGGAGTGACCATGACTCCCAAAGGCATTGCCGTAGGAGTACGTCTCGAACACAATCAGAAAACAATAGATCAAATTCAGTATCATTCTCCACAAGGCAGAGGGAAATATTTACCGGCAGCGGAATATTCTATGTTGACACGCGTTGACGGACGAGCAGTATATTCGTTCTGCATGTGTCCCGGTGGATTTATCATCCCGGCTGCAAGTGAGAAAGGCCAACTGGTGGTTAACGGTATGTCGCCATCCAATCGCGGAACGCAATGGGCCAACTCCGGTATGGTTGTTGAAATTCTTCCGGAGGACCTACCCGAATATGACAAGTACGGGGCTTTGAAAATGCTGAAATTTCAAGAAGATGTAGAGCATAAGTTCTACGAAGCGGCCGACGGTACTCAGCGTGCTCCCGCTCAGAGGATGACAGACTTTGTCAACGGCAAACGATCAGAGACGCTACCTCGAAGTTCGTACGCCCCCGGAGTCTTCAGCGCACGCATAGATCAACTTTTACCACCATTTGTGAGTCGGCGCCTTCAGGAAGGGTTTAAGGAATTCGGTCGCAAATCGCGTGGATTTCTGACGGATGAAGCAATTCTTGTCGGCGATGAGACCCGTACATCAGCGCCTGTGCAGATCACGAGAGACCGTGAGAGTCTACGACATATAGATCTCGCTGGACTCTATCCATGCGGTGAAGGTGCGGGATATGCCGGAGGCATAGTATCGGCAGCTATTGACGGTATGAGATGTGCACAAGCTGCGGTCAACGATCTTGCTGAACCATCAGTTTAATCCATTTCCGATAACCGAATACGGCAATAACGGTATATATGGCATAAAGCCCTGCATAGAAATATATACCCTTGTAAACATCGAGACCTACACTGACAGCATCTACAATAAGCCAAGCAATCCATTGTTCGACATACTTGCGGGCAAGCATCCACATGGCGACGATACTCAGTGAAGTATTGAATGCGTCCCAATACGGCACATTACTATTAGTAAAGTTAATAAGGCTTAATGCCAGAAGTGCATAAATGGCAACAAACGCGCCCAAGGCAATAAGGTAACTACGCGCAGGCATTCGGCTGATTTTTACCGGTGCACGTTTTTTACGGCTAAGTCCAAATGACCATGCAACGTAACCGTATGCAGCTATAATTAGATAATAGACATTTATTGAAAAGTCAGCATATAGCCCCACCCTCCAGTAAGTCCAAAGTGAGAGAGCCGGCATAATCACACTCATCAGCCATACGAGACGATTGGCATGATACTCAAAATAAAGATATGCCAGCCCCACAAGGAAGCCGGCAATCTCTATGAGTCTATCAGGAGTTAAAAAGCTGAGAATTTCATTCATCCTATTCTAAAATTTTATTGCTATGGATGCCATTACGTTAGTTGTCGCTTGCGCTGCATATCCGGCATATCGGTAGATAACCTTTTCTCCGGCATCATCAATATAATAACCTGCGCCAGCATATCCATTGTTTTCATACTTCTCATTGAAAAGATTGTAAACGGCGCATCCAAGACGAACCTCCTTAAGAGAAAGCAGATTGTGGAATGTATAAGCAAGGTGCAAGTCTGTAACGAAATACGCATCAAGAGCCTGCTCATCGTTATGTGCATTGTTCAGATACTGTTTCGAAACATAGCGGCTGTCAAGATTGGCTTCAAA
>CAZULD010000086.1:0-1151 GCA_964621135.1 uncultured Bacteroides sp. | reverse complement strand
ACTACGAGCTGATCTTTGTAATCCATGTAGTAGAGATTTACTCCGGCCGAGAAGATCGAACTATTGTAGCTGTATCCCAATTCATAATCGAATAGACGTTCGGCTCTTGGAACATTGTGGATATCACCATCAGTAAAGTTATCGCGTACCGGCTCTTTGTGAGCTACACTCCATGAAGCGAAAAGGCGATTATCAGGGTTAATTTCCCAGTTCAAACCGACTTTAGGATTGAAGAAATCGTATTTCTTGTGGATGTCAAGCTGCTGCATGGCATCAGTATTATAATCAAAATTGTCGCTAACACCGGTAATTTTGTAATCGATGTGACGATATTGTAAATCACCGAAAGCTGACACTCCTCCGCCAAGAGCAACATTGGCACGCGCGTATATGTTACCGTCGAGTTTTTCACCAAGATTGCGGTAATACTCCTGCAGTGGATCAATCGGACCAACATAGTTGCGCACCCATGCTATCTGACCAAAATGATGTCCGCGGAAATTATTGAGAGCACCACCAAGTAAAGCAGATACACGACCGCTATTGTACGCAAGCGAGAATGTACCGCCTCCGAAACCGTTATCATTCTTTTTCAAACGGATAAGATCGCTTTTCTTGATTTTCTCACCATCAACATAAAATGGCTGGAGACCATATTCGGCAAGTGTGCGCTTGGTTTTATACTGATTATAATATCCATCATCCTTTGTGTAGTGGAGAGCTACGTTAAGGTTGAATTTTTCAGATAGATACTGAGAATACAACAACTGGAAATGATGCTGGATGTAATTGTCGGTCTGATCGTCATAGAATGCTGTCTGACCATCTGATGTAGTGTATTTGCCGCAAGGATTGTATCGGCGTCCATATTCTGCCATCTCTTCCTTTGACGCATAATCCCACGCCATATAGGTTTGTTCCTTACCGCCGAAAGCAAGGAGTCGAACGGTTGTAGTTTCGCTACGATAAGCTACCTGACCAAAGTAACTCCATAGCTTTGACCATGCACGATCGATATAACCGTCGCTTCCGATATGGCTGAAACGAGCATCAACTGTCCAATGATTGCCAAGTAGACCGGAGCCGACACGGAGAGTTTCCTTGTTGGTGTTGTACATTCCATAAGTTCCGGCAAATTCGGCATATGAATC
>CAZULD010000085.1:0-9194 GCA_964621135.1 uncultured Bacteroides sp. | reverse complement strand
GCGGCGAACCGTACTGGTCGTGGTACGGCTTTAACTCCCGTGTGGAATGGTGCGCCTGTTTCGTCAGTTGGTGTGCCAACGAGTGTGGTTATATCGACGCTGGCGTTATCCCTAAATTTGCAGGCTGCGTGACCGGCTCACAGTGGTTTAAGGATCGCGGACTATGGCAGGATAAAAGCTATGAACCCCGCCCCGGCGATATTATCTTCTTTGATTGGGACAACAAAGGCTCGTCAGGCCCACAAGACGGAGAATCCGACCATGTGGGTATTGTTGAGAAAGTCGAGAATGGTATTGTTTACACCGTAGAGGGCAATTCCGGCGATAGCTGCCGAGAAAATCACTACGCCGTGGGGTATTATGAGATATTGGGGTATGGTGTACCGCAGTATTAAATTTTATATCGACTGTTTAATGCAAACAGTCGAATACATACGCTTCTCAAAAAGTATGCAAATGCAGACCAAATGCTTGCATTTTAATTTATTTAGTGCTATAATAAAGTCAATTAGTCTATTTGGAGGAACGAAATGAAAGTTTGCTATAATAAGCTTTGGAAACTGCTTATAGATAAAGGACTGAAAAAAAGTCAATTAAGAGTAGCGGTTGGCGCAAGTAAAAGCACTTTTGCTAAACTTGGGAAAAACGAAAATGTCACACTTCCTGTTTTGCTTGAGATATGCGAATATCTAAACTGTGATTTTGGAGATATAATGGAAGCCGTACCGGAAAGCAAGGAGCAATAAAATGAGCGAAAATATTTTAATCGTAGACGATGAAAAAGAAATAGCTGACCTGATTGAAGTCTACCTGAAAAACGACGGATACACAGTATATAAGTTTTACAATGGTATTGAAGCCTTAAAATGTATCGAAGAAACTGACATAGATTTAGCAATATTAGATGTTATGCTACCCGATATTGACGGCTTTCATATTTGTCAAAAAATCAGAGAGAAATTCTATTACCCTGTTATTATGCTTACAGCAAAAGTCGAGGACGGTGACAAAATAATGGGGCTTACAATCGGTGCGGATGATTACATTACAAAGCCTTTTAATCCATTAGAGGTAGTTGCAAGAGTAAAAACGCAGTTGCGTAGATATATGCGATATAATAGTCCTACACAAAAGCAAGAGGAAAAACCTCACGAATATGACATTCGGGGACTGACTATTAACAAGGATAATCATAAATGCTTTTTGTTCGGAAAGGAACTGCAATTAACGCCTATTGAATTTTCAATCCTTTGGTATTTATGCGAACATCAAGGCACAGTAGTTCCGTCTGAGGAATTATTTGAAGCGGTGTGGGGCGAAAAATACTTGAATAACAATAACACAGTTATGGCTCACATAGGTCGATTGCGAGAAAAGATGAACGACTCGGCAAAAAAAGCAAAATTTATAGTAAATATATGGGGAGTTGGATATACCATTGAAAAATAAGATTTCTATTCAAAAAAAAGATTTCCGAGCATTTCGCACAAAAATTTTTGTGCGAACACTCATAATGATTTTTATTTCCGTTTCTATTATTTATTTATTGTATTCTGTTGTATTGCATGGTCGTTTCGCCGATTTTATGGTAAATACTTTTCAAAACGCCTTTCGTATGGAGTACGATGCAGCATATAATTTATATCAGCAACTATTCCGCAACAATTTTGATTTAATAATGATCGGAGCATTGGCGGTTACATTCCTAATAGTATTTCGCATATATCTGAATTGGTTTACAAAATACTTTGAGGAAATTGACAAAGGGATGGATAGTTTAATAAATGAAAATGCAGAAGATATATCTTTATCTGCTGAGCTTCTTCCTTTGGAACGGAAACTCAATACTGTAAAACATACCATTGAAAAACAAAAGAATGATATGCTCACTGCGGAACAACGAAAAAACGACTTAATAATGTATCTTGCCCATGATTTGAAAACTCCCCTTGCGTCGGTTATTGGGTACTTGAATTTATTACACGATGAAACACAAATATCAGATGATCTAAGGGAAAAATATCTTTCTGTTTCATTGGATAAAGCGGAACGACTTGAAGATTTAATTAACGAGTTTTTTGAAATATCAAAATACAATCTATCCACTATTACGCTCCAATACAGCAAGATAAATTTGGCACGGTTGTTTGAAATGCTTTTATATGAATTTCAACCAATGCTGAAAGAGAAAAATCTAACTTGCAACCTTAGCGTATCAGAAAATATCATGATGAATTGTGATGCAAATAAAATTCAGCGTGTATTTGATAATTTATTGAGAAACGCAGTAATTTACAGCTTTGATGGGACGGATATAGACATTACCGTTACAGAGCAAGGAAATAATGCTGTAATTAAATTCACCAATCATTGCGATACTATTCCGAAAGAAAAATTGGATCGGATATTTGAACAGTTTTATAGGCTTGACGCTTCACGGAGTACAAGCAGTGGCGGAGCAGGATTAGGACTGGCTATTGCTAAGCAGATTATTGAGCTTCACAATGGAACAATAACGGCAAAAAGCGAAAATGAGATAGTTGAGTTTGAGGTCACTTTGCCTGTGTCGTAAGTAAATCGTAAGTTTTTCCGTATTAAAATAGATGTAATCCTTGCGTGGGAACAAATAAAGAACGCTCTTGTTTTTAGTACAATTATTTGTGCTGAGACAAGAGCGTTTTGTTTTGGCTAATGGTTACTGAAAGGAAATCAACTATGAAACGCAGGAAAGTCCATTACAATCGCAGGCGTAACAGGCAGCGTATATCTTTGATAAGCTGTGCTTTATTAGTATCCTTGTTATTCAGCGCTATTCTTTTGTTGAATTATGGCAAGGCGGCTAAAGAGAAAGATATTTACAATCCGCCTATAACGATTAGCAAAAACGATACGCTGAAAAATGAAGCAGATTATAGTGATATGCAAAGCACTGAAGAGGAAACTCAATGGAATCTGATATTGGTAAACAAGCAGAACCCTATTCCCCCTAATTATAAAGTAGATTTAGTCGAAGTTCCGGGAGGAGAGAAAGTTGACAAGCGGATTTATGAACCATTGATTGAAATGTTAGAAGCTGCAAAAGAAGGAAATTTAGATCAGCTTCCAATGGTGGTATCTGGTTACCGAACACAATCAACGCAGCAAAAGCTATATGATGATAAAATTGCAAAATATGAACAACAGGGTTACTCCGAAAGCGAAGCCGTGGAACAAGCTAAACAATGGGTTGCTGTTCCCGGTTATAGCGAACATCAGCTTGGTTTTGCAGTAGATATTAACGGAGCAACCTATGATGTTTACTTATGGTTACAAGAAAACAGCTATAAATATGGTTTTATTTTCCGCTATCCCGGAAATAAAACGGATATTACCGGTACTGCCGAGGAAGTATGGCATTATCGGTATGTGGGTGTAGAAGCAGCAACAGAAATTTATGAAAGAGAAATTTGTCTTGAAGAATATTTGGATGAAAAACAAAAATAGAAAAAGGCTAACACAGGTGTTTCCTTTTTTGCTCCCAATCCGCAAATGGCAAAGGAAGAAACTGTTTTATTTCGAAATGAAATTAGATGGAAACAGATATGCAAAGAAGAAATCCGAAACAATATTACCTAATACAGTATTTGAAACTTCATCGCTTATGCTGAATGAAAACAGCGGATTTGATATGCAATATCAGATCAACAAGGTACACAATCTTAAACTCGCCGCAAAAACGATCAATAAGGTTATTATTGCTCCGAATGAAACATTTTCATTTTGGCAGCTTGTGCGGTGGGCAGACCGTTATGAGAAATACAAAGACGGATTAAATCTTGTTGATGGAAAGATAATTGGCTCTTATGGCGGAGGTTTGTGCCAATTAAGCAATATGCTGTTTTGGCTATTTCTACACACGCCAATGACAGTTGTTGAGCGCCACGGACACGCTGTTGAGTCGTTCCCATCCACAACAGAGGAATTACCTTGCGGAACTGACGCCACGATCAACGAAGGATGGTTAGACCTGAAAATTCATAATGATACGGACAACACCTTTCAAATTGAGATTTCTTTTGACGACAGATTCATGTATGGTCGTATTTTGTCGCAAACACCTGTGTCTATTGATTATAAGGTTTTTAATTCTACTGTTTTTTATGTTAGGAGAGAAGAAAAGAACTATCAAATTGCTACTGTTTGTCGTTCTGAAACGGATAGAGTGACCGGGGCACAGTCTGAAAAGGAATTATACATCAACAAATGTGAAATAGCCTATGCACTTCCTGATGACGCAAATATTGAAGAATGAGGTGAATGAAATGAAAAGAAAAAAATTAGCCGTTATTTTCGGTGGAAACTCAACGGAATACGAAGTGTCGTTGCAATCGGCATTTTCCGTGTTTGAAAATATCAATCATGATAAGTATGACATTATCCCAATAGGAATCACTCGAAGTGGAGACTGGTATCACTACAAAGGTCGGTATGAAAACATAGCAAATAATTCTTGGAGTGAGGATCGTGATAATCTCTATCCCGTGACCGTATCTGTAAGCCACTCTCAAAATGGCATTTGGGAACTTGGCAAAGATAAAAACACCGCTATTCATATAGATTTGGTATTCCCGGTTTTGCATGGTAAAAACGGAGAAGATGGCACACTTCAAGGAATGCTTGAACTTGCTGGAATCCCCGTTGTCGGCTGCAATACGCTTGCTTCGGCTCTCTGTATGGATAAGGACAGAGCGCACAAGCTCGTAAGCCTTGCCGGAGTAAGAGTTCCGAAATCGGTAACTTTTAAGCGTTTTGAAAAGCATACGGCTATGAAAGAAATCGAAGCGAATCTTGTCTATCCTCTTTTCGTAAAACCTGTTCGTGCAGGATCGTCTTTCGGTATTACTAAAGTGACCGCACAATCAGAATTAAATACCGCCATAGAATCAGCATTTGAACACGATACAGAAGTCATTGTTGAAGAAGCAGTCAATGGGTTTGAGGTAGGTTGCGCCGTACTTGGTATCGACGATCTGACAGTTGGACGGGTAGATGAAATTGAACTATCAGACGGATTCTTTGATTACACCGAAAAATACACATTGAAAACCTCGAAAATTCATATGCCTGCAAGACTTTCCCTAAAAGAAGAAAAACGGGTACAGGAAACAGCGGTGACGATATATAAGGCTTTGGGGTGTTCCGGCTTTGCAAGGGTAGATATGTTCTATACACCTTCCGGCGAAATTGTTTTTAATGAAGTGAATACGATACCCGGATTCACTTCTCACAGTCGCTATCCCAATATGATGAAAGGTATCGGTCTGTCATTTACAGATATGTTGGACAAGCTGATAAATCTGTATTTTGAATGATGAAATCAATTACTCTAAATGAAGAACAAATATATCAAGGTAATTTACTGCTTGTAAACGCTAAATATCCGTACAGAGATGATAGCAGAAAATTATATGTTTCTCTTGACAGTCGCTATGCTCAAATCTTTTTGAGCCGTGAAGCAGCAAATGCATTGCAGCTTGTATTCCAAAAAATCTTATCAGGAAACGCTATTGTTCCTGTAAGCGGATACCGAACCTTAGAGGAACAAATGAATATATATAACGCTTCTCTTAAAGATAACGGAGAAGAATTTACACGGAAATATGTTGCTTTACCAAATCACAGCGAACATCAAACGGGGCTTGCGATTGATTTGGGATTAAACAAGCCGGACATAGATTTTATCCGTCCTGATTTCCCATATGACGGTGTTTGTGAAGAATTTAGGCAGTCAGCTCCCAATTACGGTTTTATCCAACGCTACGCAAAGGATAAAGAGAGTATAACAGGGATTTCACATGAACCTTGGCATTTTCGATATGTAGGATATCCTCACTCAAAGATTATTACAGAGCGAGGATTATCGCTTGAAGAATACATAGAATTTGTGAAAACCTATCGGAATCATTGCAGGTTTTTATATCCCTCGTGTTGTGAAGTTGATATAGAGATATATTATGTTCCTGCAAATAACAACGAAACTACGATCAAAATAGAAGAAAACTATGTTAATCAAATCTCAGGAAATAACATAGACGGTTTTATTGTCACCGTATGGAGGAAAACCAATGAATAAAAACTATACGGGCATTGACTATTTCAGGTTTATCGCCTCGCTATTGATAATTGCAATTCACACTTCGCCGCTTACTTCGTTAAGCGAAACAGGCGACTTTATATTAACACGAATTATAGCTCGTGTTGCCGTTCCATTCTTTTTAATGACATCCGGCTACTTTCTGATTTCCAGATATGCCTATAACGATAAAAATTTATGGATATTTGTAAAAAAGACTGCCCTTATTTACGGAGCAGCTATGCTGATATACATACCTATCAACATATATAACGGTTATTTTGGAATGGATAACCTTTTACCAAATATCATCAAGGATATTATTTTTGACGGTACTTTATATCATTTGTGGTATCTGCCTGCGTCTATTCTTGGAGCTGTTATTGCTTGGTATTTGGTAAGAAAATTTGACTATAAAACAGCTTTCATCGTGACAGCTATTCTCTATTTTATTGGTCTGTTTGGGGATAGCTATTATGGATTATCCGAGAAAATTAGCGGCTTGAAAGGATTATATAATCTCATTTTTCAAATCTCTGACCATACAAGAAACGGTATTTTTTTCGCACCTGTTTTCTTTGTATTGGGAGGTATTATTGCTGATAACCGCCGCAAAATTGCATTAAGAAAAAGCATTTTCGGATTTGGTATTAGTTTTGCTTTAATGTTTATTGAAGCTCTTACATTGCACTTTTGCAATATGCAACGGCATGACAGTATGTATATATTTTTGTTGCCGTGTATGTATTTCTTTTTCAATATTATTTTGCATTTTAGAGGCAAACGCATTAAGTGGCTTAGAACATCATCTTTGATTATTTATGTCATTCATCCAATGATGATTGTGGTCATACGCTTGTTTGCAAAGCTACTTCACTTAGAGAGCCTGCTCGTTGATAATAGCGTCGTACACTACATTATGGTCTGTTTATCATCGGTAGCGTTTGGTATAGCGGTAACGGTGTTGTGGACTAAATACAGACCGAAAAAGGTAATGTATGATAGCGCAACAGACAGAGCATATATAGAAATTGATCTGAACAATTTAGAACATAATGTACGAACATTAAAAAAGGCAATGCCACCGAAATGCAGATTGATGGCAGTCGTAAAAGCACAGGCATACGGACACGGAGCATATGAAATCTCAACTCATCTTGAGAAAATCGGAGTTCGGGCATTTGCTGTTGCAACAATAGATGAAGGTATCAGTTTAAGAAAATACGGTATTCGTGGTGAGATACTCATACTCGGATACACAAGTATTTATCGTGCTTTTGAATTAAGAAAAAACAATTTGACGCAAACCCTGATTAGCTATGAATATGCAAATGCTTTGAACAAACAGGGGGTATTGGTAAATACTCATATCAAAATAGATACGGGTATGCACCGACTTGGCATATCGAGCGATGATTTTTCGGATATAAAAAAAGTTTTTGCAATGAAAAACATAAATGTATGCGGTATATTTACACATTTATGTTGCTCGGATAGCAGTATGCCTGATGATATTGCATTTACAAGAGGACAAATTGATGACTTTTATAATATCATTGATAATCTGAAAAAAAGCGGTATAAGTATTCCCAAATTGCACATTCAAAGCAGTTACGGTTTATTGAATTACCCAGAGCTTAAATGCAGCTATGTCAGAACAGGCGTAGCTTTATATGGGGTTAAATCTTTGCCGGATGATAATATAGAACTTCAACTTGATTTGCGTCCCGTCTTATCCTTGAAAAGCCGGGTTGTGCTGATACGGCAGCTTGAAAAAGGAGATTCTGTTGGATATGGCAGAAACTTTATTGCAGAGCGTAACAGTCGAATTGCAATTCTGCCAATCGGATATGGCGATGGATTTCCGAGAAGTCTATCGGATGGCAATGGTAAGGCATTGATAGGTCAGTATATTGTTCCTGTGATCGGTCGTATCTGCATGGATCAGCTTGCTGTTGATATAACAGAAGCGAAAGAAATAGCCATAGGAGATGTTGCAACATTGATAGATGCGGAGGGTTGCACAGAACTTTCTGCTGATGTTGTCGCCAAAAACTCCGGCAGTATAAGCAATGAATTGTTATGCCGAATGGGAGAAAGATTACCTGTTATTGTAAAGCACGAATAAATTATCTGAATCTTATCTAAATTGTCTTGCACAGAAAAAAGCAGCCTTGCGGCTACTTTTCGGGTGCAGTATCAATTAAGGCTTTCGCAGTTGCTTTGACGACTTCCAATGACCGTTCATCGCAAGCTGAAAGCATACGGAGGAGATTTTCTACCTCGGAATCTTTGGACGGCTTCTCGGGGTAGAAAATCGAATCCGCAGAAATGTTCAATTCCCGGACGAGCTTATGTAGGACATCATAGCTTGGCTTTTTGCCCTCGTTTTCAATTCGATATAGGTATCGTTCGGTAATCTCCACTTTATTTGCCAACGCTTCTATTGTGATCCCGGCGCTTTCACGAGCCGTTTTGACAATACACCCAAGCGTTTCAGGTTTGTTATGCACTTACAGTCCACCTCCATATATAATTATACTGATTTATGTCATCTTTATAATGGCACAATAATTCAATTATAAATGGACTGTCAGTTCGCAAATCTATGAACTTAATAACAGGTATCAGCCCTGCCAATAAAAAAAACGAGGTTTGACAGGGCGGTTTTGTTATGCACTAACCCCTCCAAATCCGAGTTTTTTGGATTGGAGGGATTTTCTATGCGCTGGACTTCTCTCGGCGTTACGCTGCTTGTGATGAGCAGCGAATATGAATCTATAACATAGGCATTATCAGAGGTGTTTCATCAAAAAAAGCGTTTGCCCCACAAAGGGGCGTTGCGGCTTACATACTGAACTGATATGCCATAAATACAATGAAATAAACGCACTTGCACGGCGAAATTTGTCGCTATGCAGGTGCGTTTTTATATTTTGCGGTATTTCGACCTTTTATAGTGTCGGTTGCCTCAGCCCTCCGTGTCAATCTGAATCTCAAAAAAATCAGATTGATCGGAGGTAAACCACTATGGACGAGAAGCGTCCCAAACGCAGAAAAGACAAATATAACCCCTACACGC
>CAZULD010000084.1:4248-9230 GCA_964621135.1 uncultured Bacteroides sp. | reverse complement strand
AAGAATTGCGATAGCACTTGCTTCATCAGGTTCGTTGACCTGAACCTTCTGGAAACGACGTTCGAGGGCTTTATCCTTTTCGAAATATTTCTGATATTCGTCAAGTGTAGTGGCACCGATACTGCGGAGTTCACCACGGGCAAGCGCAGGTTTGAGAATGTTAGCTGCATCCATCGCACCTTCACCCTTACCGGCACCAACCAAGGTATGGATTTCGTCGATGAACAGAATGATTTCACCGTCAGCCGAAGTTACTTCGTTGACAATGGCTTTAAGACGTTCTTCAAACTCACCCTTATATTTTGCTCCGGCAACCAAAGCACCCATATCAAGAGAATAGATCTGCTTGGTGCGAAGGTTCTCGGGAACGTCACCGCGAACAATACGATGGGCAAGACCCTCGGCAATCGCCGTCTTACCTGTACCGGGTTCGCCGATAAGCATAGGGTTATTCTTTGTGCGTCGGCTCAGAATCTGAAGTACGCGACGGATCTCTTCGTCACGGCCAATCACCGGGTCGAGTTTTCCTGAACGGGCACGTTCGTTAAGATTTACGGCATATTTGGACAGAGCGTTGTAAGTTTCTTCTGCGCTTTGATCAGTAGCTTTCTTACCTTTACGGAGTTCGTCAACAGCAGCTTTAAGTTCCTTTTCACTTAAGCCTGCGTCTTTAAGTATAGTTGAAGCCTGAGAATTAATCTGGAAAAGAGCAAGGAGAATTGCTTCAAGAGTAACATATTCGTCGCCCTGCTGCTTAGCGATGTCCATAGCCTTCTGGAGAACATCGTTAGAAGTGCGGCTGAGATAGGGTTCACCACCCGACACTTTCGGGAGGGCATCGATAGCACGTTCAATCTGTGAAGTCACAGAAGCCGGATTGGCACCAATCTTCTGAAATATGAACTTTACGAGCGACTCGCCTTCATCCATCACTCCTTTGAGCAGATGCACCGGTTCGATAGCCTGCTGACCTGCGCTACGCGTCAGTTCGACAGCCTTCTGGATGGCTTCTTGCGATTTGATTGTAAAATTATTGAAATTCATAATGGTATTGATGAAATATTTTTATGTGTAATTATTGTCAGTTATAGTAGTTAATCTGGAATTCTAACAATCGCCGGAGGCGTTTTGTTTCATAGGTCCGGCAATAAATATGCAAAAGGCGTGCCAAACTTGCACGCCCTGCATAACATCATATGGAAATATTTTCAATACTGAAGATAGACAAAGGGAACTAACTCACTTTGTCGCATCTGAATAACGATAAAAAGCAGTAACGCAAGCAACACAGCCTGAACGACAAACGGAGTTGCATTATAGGCTTTGACAACTCCATTGGACCATGATTTCGGAGCAAAGTGCATCAGATAGCCTAAAACGAGTACGGCCACTATCATGATATAGCTTTCGACAAACTGTCCGGCGACCTCGATATGAAAATTCGTACGCATCTGCGTTATCATCTCGCCCATCGTTTCCAGCGACGGTGCTCTGAACAGAGCAAAACCAAAAACAATGAGGGCAAACGTCAGGAAAACATTAAAGAAGCGTATCACGAAATTCCCTTTCAACCACTGAGGCAGATGCCAAATCTTGCGGAACATTTTATGAATAGCCAATAACATTCCGTGATATGCACCCCATATAATATACATCCACGACGCACCGTGCCACAGACCTCCTATAACCATCGTAAGGAAGTTGTTTAGGTAAGTTCTGAATTTACCCTTGCGGTTACCACCCATAGGAATATAAAGGTAATCACGCAACCATGTCGACAATGATATATGCCATCTGCGCCAGAATTCAGATGGATTCTGAGCTTTAAAGGGAGCATCGAAGTTTGCCTTGAATTCGAATCCGAGCAAGAGAGCAATGCCGATCGCCATATCGGAATAACCCGAGAAGTCACAGTATAGCTGCAATGAAAACGCCACCCAGCCCATTAGATTTTCAAACCCCGAGTAAAGAGACGGATTATCAAAAATACGATCTACGAAGTTGCCGCTGATATAATCCGCAACGATAACTTTCTTTATGAGGCCAAACATTATAAGCATAAGCCCACGGCTGACCTGTTCGCGAGTCGCTTCAGGCCGGGCATAAACCTGCGGCAGCATATCCTTAGCCCTTACGACAGGACCTGCAAGCAAGGGAGGGAAGAATGTCAAAAAGAAACAATAATCAATGAAATTCCGTGCCGGCTGCATTTCCTGACGATAAATATCGACAATATAGCTTATTGACCGGAACGTAAAGAAAGATATACCGGCAGGAAGCACAACATCAAGCACATCGAAATCGGTCGAGGTTATTCGGCTGAACGCATCAATTAAGAGATTAATATACTTGAAGTAGACCAGCATGCCGATATTTATCACGACATTCAGTAAAACAATCGCTTTGCGTTTCCACGGCGTCTGCAAGCGCCCCAACCATAAGCCAAGGGCATAATCACTGATGCAAATACCCAATAATATGAAACAACACCAAGCACTTGATTTATAATAAAAATACAGAGAGAACAGGATCACGAAAATCATGCGCAGACGCCCATGACTCCGCAAGAGCCGATAAACTAACAGGAACGCTAAAAACAATAGTAGGAACAGACCTGTATTGAATAGCAGCGGCGATGAAGCGTCATAGCGAAGTAGATCCGTGAGTTTACCGAGATCAATTTTATCGAGATATGAAGTAAATGTATCTATCATTTTGACGGATCGGAAAGAAGTTTGTGTGTCAGCACTTCATACAGCAGACTGCCGGCTACCTGATAGCCGCGACGGCTAAAATGAATATGATCCGGGCTGAAAAGGCCTGAGGAAATCCATGATGCAGAAGATCCTTCTCCGCCAGCCGCTTCATACCAGTCATAGACAGAAACGCCATGAGAAGCACCATAGTCGAGCAATGCGCGCCGGATCAGGGCAATATTATCGTTGGTAACAAACGATGTCTTACGCTTGCGTCGCACTCTACGCTGACATTCCGAGGGAGTAATGAGAAGAATTACCGACTCGGGATTATACATTTTCAGATTCTTAACAAGACGGTCAACCTGCGACAGGAACTCCGCACGATTGAATCGTCCGAATGCTTCGTTTGTACCCAAGCTGACTATAATAATATGAGGCTCAAGCATGGCAATCGAGCGGCCCATTTCTTCCACTTTATTGTAATGGGAAAAGGTTGCGCCGTTGATACCGATACTATGGTAGGCGACGCCTATCTCATCGCTTAATAACTCGATACCGTAAATGTCCACTTTGCCGAGCGAATGCAAGTCAACTGAAATCTCGTTACAAGGGAAAGGCAGATCTATTTCAAGACAACCCGGATGATAGTATGTGTTGAAAACAAGCGGGACACCGTTATAAGTCAAATTTGAGGCAGTAAGAGAGTTGCCTTTATAATATATGTATAAACGTTCGAAGGCATCCTCTTCTGAAATAGTAAAGTCAAAATCAGGATTGTCAGGGGTAACCGTCACACCGGTAAACCCAATAGGTGTGTATAAAGTTCTGTCTATAAGTTTTTCCGTCTGAAAATCTGTGCTGGACTTAATCGAATAGTCTACCGGTTCGTTTGTACCGCACATCCGCAATGGCACGATAAGTCCGCGACCAAGCGAACCGAATCGATCCTGCATTAACTGACGCGTCTGTCCGGTAGCCATATCTGCCTGAATGTGGGAGTCACCAATATGTACGATGCGCAACACTGGTTCATCGGGGGATGCGATTGACTTGATCGCATTTGACCAATCACTGCCGTTGTCAATTAGCAATGACGGATCACTGCTAAGGAAGGGATAATTTTCAAGATGAACAGCTGCAATATCGGCTGAATCAGAATGGTTGCTATCGATAACGGGATTCTCGCGAGTCCAATCATCTGACAACTCTTCGTCCTGTCCATCATCTTGAGCATAGACAGAGGTAGAAGCCATTAAAAGGAACAGAGCCAAAACTATATCAATTTTTCTCATTAAGTTTCATCTTTAATGAATTGACAAATTCTTTGGCTAGCTCATTGCCCCCTTTATGATTCATATGGATATAGTCGGCATTGACAAGACCGCGCTTACGCCAATCGACGATAGCATTTTCTCCGCCCATAGCGTTACGGGTATCCCAAAACATTATCCCGTTTTCTATAGCACATTTCCGTTGTGCTGCGATGATTGCTTCAATCGTCGGCATTGAACTTACGGACGAACCTTTTTTCCAGCCGCGGTCGCCTACTCCAAGCATAAGAATATCGGCAGACGGGAAACATTCTTTCAGACGTTGGATTACCTTTGACATCACCTGTCCGTAATTCGAGTAATTCTTCTGAGCTGCAGACAACGCATTAAGTCCATACTCGACAATTATCAGATCATACGGAACATATTTGTTCATCTCAGCAGCCACGGATGGCGATAATGTGCGATGGGTTACGCCAGAGTTTCCACGAAGAGACATGCAGTCCACTCCGACACCATAATCATCCTCCAACCAAGCACCGAGTACCTTTACACCGTTACCGTGAATGGTAAATGAAGCAGATCCCGTTTCACCGGTAATTTCAAGAGCGTGAATACTGTTACCGGCTTCGAGAGGATAGGTTTCAGTCGTACTATCTGTCTTAACACTTACAGATCCGCCTGAAGGAGCAATATATAGCAGGCGATTAACATGCCACTTCCCTGCATTATTTTTTGGTGCGGTGAAAGTCGAAGTTGCGCCGTCGGATGCGACACAATATTCGCCTGAAAGCGGACGGATAGAATCATTATTACGATTTCGGATATCGTAAGCGGTCCAGCCTCGGTCTGATTGTGAAACCGAACGTCGGAATCCCGGGAACTCACTATGCATCGGCATGTACCCCACTCCACAACCACCATACTCCTCCTGCAACAAGCGACGAATATCCTGAGTGAAAATATCACCTTCAATATATGAATCACCGATCACGGCAATACGGCTACGACG
>CAZULD010000084.1:0-4148 GCA_964621135.1 uncultured Bacteroides sp. | reverse complement strand
GAAATCTCAGCGAGTGCCTCAGTCAATATTGGGTCAATCGTTATTGAACTTTCTGCCTCCTGATCTGCATCATCTGCGTCGGCACGCGTAGGAAGAATATCCTCGATCAGATTGAAATTATTGATTCTACCGGCAGAGAGATCTTTCCAGTCAATAATAGAAAGCCCAGCCAGAATCGCCACAGCAATAACTGTAGTCGTAAACGGATGTCCTTTGCGCACCTTTTTCATCTTGTCGAGTCTAAAATAAGGTTATGCAATATGCGTGCTTTTGACTCTGTCTCATGCCACTCATCATCGGGATCGGAATCCGGCATTATGCCGCTGCCTACATACATACACCATCCGTTACCGTCAAAATTGACACAACGGAGATTAACATAGGCAATGAATGAACGCTCAGTCGACAACGCTACATAACTTCCGTAACAACGGCGAGGATGCGCCTCGTGTTCAACAATCTGTTCAAGGGCTGAAGCGACAGGGTAGCCGGCCAATGCAGGTGTAGGGTTGATAGCTTCGATAATTTCGGATGGAGAACATCCGGCAGTATAACCTTCTATTGTCGTACAAAGATGTTGAAGATTGCCTGTGGTAACTGTTTCTGTTGCTCCGAATTTAGGATCGAGTCCAAGATCATAAAGTCGGTCGACAATATAATTCCTGACTATAGCCTGCTCGGCAATATTCTTTCCACTCCATTGATCCGACGCTTCCTCGGCAGTACGCGTCCCAGCCAAAGCCATCGTCTCAAATTTATCATTATTTACGATCAGAAGTATTTCCGGCGACGCTCCTAACCAACATCCGTGACGCGGGGTATAATATATGTAACAGAATGCTTCGGGATGAGCGTCAAAATATTGTGCAGCCACACGCGCCCAATCGACAGAAACTCCGGTTCGGGCGATTGTGCGGGAGATTACAACCTTACCCCCATGATCGCCGAGATAGTCTATAACCTCTCCGACGGATTCGTCATATTGACGTCGATCTGTTGAAGATGGCCACACCTTTACCTCAAGCGATGAACATAAAATCCCATCAGGAGAGAGAGCTAAAATCATAGCTACATCCGCTCTGTCTGAGATAATATATTCTTTTGAAGTAGGTGCGCACCAACTATTCACAGCAAATTTATAATCCGAGCGCATGGGATAATCATCACCGGGATCAGCGAAAAAGACAACCGTCTCAGATGCTGGCAGCCTATATGCAACAAAAGGTATACCTTTGGCTACAGCTATTTCTATGGCAGCAGTTATATCAGGGGTAAAAGGCATATTTACTCTGCGATCTTTCCTAATAATTCAAACGGCATTGCATCTAAGATCTCCACCTCAACGAACTCGCCTTTCTTTAGAGGTGCAGTCTTTTCAACGAGCACTTCCGGATCGACTTCCGGAGAATCAAATTCCGTGCGTCCGATATAATAATCGGGCGTTTCGGAGTCTATAATTACCCGCAGCCGCTTACCGATTTTTGCCTGATTGAGTTGCAATGCTATATCCTCCTGAATTTCCATTATTTCGGCAAGGCGGCTGTCCTTAACTTCTTGAGGTATGTCATCCGTAAAGTTTTTTGCTCCGTAGGTGTCGTCTTCTTCACAATAAGCAAATGCGCCCATACGGTCAAAGCGCTGCTCCTTGACAAACTCTTTGAGTTCAGCAAACTCTTTTTCACCCTCTCCGGGAAATCCGACCATGAGAGTAGTTCGCAGGTGAATACCCGGCACGGTCTTTCTCACACGGTCAAGGAAGCGACGTGTACCCTCAGCGTCTATATGGCGTCGCATATTGGCGAGTATCTTGTCACTTACATGTTGAAGGGCGACATCAAGATACTTGCATACATTCGGACGACGATTCATCACATCAAGCACATCCCAAGGGAAATCGGCCGGATAGGCATAGTGGAGTCTGATCCACTCGACGCCATCGATCTGCGACATTCGGTCGATCAACTCAGCCAATCGGTGACCACCATACAGGTCTTTACCGTAACTCGATAGATCCTGAGCGATGACATTGAACTCCTTGACACCGCGAGCTACCAAAGCCTTAACCTCGTCGAGAATTTCTTCAATCGGACGCGATTTGAATCGACCCGTTATAAGGGGTATAGCACAGAAAGAGCAGAATCGATCGCATCCTTCAGCAATCTTAATATATGCATAATGGCGGGGAGTAGTGATCACGCGATCCCACATGGCTGATGCCGGATGACGTTTACTGAGATCGGCGGCAAGTTTAACCCAATCAAATTTACCGTACCACCCGTCCACTTCCGGAATCTCAACGGGTAAATCTTTGCGATAGCGTTCAGAGAGACAACCCATCACATATATCTCCTTCACAAGTCCTTCGTTTTTAGAAGCGACTGCGTTGAGAATCATTTCAACGGATTCCTCCTTTGCATCACCGATAAAGCCGCAGGTATTGATTACGACGATATCGCCTTTGAAATCTTCAGCATTATGCGTAACGGCAAAGCCGGTGTTCTCAAGCATTTTTATCACGCGCTCCGAATCGACGAGATTCTTTGAACACCCCATCGTTACGACATCAATTGTTCTCTGCATGATAACCGATCAGCCTTATTAACGTTTCCCAAAAAGCGACTCGACAAATTCGCGCTTATCGAATACCTGAAGGTCTGTAATACCTTCACCGAGTCCGATATATTTCACGGGAATTTTAAATTGGTCGCTGATTCCGATTACAACGCCACCCTTGGCCGTACCGTCGAGTTTTGTGATAGCAAGATCGGTAACTTGAGTAGCGGCGGAGAACTGACGGGCCTGTTCGAACGCATTCTGACCCGTAGAGCCATCGAGGACAAGAAGAACTTCGTCGGGCGCACCGGGCACAACTTTCTCCATTACTCTCTTGATCTTGGACAATTCATCCATCAGACCTTTTTTGTTATGAAGGCGACCGGCTGTGTCGATTATCACAACATCAATATCGTTTGCCACTGCCGATGACAGCGTATCGAAAGCTACAGCGGCCGCATCAGAGCCCAACTGCTGTTTGATTACAGGAACACCGGCACGACGGGCCCACTCATCAAGCTGTTCGACGGCGGCCGCGCGGAAGGTGTCGGCAGCTCCAAGCATCACTTTCTTCCCGGCAGCTTTATATTGGTATGCCATTTTGCCGATAGTCGTTGTCTTTCCTACACCATTAACTCCGACAACCATGATGACATACGGCTTACGGCCGGGAGGCACATCGAAATCGGCGAGCTTATCACCATTGTTGTTCTCGGTAAGCAGAGCGGTGATCTCTTCGCATAGGAGTTCGTTAAGCTCATCCATGCCTACATATTTATCCTGCGCAGCACGCGCCTGTATCCGATCTATGATTTTAAGCGTCGTTTCGGCGCCTACGTCCGACGTTATGAAGATCTCCTCAAGTTCATCAAGAAAATCGTCATCTATTGTCTTGCGTCCGACAAACGCACGTTTTATCTTTCCAAATACACCTGATTTGGTCTTCTCAAGGCCTTTATCAAGCGTCTCTTTCTTTTCCTTAGAGAAAAAATTAAAAAATCCCATTGGTTTATGATTGAATTTATAGTGCAAATTTACAAATTTCGCCTGAATAAATCCGCATAATCGTACACATTATTATATATAACATCTTCTTTTCAGTTGCGGAAAGTCTCATTGAATCCGATAACGTAGAGAATCATTTCACACTCTATCTCGTTTTAAAATTAATTAAATTGAATTTAACAATCTTTCACATAAAAATAACCTTCCGACTATAAAAAACGACAAAAACCCATTAAAATATTTTGATGTATGCAAACAACATCGTAAATTTGCCCTTAAATATGCCTTGATACCGCACAACCCGCGCTATTTCTCGGAATATTTAAATTCGAACGAGAGAGTTCACAAATCGACAATATCAAAACAATTTTAAATCTTTTCTACCGTTAATCAACCAGAAAACGAACAAATCAACAATAAACAAACATCTTAAAATCAATCAATTATTTAAAAACAATTAATTTAGTTTTTCAAAATCATGGAAGCTCAAAAGCCTAACGTTCAGGGCGCTGCCCAGAACACCAAGAAAAATGTACCCGGAATCAAGAATGCATCTTGGGTGATCATAGTGTGCGCTTGCGTCGCTGTTC
>CAZULD010000083.1:0-9644 GCA_964621135.1 uncultured Bacteroides sp. | reverse complement strand
CCTGATAAAGATGTTACGATCCGACGCATCGCTATGTGTGGTGGCTCAGGCAGTGAATTTATTTCGACCGCCATACGTTCGGGTGCTCAGGCATTCATTACATCAGATACGAAATATCACGATTTTGTCGACTATCAGAACCAGATTCTGATCATCGACATAGGCCATTTTGAGAGTGAAGCATGCACAAAAGAAATTTTTTACGATGTAATTCGGGAAAAATTTCCTAACTTTGCATGTTATTTCTCAGAAATTGAAGAAAATCCTATAAAATACATATAACCTATATGGCTACTGATAAAAAACAAGAGCAGACCGCCTCGGTTGAAAAGCGTCTCAAAGCCCTCTACGATCTCCAGACTATCCTCTCAGAGATCGACCGCATCAAGACTATCCGCGGTGAACTTCCTCTTGAAGTTAAAGATCTCGAAGACAGCATCGCCGGTCTCAACTATCGCATCGACAACTATACTCGTGAGATTGATGAGCTCCGAAAGAATCTTGCTGCCGAAAAAGAAAAAATCAATAATTGCAACGGTCTTATCGCCCGCTACAAAGAGCAGCTCGACAATGTGCGTAATAACCGCGAATTCGACCTTCTCACAAAAGAAGTCGAGTTCCAGACTCTCGAAATTGAGCTTGCCGAAAAGCATATCAACGATTACAATCGTGCGATCGAAAACAAGACCGCCGAAATTGAAGCTACCAAAGACAAACTTGCCGATCACACTCACATCCTCGAAGAGAAGCGTAAGGAACTCGACGAAATCGTGAGCGAGACCCGCGTAGAGGAAGAAAGCCTTCGCGAAAAAGCTAAAGCTCTCGAGCCCGAAATCGACGAGCGCACCCTTCAGGCATTCAAGCGCATCCGCAAGAACGCACGCAACGGTCTCGGCATCGTTTATGTTCAGCGTAACGCATGCGGCGGTTGCTTTAACCGTATCCCCCCGCAGAAGCAGCTTGAGATCCGTCTCCACAAGAAAGTGATCGTTTGCGAATACTGCGGCCGCATCATGATCGATCCCACTCTTGCCGGTGTTGCCGAAGAGGTAAATCAATAATACATATTTATAATACGCATTACAGCGGTGAGCCGATTTTTTTCGGTTCACCGCTTTTATTATATAGCTCCGAAAATCGATTAGCATTTATTAACACAATTTCATGTAACGAACAAGGTCCTTATACGTCTTTAAGGCAAATGCCTCGCTGAGCGAGTCCGCCCTCTATTAAAACTACATTCTCACATCTATGAAATCTGTATTATCAACAGTCTTGATTCTCCTCTCCCTCTCCGTTTTAAAGTTATCTGCCGCTGACTACAGCGTAAAGGCTTCGGTTGTCGATAATATCGGCGAACCGGAGCCTTACGTTACATGGCGTATTTTTCAAGCAGACTCGGCAGCGTCACTGCCCGTAGTTGGTAACGTTACAGACGAGTCAGGGGCGATACAGACTGTTCTATCCGATGCCGGAGATTACCGTCTGTCTCTGCTCGGCATGGCTGGCGGCTCACTCGATGTATTTTTCTCTGTGGATGATCAATCTCCGGTAGCCGACCTCGGCATCCTCACCCTGTCGTTCGACTCTTCGCGCCGGCTTGACGAACTGACAGTCACGGCTCAAAAGCCGCTGGTCATTAAAGAAATTGACCGTATTGGCTATGACGTCAAGGCTGATGCCGAGGCTGCTACCGCTCCTCTCATTGATATTCTCCGAAAAGTTCCGATGGTGACTGTAGATGGCGACGGGAATATCACAGTCAATGGTTCGTCAAATTTCAAAGTTTACAAAAACGGTCGCCCGAATAATTCATTCACCAAAAACGCCAAGGATCTTTTCAAAGCTATCCCCGCCTCATCGATCAAAAAGATTGAAGTAATCACAGATCCGGGTGCACGCGAAGATGCCGAAGGTGTGGGAGCGATTCTCAACATCGTCACCGATAACGACACCGCCATCGAAGGTATAACAGGTTCGCTAAACCTTTTCGTTGACACCAATAATGCCGTTCCTATGCCACGACTTTGGCTCTCTTCTCAGATTGGCAAAGTGACCTTCTCCCTTTACGGCAACTATTATAATATGAACCGACGTGAAACCGAAAATACCACCCGCAGTGTCGGTCATTACCACGATACCGATCAGACTCTCGTATTCGAGGAAGAAGCCAGTTCGAAGCGCAACGCCTATTCCGGCGGTTTCGAATTAAGCTACGAACCCGACACTCTGAATCTTTTCACGGCGTCTATGGATATTTATCAGAACTACGGCAAATCTGACACGCATCGCGATTACATAATGACGGCTGCTGACGGCACGGTTCTCCAGAGCTACACACAGACATCGTTCTACCCCAAAAGTCAGTATCTTGATCTGGACGGAAACATCAACTATCAGCGCTCGACCCGACTCAAAGGTGAGAACATCACCCTCTCCTATCAGATATCCACAACCGGGCAAAAGCAGAAACAACAGACCGATTACTTTGACGCGTTCAACCTGAACGTTCCCTACTCAGGTATTCTCTCGGATTTTAATCTCCGTTTCTTCGAGCATACCTTCCAACTCGACTGGACACGCCCTATAGCTTCCAAACATACTCTCGACGTTGGAGCTAAATACATCGCTCGTCGAAATCATTCTAAAAATTTCCGTGACTATATTGATTACAGACAGACCTATGACGATTTCTTCCATAACACTGATATCGCCGCAGGTTATGCCGACTTCCGTGCAAAATTCGGTAAATTCGGTGTACGCGGAGGCTTCCGGTACGAATATTCACGTCTCGGGGCAAAATTTCGCCAAGGTGAAGGCACAAACTTCCATTCCTCAATCAACGATTACGTTCCCAACGCAACTATATCATATTCGCCTAACGATGCCAGCACCTTCAAGTTGAATTTTAACCGTCGCATATCGCGCCCCGGCATCAGCTATCTTGATCCGACAATTTCATCTTCACCTCAGTCTACATCTTCGGGCAATCCTCATCTTAAAAGTACCGAGTACAACACCATTTATCTAAACTACTCCCTTATTAAAAATAAATTCAACTGCGATCTGTCTATAACATATACGTTCTCCAACAATGCCTTGGCTTCCACGATGGATATAGTCGGTGATCACATCTATTATTCATTCGGCAATGTCGGTCATTATCGTCAGTTGAATTTCTTTGCCTATGCACAATGGTCACCGACTGACAAAACTTCTTTCCGAACAAACTTATTTTATGCTATCTGTCATCAGACCATGCCCGACGGCACAAAACTGACGCGCCCGGTCTATAATCCGACTCTGACTTATCAGCAGACTCTCCCATGGCGACTCCGTCTTACTGCCAATGTCGGATGGTGGAGCGGCGGCACCAGCAGTGCTTACTCATATATGAAACCTTCGCTGGCTTACTTCTGGAACAGCTTCCGTATTCAGCGTTACTTCCTGAGCGACGATCGCCTTTCTGTAGGTCTATCCCTCCAGAATCCGTTCGGCCCCTACAAGCGGAATACAACGACCATCACAACTTCATCCGGCTATAACTCGGAAGTCAGAAGTTGCTATGCTCACAATTTCACAGTCGGTCTCACTGCCAGCTTCCGCTTCGGTTCGCTCAACGCATCCGTCAAAAAGACCGCGTCTTCTATCAATAACGACGATTTGCAGGGTCGCAAGAACTAAACCGCCAACTTAATAGATCTTAACCTATTGTCATTTGACCGATTATTTTTAAATTTGCAGAAAATAATTCGGTCAAATGACTTCTTCTTACTCTAAACTCTACGGGCTTATCGGCTACCCTCTGGGACATTCATTTTCTCAGAACTATTTCAATCAGAAATTTGAAGCCGAAAATATCGATGCCCGATATGTCAATTTCGAGATTCCGGAAATCGAGGATCTTCACAATATCCTCGCTCGTCATTCAAACCTTACAGGCCTGAACGTCACCATACCATACAAGCAACAGGTCATTCCGCTCCTCGACGAAATGGATGCCGAAGCCGCTGCAATAGGTGCGGTAAATGTGATAAAATTTATCCGACGTGACGGACGTCTCATACTCAAAGGCTATAACTCTGACATCGTCGGATTCCGTGATTCGATTGCGCCCTTGCTTACCGAACACCACACCCGTGCGTTGGTACTTGGCACCGGTGGCGCTTCGCGCGCTATAGCTTACGCTCTCAGAAGTCTCGGTATCGAACCGCAGCTTGTTTCGCGTAAACCCGCCCCTGGAGTCATCACTTACGGAGATCTTTCACCCGAAATTATGGAAACCCATAAAGTTATTGTCAATACTACCCCCCTCGGCATGTATCCCCATGTTGACGAGTGTCCCGACATACCCTACAATCTCCTTACGTCCGACCATCTCTGTTACGATCTCCTTTACAATCCCGATGTGACGATGTTTATGAAACGCAGCTCTGAAGCAGGCGCAGAAGTAAAAAACGGGCTCGAAATGCTGTTGCTGCAGGCTTTTGCGGCTTGGGAGATATGGCAACGTTAAAATACACAATCTGACATTAATACTCTACATAACTAATTCTATTTTGCTTGTATGTTATCGATCGCTAAAATTATCTATATTATTTTTATCGCCCTGATCCTCTTGCCTATTGATAAATTAGGCATTCCCCAGATCAATGCTCCTATCGCCCTCCTTGCCGGCCTCATTTTCGCATTTACGCTGAAGAATCCATGTCCGAAATTCAATAAAAAGACATCGAAATATTTACTTCAGGTCGCGGTCGTCTGCCTCGGTTTCAACATGAATCTCCACGAGTCGCTCAAATCAGGATCAGAAGGTATGATGTTTACCGTAGTCTCTGTAATCGGAGTAATGGTCTTGGGTATTATGGTCGGCTACTGGCTGCACCTCAATCGTAAGACCGCTTATCTGATCTCATCCGGTACGGCCATCTGCGGAGGTAGCGCTATTGCCGCGGTCGGTCCGGTACTGAAGGCCAACGAAAACGAAATGGCTGTCTCTCTCGGCGTGATTTTCATTCTCAACGCCATCGCCCTCTTCATCTTCCCGCCGATCGGCCACATGCTCGATATGACTCAGCAGCAGTTCGGCACATGGGCGGCTATCGCTATTCACGATACGTCGTCAGTGGTCGGAGCCGGCGAACAGTACGGCGAGACAGCCCTTCAGATCGCAACCCTCATCAAACTCACCCGTGCGCTCTGGATCATCCCACTTGCCCTCGTCACTATGTTCCTTTTCCGCGAGAAAGGCTCGAAAGTGTCAATTCCTTGGTTTATCTTTATCTTCATTCTTGCAATGGTGGTCAACACTTACGTTCCGCTCCCTGATTGGTTTGTAACTGCAATGGTTTGGATCGCTCGACGCGGCATGGTAGTGACGCTCTTTATGATTGGTGCCTCCCTGTCACTCTCCACTGTCCGTCAGGTTGGTGTAAAACCGCTGCTCCTCGCCGTGATACTCTGGGTAGTGATAAGCATCTCCAGTGTCTGCGTGGTGATGAACACCATTTCGTAATCCTGATTGAAATCACCTCTGTCATACGTTCCCGCCTTACCTGCCGCCATCGGCATGATGGCGGGAATCGTCATTTTCTACCGTCTGTCCGATTCTCTTTTTGTGGCGGCAGCTATTGCTGCGGCAGCCTTGATTATATTCGTTCTGAGACGTCATTGGATCGGCTTCGTCCTATTTTTTGCACTTATGGGATTCGCACTCTCATCAGCGGATCGTCCCATTCCACCACCCGAGACCCTTTTGCAGGAAAAGGCAGTTTGGCAAGGAGAGATTTTCAACATCAAATCTTCCCCGGCTGCCACGCGTATCTATCTTACCGTCGACTCGTCGTCCGGACTTCGCTCATTTCATCCTTTTGACTGCGCACTCCTCGTCCCGAACCTACCCTACGAATATCTCCCGGGAGACAAAGTTTGCTTCGAGGCCATCATCAAATCCATTGAGAGCTCCACGCCCGACCTACCGGACGAAATAAGCTACAACCCGACATTTTTCGTGGACGGAATTACTGCTTCGGCCTATGTTTCTCCCGATGATATTACTCTTCTGTCCTCTCGGCCCAATCTAAGACGCACGGCCATGTCGATGCGAGCTGATATTGTCGATTACATTTACCGTTCGCCGGTGAGCAGCTCTACCGCATGGTTTCTCGCCGCTACACTCGTAGGCGACGACTCTATGGTCGACCGTTCAACGATCGACAACTTCCGTTCAGTCGGCGCAGCCCATTATCTGGCACTTAGCGGCTTCCACGTCGGCATAATCGCACTTATAGCATCCCTTCTGTTTTTTCCGTTACGTGGATTCAGCCGTTTCGGCCGACTTCGCCATTTAGGGGTGATCGCTCTGATATGGTTATATGCTTTTGTATGCGGACTATCTCCTTCACTTGTCCGTGCTGCGCTACTCATCTCTATTTTCCTTCTGGCAAAAATACTCCAGCGACCGTCTTCACCTTATAATTCACTCTGCGTTGCTGCGATAATAATTCTGATATTCTCCCCGCGACAACTTTTTGCGCTGGGATTCCAACTGTCTTTTACAGCCGTACTCTCAATCCTTGTTTTCGCCCAAAAGTTAAATCCGTTTGCGCGTTCTCATCGGATTGCCTATCGTATTGCGGAACTCTTCACGGTCCCGATCTCAGCAATGATAGGAACATGTCTTATATCTATTATCTATTTTCACCGTTTTCCTCTGCTCTTCCTCATACCCAATATTGCACTTGCCGCACTTCTGCCCCTACTGCTCGGAGGTGGAGTGATTCTGGTCATATTCACTGCTATCGGACTTCGTTTCACCCTCCTCGGCAACGTCCTCGATCATATATACTCAGCGATCGAACGTCTATGCGCCTTTCTGTCCGGACTTCCCGGCAGCGAAATTACCGGTATCTTTATCAGTCCTACCGTAATTACTGTCTGTATCGGTGCATTGATTTTTCTCGCATTCGCCTTGTGGCGTCACAAGATGGTCTACGCCATCTTTGCTGCCGCGCTTGCTTTCATCGCTGTTTCAATTCATCTGCTCCAACCCTCATTACCTGAGTCTGAGCTATTCATCACACGAACACCTCTCCATACAGACATCATCGCGCGAGACGGCAGTTCAGCTCTACTTATATCTTCCGCTACGGGATCAACCATTGCCGACACAGAGCGACGACTGCGAATCCGCTATGCCGATTATCTTGCACGCCGCGAGTGTCCGGACTCGCTATCTATCATGACCGGCGACTTCACAATGCCGCATATAGCGCGGCGCGGCCCTTATCTTATATATAAGGACCGCACCGTTTATCTTGGTTTTTCACCTGATCTGTCTGAAGCTAAGGACTTCCGCGTAGACTACCTTCTTGTAACACGCTCCGCCGGCTCTCAGCCTTTCCGCCTCGTAAAGGCTCTGCGGCCTGACACTGTCATCATCGCCCGCGATATGCCGCCTCTTAGAGCTACACGTATTGCCGACTCATGCACTGCCGCGGCAATTCCATACATTAGGCTTACAGATACGTCGTTTACCTTGAATTAACTACCACTCAAAGCCGATCGACAGACCGAAATTATTGAGAGATAACGAATTGCTATTCCACGAATAGTTATTATTTGATGTAATCAGACGATAAGTCGCACCTAAGTTGATAGCTTGGCGGGAGTTAGACGCATTGATCGGAATACGCATGCCAATGGTAGGCTGCAGGAAGAACTGCGCACCGTGGCCCATCGTACCGTTATTGAGATTCAAGTAATTATTACCTAAGAACCATGCTGCGCCAACCTTTGCGTCGATAAAAAACGAGGATGCGGCCGACGACGGAATATTAAAACGGAAATCCGTAAAAACAGGCAACATCGCCATCTTGTTGACTCTTCTGTCGGGTGTTTGCTGAGGTGTGTTTGCAGCCACAGCCAAATCGATACCCATACCGGCACCCATAAAGAACCATGACGCATATTGGAAACCCTGCGATGTAGACACTCCGACAAAGTTTGCACGGTTTTGACCTACTCCGCCGAGGCCCACGACATCAACATATCCTTTGTATGATGCGGATCCCGAAAGAGCGGGACTGATTAGCGAGCGTAACGAACTGGCGATCTCATAATACTGTGCGGCAGCCTTCGGTGAGAACACTGACAATGCAACTGCTGCGGCTATAACTTTGAGTAATTTCATAATGTGATTTTTCTTTTTAACACCTTATAAGATTTCAACACCTTATAAAACCTCAAGGTTCAAATCATTTATAAATATTTCTGTTCAGCAATATTTACCGACCTCTATTTTGTATATTTCTTTAGCCACTCAGCGATGTAATTCGCCGTAGAGTCAGCAGTATTGATGAACCCGTGATTTTCTCCTTCTATCAACTTCAACTCTGCCTTCGGCATCACCTCAGCATATCTCATATTTTGGTTTATCTAATGTTTGCCGTCATTTTGTCAAGTTGGCGGTCAACTGTAATGCGGTTGAAGTCGCGGCCCTCGACGTAGTCATTGAGCGATATATTGTAAGCAGTCTTTGACATTGAGAAAATCAATTTGGGAATGTCAAAATTACCGATATATATAAGGATAGTAGAAGACCGTAATTTTTCAGAATAAATTCATAACTTTGCGACATGAAACGAATTAGCATACTCGTAATAGCAATTTTTTCTGCACTTTCTATTCTTGCCGAGAATAAGAAAGAAGAAAATTTTGAGTTCTCACATAACCGAGCATCTTTAAGCGGTATGTTAACATCTTCTGATTCTTGGCAATTGGAAGGAGCGTACCATTATATGTTCAATAAATATGTCGGTATCGGAGGTGCTGTCGGTGGGTGGAAAGTGTATTTTGAAGATGGATGGCCGTCTGGAAAAGATTGGGATATAGACAATGATGACTCAAAGCCATTCAGTATATATCTGCGTCCGTCTGTAATTTTGAAATCACCTGCTGTAAAAATCAAACAAGTAGATTTAGGACTATTCGCCGAGCCGGGAGTTATGCTTAATGTCCCGTATTCACATGTAAACATACGGCAGTATCGTGGATGGCCAAATTTTGAGTACAAGTCAGTTAGTACCACTAAAGGTCAATGGTTCGCTATGGATCTTCGCTTGGGTATATACGCAAATATCGGACCGTTGGGAATATCAGCAGGATATATGATGTCAAACCTTGATGTGTATAGCCAATATCGCCATCTGTCTTATAAAGGCATTTCTTTCAAGGAGTTTTATCCAAAGAAATCCTTTATGCAAGGTGCATATTTAATCCTTTCTTATTATTTCTAACGCCCAAAAGAGCCTTTTCTTGCGGAATCTTTATCTCGACTGGGGTTAACCGAGCCCCTCGGATCTAAGTGTGGACCGTGGAAGATTAAAGATGAACCGAGAGTTTCCCCTGAACGCTCTGCAGCGCGAAAAGAGAATCAATCGGAGCAGCATGACTCAATGAAGCGGTCAGCATGAAAATAAAGAACAAAAGTTTACGCATATTTATTACTTGACAAATTTGTTATACATTAATACCATTAACTGCCAATCTATTATCCTACCGAATTGTCTCTCTCCAAAGAGAAGGTGGACAATTATACTTGGCAGTAAACAGTTTGGTGAAATGTGAGCGGTTGCGGAATCCTA
>CAZULD010000082.1:4907-9802 GCA_964621135.1 uncultured Bacteroides sp. | reverse complement strand
ATTATCCCGTCGATATCACTCTCGCGCCCAACCGTAAGGACGGTGTGGCTGAGCCGCAGGGTAACTTCCAGCACACCGGTATGCACTCTTATGCTTTCCGTCTCAACTATGATTATGACGACAAGTACCTCCTCGAAGTTGCTGTACGTCGTGACGGATCATATGTCTTCGCTCCCGAAAACCGCTGGGGTACCTTCCCCTCTGTTTCTGCAGGTTGGGTACTGTCCCGCGAAAACTTCCTCCGTGACATCGACTGGCTCGACTTCCTCAAGGTCCGTGCCAGCTTCGGTGAGCAGGGCTCTGACAACGTTACACCCTTCCTCTACAATAATACCTTCGAAAAAGCTACCAACAGCTATGTCCTCGGTGGTTCAGCATATGCTCAGTACTATGCGAGTCCTGTTTACGCGTTCCGTACTCTGACTTGGGCTCACACCAAGACTTACAACGTCGGTATCGACTTCGATATCTTCCACCATGTGCTCACCGGTGAGATCGATGCATTCTACAAGAAAACAACCGATATTCTTGAGGGTGCAAGCGGTGTATATCCCGGTTCGCTCGGCGGCTACTATCCTTCAAGCGCTAACTCGGGTGCAGTTGACAACCGCGGTTTCGAAATCACTCTTAACCATCAGCTCAACGTGACACGCGACTTCAGCTACCACGTTCGCGGATCGTTCTCGTTCGCCCGCAACAAGATCCTCAAAAAGAAGGTGTCTGACAGCTATCCTAACTATCGCGGCGTTCTCGGTCAGCCCGTCGGCGCACGCTATGGCTTCAAGACTCTCGGACTCTTCCAGACTCAGGAAGAAATCGACAACTATCCTATCGCTCCCTCGGGTGTAACACTCCTCGGCGACATCAAGTATCTCGACGTCAACGGTGACGGTATAATCTCATCAGAGCATGACTATGTGAAGATCGGTTACGGTCAGATTCCTGAAATCAACTTCTCGTTCAACATCGACCTTAACTACAAGAACTTCTACCTCACCACTCTCTGGCAGGGCGTATCTCACTGCGACTACCAGCTTCAGGGTGTATATGATACCGGTGTTACCGCATCGACAGTATATACCAGCTCGTTCGGTACAGGTAACTCGCCCAAGTATCTTATCGAAGGCGCATGGACTCCCGAAAATCCCAATGCAAAATATCCCCGTCTGTCGACAGTACCCCGCTTCAACAACGCTTGGGTATCAGACTGGTGGGTTGTCAATGGCGAATATCTCCGTCTGAAGAACATCCAGCTCGGTTACAACGTTCCCGCCCACATTCTCAAGAAGACTCCGTTCTCGACACTCAATGTTTATGTCGCAGGTTCGAACATCCTTACTTTCAGTCACTTCAAGTATGTCGATCCCGAATCTCCCTCAGTGTCTAACGGTTTCTATCCTCAGTCAGCGACTTATACATTCGGTCTTAATGTTGCATTCTAATCTTTTGAAATCATGACAATCAAAAATATATTAAAATTTGCTGCTCTGGCAGTCGCCGGTATGTCTGTGACTTCGTGTGACGACACCCTTGATGTCAACCGCACCGACGTTCTCTCTGACGCCGCAATCTGGAGCACACTCGAGGCGGCTGACGGCTACATCACTGCTTCATATAAGATTTTTACCGACGACACCCAGCTCAACGGTTGCCGCAGCCGCTTCTGGGACAGTTACTCTGATCTTACAAAATCAGCATCGTGGGATCAGTATGGTCATCCCTACAACTCCTTCCTCCTGCAGGGTCTCACTACGGGTGAAAATGGTGCCGGTCCGTTTGAATGCTGGAACGCTCAGTACAGCCGTATCCGCACAGCCAACGTTTGTCTCCGCGACCTCCGTTCCTTCGGTGCCAAGTTCGGCGATGATGCGGTCCGTGTCCGCGAAGCTGAAATCCGCATGTGCCGCGCTTACTCTTACTTCATGCTTGCCCGTGTTTACGGCGGTGTAGTTCTCCGCACTGAGACAACAGGTGCAAATGGTGTCAGCGACGGTGCTATCGAATCTGATATCGCAAGACCTCGTATGACAGAGGCCGAAACTTACGAGTTTATTCTCGACGAACTCGAGTTTGCCGCCAACAATCTTCCCGATGCAAACTCTTCGACCTGGCTTCGCGGCCGCGCTACAAAGAAAGTCGCTTACGGCCTGATGTCGCGCGTCGCCCTCTTCGCCAAGAACTGGGAAGTCGCTGCTAAAGCCGCTGAAAAGTGCGGTTCGTTCACAGGCGTGAAACTAGATCCTAATTTCTCACATGTTTTCTCTGCAGATGCAATCAACTCTCCCGAAGTGCTCTTCGCTATCGAATATCTTAAAGGTAACGCCAATCTATGGCATCTTTGGGACAGCTCTGTAAGCCCCGGCGGTGATGCATCCCTCAACGGCTCGGGTGCTTACGCCGAACATCAGCCTACAGCCGAACTGGCTGACCTCTATGAGTGGAAAGACGGTACTCCCTTCAACTGGTCTACATGGGCAGCCGAGGGTCACGCCGATCCCTTCACTGATCGTGAGGAACGCTTCCAAGTGACAGTTCTCTACAACGGCGCTGATTGGCGCGGTCGCAAGATCGAGGCCTACGAAGACGGTGTTGACGGTTTCAAGGAATTCATCAAATCCGGTTCTACCGGCGGCAAGACCTGCACAGGTTACTTCTTCCGTAAATTCCTCCAGGAAGACAACGTGAAATTCGTTCAGTCAGAGGATAAGAGCTGGACTCCCGACCTCGTACTCCGCTACGGTGAAGTGCTCCTCAATCAGGCCGAGGCTTACGCTCAGATGGATCTCGTCGCTAACGGTGAGAAGATCCTCAACTGTATCAACGCCATCCGCGAGCGTGTCAACCTTCCCAAAAAGGAACTCTCTGACATCAATACAATCGAAAACTGCATGAAACTCATCCGTGAAGAGCGCGCCAAAGAGCTCGTCGGCGAAGGCTTCCGCTTCTGGGATCTCCGTCGCTGGGGTATCGCTGAAAATGTGATCGGCGGTCAGATGGTTCACGGTGTGAAGATCAAACCCGTCGAAGGCGGCTTCGATTACGAGGCTATCGACTGCGACGCAGGTTCGACACGCATCTATCCCAGACGTTACAATTACTTCTCCATCCCCTTGAGCGAACGCTCTAACAACAAGTTGTGTAACAACAACCCGGAATGGTAATCATTTAAGTCAAACGATAAAATCAAAACAGCAATGAAAATCTTGAAATATAACATAATCGCTTTGGCTCTTGCGATCGTTACATTAGGTTTCACCGCATGCTCGGAGGCCGATCCTGAATTTGTCCACACTGACAACTTCATCTCGGCAATGGTTTGCATGAACGGTCGCACAAATGATGCCGCTTCGATCAATGGTATCATCTATGAATACAACAAAGACGGCGAACTGCTCGAAAAAGGCTTCACTCCCGAAGAGGCAGCCGGCGGATCGGGTGTGATCATGTTCGTGGTTTCTCAGGAAGATCGCGAAGACTTCGATCTCACCAAGGTCTACCTTCGTGCAACTCTGACATGGGACGAAAGCATCACTCCGACGCTCTCTGGTCTCCAGAACATTGATCCCGTCGAGCGCCCCGAAGGTATCGTTGTCGGCGTTAAGTCAGGCGTCGGTAAGGTGCGCAAATATCGCATCATGGGTCTTTATGAGTAATCAAATCCTTAACTGATACATCCTTATGAAACTAAATAAAATAATTTTTTCGTCGTGTGCGGTTGCTGCCATTGCCTCCTGCATGACAGGCTGCAAAGACGATGATATCTTCACTATCGACGGACAGCAGGCCTTCATCATCTGCACAAACAAGGTCGATTGTCCCTATGTGGAATATGTTGATGAGTTCGGAGCAAAGACAAAGTTCAAATCACGCATGTCTAACGACACCATCTACATCCAGCTTAGCCCCACTGTTGATCCTCAGGTAGTTCTCTCGGAAGCAACCCTTAAGTTCTGCATATCGAAAGGCTCGACTGTCGATCCCGACCCCAACATTCCTCAGGACTTCACTGTCGAAGGCGGCGTGAAGTACACCGTTACTTCAGAGGACGGCAAGACCTCGAAAACTTATGTAGTTACTCACGGTCTCACTGACCTCCTTCCCTACGGCGAAGGTGCTTCTGTCGGTTCACTCCAGACTGACAGTGAGTTCCCCGGTCTCGGTTATCCCGGCGAACGCGGAAACTTCGGCTACGCTGACTCTCGCCTGTATGGCGACCTCAACGGCTACATCTCATTCTGCGGCCACGATTACATCGTTATCATGGCTCGTCAGTACACTGATCCTCACTTCGACGATGCGTCGATGAACATTCCTGACTATGATCTCGGTTTCCGCGTTTACAACGCTCTCGACTTCTCATATGCAGGTAAACTTGAACTCGGTTCGATCCAGCCTGCTACCCTCAAGGCAATTTCTTCAGACTGGAACGGTGTGATGGCCGGAACGGTTGTCAACGGAAGTTCAACTGACATCTATGTATGGGATAGCCCGCTTGCTGCGCCCAAATTGCTCGGCACAGTCGCTCAGAATCTCGGTAACGCTGCCGACGGTTCTAACTACATCCAGATTTCGGGTGATCTTAAGGGTACAGCAAACATCACATGCGGCGCCGTTCGCGGTCCCGAGGGTAATCACTATATGATCCATCTCGAAGGCGGACAGATCGTTTCGACCGACATGGTTTCGACCGGTTACAGCAGCGGCGACGCCAACGGCTTCCAGATGATCGCCCCGGTAACGGCAGAACCCAAGTCGGATTATGTCGTAGGTGACACCGAAGGATCGGGCAACAACACTATCAAGGTTTATCGCAATACCTTCAGTGGCAAGACTATTTTAATTATGCCCGGCGTACTCCAGAGCACAGGTTCAGGTGGCTTCCACGACTGGTGGGT
>CAZULD010000082.1:1643-4807 GCA_964621135.1 uncultured Bacteroides sp. | reverse complement strand
TTATGCCCGGCGTACTCCAGAGCACAGGTTCAGGTGGCTTCCACGACTGGTGGGTTGGTACTGGTTCCTACCTTGCCCGCACAGGTGCCCGCCGTCCCTATGTATCATGTATGCCTATCAACGGTAAGACCTATATGATGCTGCTCAACGGCACAGGCTGGTGGTGGTGTAACACTCTTATCGACATCGCAGACATGAATACTCGTATCGAAGGAGCAGAATATGACTTTAGTGTCAATGCAAACTGGAGCTTCGGTGCATCAGGTGACTGGTACTGGGACGAATCTGAGAATGCCGCTTACTGGGTTGCATGGATCGACCGTCACGGTGTGTTCAAACACAAGATTACATGCTACGAGTAATTCGAGCATGATATACAATTTCCATTCTCCTTTCTCCGTTATAACAATAAACCTTAAAAATGATGAATCTGAAAAAATATCTTTGGGCACTCGCCGCTGTAGCTACTGTCGGTACTGCCGCCTGCTCGGATGATGATAAATTTGATCCGTTTGCAGAGGCTCCCGAACCTCCGGTGCCCGTTTACACTCCTAATGAAGCAACCGTTAAGCCTAAGGGAATGTGGATCGACTGCCACGCAAACTTCCTCAAACTGGCTTCAAAAGACAATATCGATAAGGAACTTGCCAAGATCAAACAGTATGGCATGAACCTCATCTATCTCGATGTTAAGCCCGGCAACGGTTACGCTCTCTACAAGAGTGACTTCCTCCCTTACTGCAACACTTTCGCCGACCTCACCGTTGAGCGCGACTATGACGACTATCTCGGATACTTCCTTGAGAAGTGCGAGGAACTCGGCATCGATGTCGTAGCTTCGATCGGAGCGATGGGCTGGGGTATGCAGTCGCCCACTTATAAACAGGGTTATGTTTACGATAACTGGGACCAGTGGAAAGACAAGGTTCAGGTGCGTAATGATAATAAGGACGTTGATATTACAGTGCCTATTTCTGATGATGTCGATATTCAGGCTGTGACTATGATGGATCCGATGTATCCCGAAGTGCAGGATCTTCTTGTGTCGGCTGTAACTGAAGTCGTAACCAAATATCCCAAACTTAAAGGTATCAGCCTCGACTACCTCCGTTATGCAAACAACGAGGGCGGTTACTTCGGTATGAGCGATGACAACATGCGTGGTTTTGCCGAGTATTGGGGTGAAGCAGTTCCTGCCCGCACTGATATTCTTATAAAAGGTGCTCCGGGTCCGAAATTTGCACAGTGGATCGAATTCCGTTCGATGACTGTAACCAATCTGTTGAAGCGCATTCACGATGTTGTAAAAGGAATAAATCCCGACTGTGAGATCCACCTTTGGGCCGGCGCTGACTGGGTAAACCGTTATGGTGTAGGTCAGAACTGGGCAAGCAAGCGTTATAAACCCTCCGGTTGGGTCTACACTGACACTTACAACAAGACCGGTTTCGCTGAATACCTTGATGTATTTATCACAGGCGCTTATGCTGATGACGTATGGAAAAAAGGCAGCACATCAGACTGGAACGTTGAGAACTTCGTTACCATCTGGAACAACTACATCATGGGTGACTGCAAGTGCTACGGCTCTATCGCAGCTTATGCTTACGGCAACAATGTAAAGGCTCAGTCCGATGCAACCTACCTCTGCCTCAAGCATACTGACGGCTATATGAACTTCGAACTTTCTCACGTCAATAACTTCAACCTCTGGACAGCTACTCTCGACGGCATTCAGCGTTATGAGGGTACTCCCGACGACTCTACTGAAGAATAACTTTTGTAAAATATAACCTTATAAACCCAATGAAGAGAATTTCTATAGTTCTCGGGCTTATCGCAGTTTCAGGTGTAGCTTCCTTTGCGGGGAGCTACACCGTTGTTTCCCCCGATAAGCTCGTTACGATTAAAGTTGAGACAGGCAAAGACCTCACATGGAGCGTGATGCGCGGCGATGAAGTGCTCGTGCAGCCTTCTGCTATCGGCCTTGACATCGAGGGCGCCAAAGTGCAGCCCGGAGTTAATCCTAAAGTTAAAAAAGTGTCGCGCCGCAGCGTCGACGAGACCCTTCACGCCGTAGTGCCGACCAAGTTCCGCGAGGTGCGCGACAACTACAACGAGATGACTCTCAAGATGGCCGGTGACTACTCCGTAGAATTCCGCGCTTATGACAACGGTGCAGCTTACCGCTTCGTCACTTCTCGTCCCGGCGACATGACCGTCAACAGCGAGACTGTCGAGATGAACATGCCCGCAGGCACAGCCGCTTACTGGCCCGTCTATCCCATGCGTCCCAACTATATGTCGTCGCAGGAATCTCTCTTCGAAAAGAAACTCCTCGATTCACTGTCTACATCGACTCCCGGCTATCTGCCCATCTACATGCAGACTCCCGCCGGCACCCGCGTGGTGGTCACCGAGGCCGGTGTCGACGATTACTCTAACCTCTTCTTCGAAGGCTCGGAGTCAAGCACGCTCAACGGCGTCTTCCCAAAACTCATCAAGAACAAACGCATGAAAACTCCCGAAGAAGGGTGGGGCAGCGACCGCACAGAGGTTGTGATCGATCTTCAGCCGTATATGGCAGTGACAAAAGGTTCGCGCGCTCTGCCATGGCGCATTGTTATGGTCAGCCCCGACGATGCGTCGCTCCTCGAGAATTATCTCGCATGGCAACTCTCGGGCGAATCGGTCGTAGAGGACACATCATGGATCAAACCGGGCCGCATCTCATGGGACTGGTGGTCGAATCTTAATCTCTATGGCCCGGATGTGGACTTCGAGGCAGGAGTCAATACCGATACCTACAAATATTTCATCGATTTCGCTGCCAAGCATGGTTTCGAATATATCCTACTCGACGAAGGCTGGTCGGCCGGTACACTCGATATCAAGCATTACAAACCCGAAGTCAACGTTGAGGAAATCATCGACTACGGCCGCAAGAAGGGCGTAGGCGTCGTTCTCTGGGCTCTTTGGAATCCGTTGGCAACAGACATCGAAGGCACATTTGACATCTACCAAAAATGGGGTGCCGCAGGCGTTAAGATCGACTTCATGGACCGTTCGGATCAGGAGATGGTCAACTTCTATGATGCCGTAGGCAAGGCTGCGGCAGACCGTCATCTGCTCGTTGACTTCCACGGTGCATACAAACCTTCGGG
>CAZULD010000082.1:0-1543 GCA_964621135.1 uncultured Bacteroides sp. | reverse complement strand
AAGGATCACAAGATCACTACCTCGACCGTGTCGACCGGCGACACTCTTGACCTTCATCTTGCTCCCGGCGGCGGCTGGGTTGCAATCTTAACCCCTGTAAAGTAATTTTATGAAGAGATTATTTGTTTCTGCGCTCGCCGCACTCGCCATCGCCGCGAGTTCATCGGCAGCGTCAATAGTCAAAATATCCGGCAAGGTAACTGCCGACGGCAAACCTTTGGCCGGCGTACCGGTGACCGACGGCACACAGTTCGTCGTCACTGACAAAGCCGGAAAATATACAATGGATTCTGCCGACGGCACAAAGTATGTCTATATCACTTTGCCCGACGGCTATGATGTGCCGGTCAAGGATGGTGTCCCCGTGCTCTATGCCGATGTAACGCCTGATAAAAAAGGCCGTTTCACCCACGATTTTGACCTCAAGAAGTCAGACCGCGACATGACCAAGCATATCATCTTCGTTCAGGCTGACCCGCAGGTCTATTTCGATCCCAACCTCGACGAGGTCGAGAAAGCCTCGGTTGAGATGAAGAATATTCTTGCCAACGATTACCCCGGACAGGACGCTGTCGGCCTTGTGCTCGGCGACATTGTCGGCCAGTTCAAGCAGGGCGACAAGTATTTCCCGTGGATGATCAAGAATATCGAGGAAACAGGCTTCCCGACCTTCTATGTCTGCGGTAACCATGATATTGAGATGGATGTGCCGACCAACGAGCAGTCGCGCAAGGCTTTCAATCAGTATTTCGGCCCGACTTACTACTCGTTCAACCGCGGCAAGATCCACTATGTTGTTCTCGACAACGTTTACTGGATGGGCCGCTATTATGCCGGCTACTATCCTCAGCAGCAGCTCGACTGGCTCAAGCAGGATCTTGCCCTCGTGCCCGAAGGCTCGACCGTGATTATTTCGCAGCATATACCCTGCTATTCGCGTCAGGCTCGCCGTCAGGAATGGGGCAAGGAGTCTTATCACAAGGTTGTCAGCAACCGTCAGGCTCTCTTCGATATCCTCAAACCTTACAACGCTCATATCTTCTCGGGCCACGAGCACTATGCCGAAAACTATGTGTTGGGTAAAAATCTCTACGAGCATTGCCATGCTCCTCTGTCTGACCTTTTCTGGTGCACTAAGTGGGCAATGGACGGCACCCCGAACGGTTACTATGTTTACGAGGTCGATGGCGACAATCTCAACTGGTACTACAAAGTTCTCGGACGCGACAAAGACTATCAGTTCGAACTCTATCCGCGCGGCCGTTCGCGTCAGCATCCCGAAGCTGTCGTCGCCAATATCTGGAACGTGGACAAGACATGGAAAATCGAATGGTTTGAGGACGGCGTTCTCAAAGGCGAGATGATTCAATTCACCGGCGAGGATCCCAACCTGTGGGACGACGTTGTTGCCAACGGTAAGAGTTATCCCTTCCCCTATATGGGCTGCGACATCACCGAGCACCTTTTCTATGCCGTGCCCGAAAATGAAAATTCAGTCATCACCATCAAGGCAACCGACCACAACGGCAACGTCTACACTCAG
>CAZULD010000081.1:3929-10018 GCA_964621135.1 uncultured Bacteroides sp. | reverse complement strand
GGCTCAGCCACACCGTCCTTACGGTTGGGCGCGAGAGTGATATCGACGGGATAATCGCTGATAAAGCCCTTGCCCTGAGCGTAAAGCATATCATTGTAGTTCTTCTGCTTTTCAATGAAAGCGAGGAAGCCTACTGAATGCTTGCCGAAGTCGCGGTTGTAAGAGATCGACGGACGGAACTGCCACATCCAGTTGTTGGTGCCGATGCGGCCGAGAGTCTTGTCCATACCGATACCGTAAGACATTTCCTCTTTGGGAGCTGCTGCCGGATCAGAGTTGCTGAATGCAAGCACCTTGTAGCCCTGACTAAATTCGCGAGACTCATTGTGGTTGTAGTCGTAAGCGAAGAAGGCAGAAACCTTGAGGCCTTTGAGGTAAGTCCAAAGATCGGAGAAATCATACTCGAGGCGGAAAGTTGAGTTAAAGATCCACTTGTCGAGTTTGTAGTAACCGGGCTGCTCGAGGGCGGCAACAGGGTTGACGTTGATTGCATCGCCGTCTTTCCAAGCGAGAGTGTAACCGTTCCATTCCTTCTTGATGATAGGCGCAGTGTTGGCTGCCTGGCGAACGGGGTTGATTTCAAACTGCTTGCCGAATGTCGCGCTACCGGGAGCTTCCTGATGGGTCTTTGTACCGCCCATGTTGACAGCGAAGGTAAGGTTCTTGGCTACCTTGATATCGAGGTTGGCGCGGGCATTGATACGGTCGTAATCAGTTTTCTTGATCGTACCCTGCTGGCTCATGTAGCCGATAGAGGTATAGTAGTTGACGCGTTCGGTCGAACCTGCGGCAGAAACGTTATGCTGCTGCATGAAACCTGTGCGGAAGATTTCGTCGAACCAGTCGGTCTCGCCCCAGGGGCTGTCGGGATCATTTTCGAAAACTTTCTGCTGAATGTCAGCTGTGTAGATAGGAGCCAAGCCATCCATCATGAGGGCCTTGTTCTTATAGTACATGAATTCCGAAGCATTAAGGAATTCGGGGAAGGCAGTGTTACGGATAGCTGAAACCGAACCGGCATAGCTGATCTGGGGAGCGCCCTGGCCTTTCTTGGTGGTGATAAGGATAACACCGTTTGCACCGCGGATACCGTAGATTGATGCGGCAGCGTCCTTGAGGACAGAAACAGACTCGACGTCGTTGGGGTTGACGAGGTTCATGTCACGCTCGACACCGTCGACGAGCACGAGGGGAGTCGCTGCGCCGAATCCGCTGATACCGCGGATATAGAGAGCTGCACCGTCGGCACCGGGCTGACCGGTCTGCTGGATTGATGTCATACCGCTGACCTTACCGGTGAGGAGGTTTGACATGTTCTGCATCGGCGCTTTGAGAAGCTCTTTAGAACCTACGGCCGAAACCGAACCGGTCAGAGAGCCTTTCTTCTGAAGGCCGTAACCGACAACGACCATTTCGTCGAGGAGCTCGCTGTCAGGAGCGAGAGTCACCTCAATGTTGGTGCGTCCGTTGAGCGCAACTTCCTGTGGCTTGTAGCCGACATAGGAGATAACGAGAGTGGCTTGAAGATTGGGCACACTGATATTGAACACACCGTTCATATCTGTGATAGTCGCAACTTTCGTGTCGCTCTTGAGAGCAACAGAAGCCGAAATCAGGGGTTCGCCCTCTTCGTCGAGGACTGTACCTGTCACTCTGGTCTGAGCCGAAGCCCACGACACCGAGAAGCAACAGAACACCAAGGCAATAAGCCTTAAGATTGCATAACCTGCTTTCTTCATTGGATTGTTTTGGATTTTAAGGTAAATAAAAGGGATTTTTTATATTATTTTTCAGCAGAAGCGGCAGTCTGGTATTCGTCAATGCCCTGTTTGATCTGAGCCCACTGGTCGCGGTTGATGATATGAACCACGTCGAAGACCATCAGACCCTCGCTGTTCTCCAGACAGCATTTTACGGCATTGACAAGATTATGGGGATCATCGGGATTGGCCGAGTGATTGATAGACTGAATCGAACCGATGACGTGACAGTCACCCATTATGATGGAGTCGGCTCGGTTGAGGGCATATTCGACCGATTCGTTATCTTCAGGCCCGTAGACACGTTCGAGATAGGCACCGACGATGAAATTGTCGAGTGCAGGAGCGAAACCGGCCTGCTGATACTCGTCGCTACCGTAGGGATAGTTCTTGCACCATTCGCTGCGGGGGCTTGCCCAGTTCTGACCGTTCTTCTCGATAGCGTGGATCCATGATCCGGCCCAGTAGTTGAGTTCGAGACCGGGTTTGAGGGTGTGGACAGTCTCGCTTGCCTGACGGATGAAGTCGGCGAGGACGCCCGCACGGAACGCCAGCCACTGATTGTAATATTTGCCGGGAACGACCGCGCCCTCGGCGTCATAAGTAAAGATGTCGTAGGGCCAGTTCTCGACCTGCTCGCCGATGTGCTCCTCGAAGGCCTTGCGGCTGTCTTCGGAGAAGTCGCTCTCCATGTCGGGGAAACGGCAATAGTCGAGTGCGAGGCCGTCGATGTCATATTTGCTGACGATCTCCGAGAGGAGTTCGAGAGCATACTCCTGATTATCCTTGCGCAGGGGGTTAAGGAAGGCAGCGACCTTAGTCGAGTTGTCGCGGATATCGCCGAACGTTCCGTCGGGACGGTATTCGAAACAGGTGCGTCCGTCGAATGTAGAGTCTTCGTAACAGAGGCCGTCGTGCCACCACGGCGAACCGACGGGGAACACACAGGCCGAAGCCGTAACCTTCATGCCAAGACGGTGAGCTTCGTCAATCATATACTGGAGGTAATCCCAGTCGCGTTCGGCAACTATCGAATCAACATGAGTGAGTTCGGGTAGAAAGCTGCTCTTGTACATGACTGAGCCGCGGATGGGCTTGACGTCGACGACAACGTTGTTGAAGCCGGTCTCTTTGGCGAGTTCAAGATAGTGAGTAATGGTGTCGCGGTTTGAGAAACGGTCAAAGTTAGCTTCGGCACACATCCAGAGATACTTCGGTTTCTCGACGGGCGCGTCATCGGCGTGACGGCACGATGACATAAGAGCTCCGGCAGCCATAAGGGCGACTGCTGCGGCGCAAATCAGTTTGGGTAATCGGTTTATTTTATGCATTGTGATATGAATGGTCAGGGATTGGGTCAGTTTTTAAAATTACCGTGAATATCGACGGCTCGCGAGCCGAAGGGGTCGAGGATACTGTCAACCAAAAGTGCAAATTCTCCGCGGGTTATCGCCTCAAATGGTTCCTTTCGGGAGAGTCCGTAAGATTCAAGGATAGCATTGGCGTCGAACTCGTCATTTCTGACCGCTGAGATGTACAATACTGCATCTTGCAGATCAACAGTTCGATCAGGCTCCTTGAAATCGTGAATCTTATCTTTGCTGTCGTAGAAGTCAATAAAATCCGTCAACTCGCTGTATAGCAGCGGATCGTCGGCGCGAAGCCAGGTCTGGTTGCTCCAGCCGACATTGCGGCCTTCGCCTTGCAGAATGCCCGACGCACCGATGCGCTGATAGGGTTTGAAACGCGCGTCAGCCTTGTCAACGTCAAGGAAAGGCATGACGTAACCACCGCCGGCGAGGATCACATTCTGTACTCTGCGCACATCGACCTCTGAGGGTGAAATACCCTCGAGAGCAGCTATCGCGGCGATTGCGCCGGCAGCCTGGCCGATCTGCACTACAACAGGTTGCAGACGGGTTGAGCCGTTGGCGATATTTGACACCGACACCGATTTCTCGGTGACGAGCATATTGTCGACATCCTTCGGGATCAGTACACCCATCGGCAGACCGTAGGACGGAATAGGATAGAAGCTGATCTTGGGCAGAGTGTCGAGACCCGTATACGCCAGATGATGTTGGTCGACAGGATAGTCGCCTACGGCGATTGCCGTGCGGTAGAGAGGTTCGTCAGTGGCGTAGGGTTTGGTGATGTGATTGAGCGTGAAGCGGGTGAGACCGTGGATGCGGCGTGACTCACGGTGATAGGGTATGAAAGGAAGGAGATCTTCGGTCGGGAATTCGTCGTCGGCCAACGCAAGATTCTTGAAGCCGAGCTGCTCGCGGAGGAAGTAGACATAGCGCAGCGTCTTGGCTTTGGCTTCCGCTATGGCAGCCTCGCGCTCTTCGGGAGTCATCTCGATGAGATTGACATAGAAGTCATTGCCGGCAAAGGGCCAGTTGATCATATACTTTCCGTTGGGCAAATGGCCGTACTCCATCATATACTGCGGACTGTAGGAGTGGCTGCGGTCATCAGGATCGGGACACAGACCGGTCTCGCATGTGCAGGCGAATTCGTTTGGATCATAGTCGGCAGGCTCTGCCATCTCTACCTCGTGGCCATAATCCTTGAGTATGGCTACCATCGTAATGTCCTGCACGATGTTGCGGACCGAGTCGGGAGCGATGTCCTCGCCTGTGGTCGCGCGGCTATCCATACCGAGATCATAGCCTACACCGACTGCTGCGGCGATGTCGCCAAGTTCTGTACCATCTATAAGTACACGCGCGTGTACCATAAATGTCTTGCCGTCGTTACCCTTGAATTTTGCCGTCCAGCTTCCGTCAGGCTGCTGAGATACATCGACCGGCGACGCTTCGAATACGACTGACAGATCAGGCTCGGCTTCGACAAGTTCGCGGAGCATCTGATTGCCTACCGACGGCTCGAAGAGCACATTGCTCACCCAGCCGGTCTTGAGCGAGTCGAGGCCGCCGTAGTGAGCGGCAAGTTTATCGCGGAATTCGCCGAAGAAGCCCGCAGGCATGCGGTAATTTCCGTCCACTGCACTGACTCCGGCCGACGTAAGCATGCCGCCAAGCCATGTTGTAGGTTCGACTATAAGAGATTGTGCTCCGAGACGGGCTGACTGGACACCTGCGGCAACTCCGCTGGCCCCGCCTCCGATTATCAGTACATCGACTTCGCGGATCGGTGTGGAGCAGGAGAACAACATAAAGGCTACCGCTGCGAAGATCAATTTTTCGACGCGGGTCTTTAGGGAAGCGACCGGTAGTTTATGCATCAATTTAGTTTTTTAGGCTCGATTTAAGCAAAAATATTTATTGGATAGATTTATGATGCAAACATAGTGAAAAAAAGTGAAAATGTATAGAAAAGGGGAGTAATTACCCCCCCTGTAACATAATTGTCACATAACTAATTAAAAAAGCCCGTTTCTCATATCGAATCCATCGAGATGACCGTCTGGAGAAGGTCGACAGCGGCCTCGACAGTCTCAACGTCGGAGATTGCAAAACTGCGGCGGCCGTTACGCTCGCGTATCTTCACGCGGCGGGGATTCTGCTGGAGATAATTCAGCAGACGACCGAACATAGGCGACTGATAGTAAGCCACATTGTTATCGCCGACGAAGTAAAGATACATCGTCGACTGCTTGATGACTACTTTCTCCACACCCAGACGACGGGCCAGACGGCGCAGACGAGGTATGCGCAGCAACTCGACAGTCTCTTTGGGCACTTTGCCGAAACGGTCTTCGAGACGGCTGCGGAAGGCAGTGAGGTCGAGCTCACGCTCTATGCTGTCGAGTTCCTGATAGAGAGCGATGCGTTCGCTCTCCTGCGGAACGTACCACGATGGCAACAGCAGTTCGAGATCGCTCTCTATGACGCAATCAGCCACATATTCGGGCTCGGCATCGTCCTGCGGTACAGTGTTTACATCAGCCGTGAGCACACCGCCAAACTCTTCGGTGCGCAACTCTGTGACAGCCTCCTTGAGTATCTTCTGATATGTTTCATAGCCGAGATCAGCGATGAAGCCGCTCTGCTCCGCGCCAAGAAGGTTGCCGGCGCCACGTATGTCGAGATCCTGCATGGCGATGTGTATGCCGGCTCCAAGATCCGAAAAACTTTCGATGGCCTGCAGACGACGGCGCGCTACAGGCGTGAGCGGCAACTGTGGGGGTACCATAAGGTAACAGAACGCCTTGCGCGAACTGCGCCCCACCCTGCCGCGGAGCTGGTGCAACTCGCTCAGACCGAAGTTCTGGGCGTTGTTGATGATAATTGTATTGACGTTAGGCATGTCGATGCCGCTCTCGACGATCGTTGTTGCAAGCAACACATCGTAGTCATGGGC
>CAZULD010000081.1:0-3829 GCA_964621135.1 uncultured Bacteroides sp. | reverse complement strand
GAGAACTGGAGCGTTCGGGGAATCGGCGTCGCGCTCATGGTCAGAGTGTCGATGTTAACCTTCATCTGCTTGAGTTTCTCTTTGACGGCTACGCCAAACTTCTGTTCCTCGTCGATCACGAGCAGACCGAGGTCTTTGAACTTGACCGACTTGCCGATCAGCTTATGTGTTCCGATGATAATATCAATCTTGCCGGCTTCGAGCTCAGCGAGGATCTCCTTGACCTGTTTGGGACTGCGCGCACGCGAGAGATAATCGACGCGCACCGGAAACTCCTTCAGACGCTCCTTGAATGTATTGTAATGCTGATAAGCGAGAACTGTAGTGGGGACGAGCACGGCTACCTGCTTGCCGTCCACGGCTGCCTTGAAGGCTGCGCGTATCGCCACCTCGGTCTTGCCGAAACCGACGTCGCCGCAGATCAGACGGTCCATGGGACGTTCGCTCTCCATATCGGCTTTCACTGCCTGTGTGGCGGTGAGCTGATCGGGCGTATCTTCGTAGATAAATGATGCCTCCAGTTCCTGCTGTAAATAACTGTCGGGAGCAAATGCGTGTCCTTTCTCCTCCTTGCGGGCCGCGTAAAGGCGGATAAGGTCACGGGCAATATCCTTGAGTTTGGATTTAGTGCGCTCCTTGACTTTGTTCCATGATCCTGACCCGATGCGGTCGATCTTGGGCGGCACACCTTCCTTGCCCCTATATTTCGCGAGCTTGTGGAGTGCGTGGATCGACACAAAGATGATGTCGTTGTTTTTATAAACGAGCTTGATCATCTCCTGAGTGCGGCCGCCGACGTCTGTACGGAGCAAGCCGGCAAACGTACCTACGCCGTGGTCGACGTGAACGATATAGTCACCGACCTCGATCTGACTGAGCTCTTTGAGCGAAAGGGCGAGCTTTCCCGAGCGTGCACGATCGCTCTTAAGCGTATATTTATGGAAGCGGTCGAAGATCTGATGGTCTGTGAAGACACATATCTTGGCCGTGTGGTCTACGAAGCCTTCGTGAAGCGTGGCTTCTACGGGTGTGAAGTCTATCTTGTCGCCGCGATCTTCGAAGATAGCGCGCAGACGTTCGATCTGCTTTTCGTTGTCGCTGAGTATGTAGATCGAGTAGCCGTCGGAAGCCAGACGCTGAAACGACTCGCTGATAAGATCGAAATTCTTGTGATAGACGCCCTGCGGCGAACAATCGAAGTCGATCGCAGCCTCTGCTTTGCCTGACTGTGATGCTGCGGCCGTAAATTCTCTGAGTTTGAAACTTTCGATCTGCGAGGCGAAGCGTTCGGCGTCGATAATCTGATCCATAGCGCGTGCATCGCCCTCTTCAGCTATCAGGGCACTCTCCGAAAACTCTGTTGCGGCGATTGCACGCACGCGCTCAAGCGTATACGACAGGTCGCGCACGGCGATCAGCGTCGACGGAGCTATGTAATCGAGAAGCGACTGACCCGATGCCAACAGGGCGACGTTCGACGTTATGTCGACCTCTTCGAGTCGCTGTTCGGAAAGCTGGGTTTCTATGTTAAAGGTTCTGATCGAGTCGAGTTCGTCACCGAAGAAATCCAGACGGTATGGCAATTCATTGGAGTAGCCGAATATGTCCATGATCGAGCCTCGGACTGCGAAGTGACCCGGTTCGTAGACATAATCCACTTCGGTAAAACCGTTGCTGCGCAGCCACTTTTCAGTCTCGGTCATATCGTAGGACGCGCCGCGCGCGAAATGGAGCGTATGGTCTGATATCGATTTTCGTGTAGCGACTTTCTCTGCTATAGCTTCGGGATAAGTGACGATGAAGCGCAGTCCGCGCCCTTCGGCAGCGATGCGGTTAAGCGTCTCAGTGCGCAACACACGCGAGGGTTCGTCGGGCTGACCATACTTTACACCCCGTTTATAGCCGGACGGAAGCATAGCTACGGCTTCTTCTCCGACGAGACGGACGAGATCGAAATAAAGGTAGCCCGCATCGTCCTGCGAATCCCCGATGACAAGCACCGGCTCGCCCCCCGATGATTTCAGCGACGTCAAGGCCATTGCGGCCGATGATCCCGCAAGACCATAGAGCGTAGCTCGGCGGTTACGGCTCACTGACGCCAGCGCCTTGGCGCGCGCCGATGTCAGAAAAAGTTTGTGAAGATCCGAGAGCGTCATTTGCGGCCAAGTATCGCTTTATATCGGGGCACATCCTTGAGGATGACTCTCGCCGAATCTACGGCGTCCACTCCCTCGGAGATCACGCGTCGTGTCAGTTCGGCGTCGGAGAAGTAACGATCGGCTATCTCATAGTCAAGTATCTCCATTATACCCTTGCGGTTGTGGTCGAGGTCATGACCCAGATCGTGTTTGAGAAGTTGCTCGAGCTGAGCGAATACAGCCGCTACGCTGTCGGTCATATAACCTTCGTTTTTAGCTGACTCGCGGAGATATCCGAGCTCCGTCTCGCACACACGGTCATATTTGAACTTCTCGGGATCTATAAATCGCTTGAAGTCTTCGAAGATTGTGTCGGTGATGACAAATGTACGCGGATCGCCCACCGAAGTGCTGTCGTGAGTGGCCGCATAACGGTTAGCGAAGTCAAAAGCCCAGAAGTCGTTGACTATGTTGTATTGCAGGCGGTTGCCCTGTTCCGGTTCGATCTTGATGTCGGGTGTGATACCGCCGCCGTCGCGCACTTCGCGTCCGTTGCGGGTATGGAAGACGTTCGTAAGGCTGTCGGGTATGCGTGTCACACGGCCGTTCTCGTCACGGTGACTATAATCTATAGCTTGGATCAGACGTCCGCTGGGGATATAGTAGCGCGCTACAGTCACCTTGAAGATGCCGTCATAAGGGATGGGACGTGTCGATTGCACGAGGCCCTTGCCGAACGAACGCTGTCCGACGATCACCGCACGGTCGAGATCCTGCAGCGAACCGGCTACGATCTCCGACGACGAAGCCGTGCCGTCGTCTATCAGAATGGCCAGTGGAGTCGTAGTGTCGATCGGCTTCTTGGGTGTGCGGTAGATCTTAACGTTGGTCGAGTCGCTGTATTTCGTACGCACGATCTCAGTGCCTTTATCGACAAAGAGACCTGCAATCTGTACGGCGCTTTCGAGCAAACCGCCGCCATTATCTCGCAAGTCGAGAATAATACCTTTGAGACCGGGATTCGACTTCAGCGAAATCACGGCGTCATGGACTGCGTCGGCACTCTTTTCGTTGAATGTCGACAGACGTATGTAGCCGATCGAGTCATCGAGCATCCCCGCCCAGGGCACAGGATCGACCTTGATAGCTCCGCGAACGATGTCAAAGGTCAGCAGCGAGTCCTCGACGTATGGACGGCGCACTTTGACCGTGACGTGTGTCCCGGCCTGACCTCTGAGTCGCTTGCTCACCTCCGAAACGTCGGCGTCAGGCGTCAGTTCCCAGTCGTCGACAGCGAGGATCACATCACCGTGGCGCAGCCCTGCATTACGTGAGGGAGTATCCCACTGCGGGCGGTGGATGATAATATTATTGTCGCGCTTCATGATGACAGAGCCGATGCCGGCATACTGGCCCGCAGAAATGGCAGTAAGCTCATCCTGATTGTCGGCCGGGAAATATTCGGTATAGGGGTCGATCGTAGCAAGCATGGCGCGTATGGCCGTGCGCATGGTTGCGTCAGCATCGATTGTATCTACATAGTTGGCCTGCAACTCCTTGTAGACCGAGTTAAATATCTGGAGATTGCGGGCTATGTCTGATTTGCTGCTGCGTGTGGGCGAAGTTTTTGCCACGATCGCCGTTGCGACCGTCACACACACAGCCAATATGACGAGAATCTTTTTCATTAT
>CAZULD010000080.1:4234-10019 GCA_964621135.1 uncultured Bacteroides sp. | reverse complement strand
CCGTAGAACTTAGCTTCATAGATCGATTCGCCACCGAGAGCCATTTCTGCTTTGGGAGGCAGAGAAGTGAAGGTCACGTCGTCGATGATGCCTACGGTGAAGTGATCTTTGGGTTCGGGAAGTGCGAGATTTTCGAACACACTGATGATCTGAGCGGGAGTAGTGTCCTTTGAAGCCAGACCGTAGCGACCACCAACAATAACGGGAGCATCTTCTACGCCATAGAAGCATTCCTTAACATCGAGGAAGAGGGGTTCGCCTGTTGCGCCGGGTTCTTTGGTACGGTCGAGCACAGCGATGCGCTTAGCTGTCTTAGGAACAGCAGCGAGGAAGTGCTTTGCAGAGAAAGGACGATAGAGGTGAACAGATACGAGGCCGACCTTTTCGCCGTTCTTCATCATGTGGTCGATAGCTTCCTGAGCAGCCTGGGTAACAGAACCCATAGCGATGATAACGCGATCTGCGTCGGGAGCACCGTAATAGTTGAAAAGATGGTATTCACGGCCAGTGATCTTTGAGATCTCTGCCATATAGTTTTCAACGATATCAGGCACAGCCATATAGTGGCGGTTGCATGCTTCGCGATGCTGGAAGAAAACGTCACCGTTCTCAGCCATGCCGCGTGCTACGGGGGCGTCGGGAGTGAGGGCGCGTTTGCGGAACTCGGCAAGAGCCTCGCGGTCGAGCAGCGGAGCAAGATCGTCAGCGTCGAGCTGCTCGATCTTCTGAATTTCATGAGATGTGCGGAAGCCGTCAAAGAAGTTTACGAAGGGAACACTCGACTTGATGGTCGAAAGGTGAGCAACACCTGCAAGATCCATCACTTCCTGAACCGAACCCTCGGCGAGCATTGCGAAACCGGTCTGACGCACCGACATCACGTCCTGGTGGTCACCGAAGATGCTCAACGCATGCGAAGCAAGCGTACGGGCTGAAACATGGAACACAGAGGGGAGAAGTTCGCCCGCGATCTTGTACATGTTAGGGATCATCAATAGAAGACCCTGCGACGCGGTGTAGGTCGTGGTGAGCGCACCGGCCTGAAGAGAGCCATGGACAGCACCTGCGGCACCGCCTTCCGACTGCATTTCCTGAACGAGCACTGTCTCGCCGAAGATGTTTTTACGTCCGGCTGCGGCCCATTCGTCGACATACTCTGCCATGGTCGAAGACGGAGTGATGGGATAGATAGCTGCAACCTCAGAGAACATATAGCTCACATGGGCTGCTGCCTGGTTACCATCACAAGTCAAGAATTTCTTTTCTTTACTCATAACTGTTGTTATTGGTTTTATACGAAATTAGAGTTTCAATTTTCGTTAACTATTGCTCTTGCCCCATAAGGCAAAATTCACGCGAAGATACAAATTTTTCGTCGCCGACGCAATTTATTTTACAATCAGCAATTATTACTGGGTTATAATAATCTTTTCGGAGCGGTCGCCATGACGACGGATCACTATCCCCGAGGAGGGACAGGCGATTTCGACACCCTGCAGATTATAATAACGAACCGGCGCGTCTGCACCATCAACTACGACATCGTCGATACCGGCATTCGAGTCAAGGTTGACGATCTGCTCGTTAGACGGAGCGGAACGACGACCGTTATGATCGACAGCATACACTGTATACACGAATGAATTAACTCCTTCCGGGAGATTTTCAACGCGATGAGAGGTCACCGCACCGACCGAGCGCAGACGGTAGTCGGGAAGAGTCACAAAGCCACCGCCATTATAAGTCACTTTAACATCATCTAATGCAAAATATCCTATATTTGAATCATTCTCATAAATGAAACGAATACAGTGAATTCCTGCAGGCAGATCGGTAAATATATATAGTTTGCCTTTATCTCGCGGTGGAGCAATAGTTGAAAGAGTCTTCCACTCTCCATCTGCAAGATATTCGACTAACAATGTTGCACTAGAAGTTGTAAATCTACCACGCAACCAAAATTCAAGATCTGTAACATCATCTTCGTAGTTACCGGTAATTAATCCTGATCCGCTCTTTGACAACTTTAAAGACGGAGATGCCTCACCATAGGATCCGTCAGTACATAATGTACCATCAGTAAGAATATAGCTCCATGATTCTGGTAAACGTCCCTTCCCTAACTCATCCACGTCAAAATTAGCAATATCTGTCTTTGGGCCCTCTCCTATTTCATACATAACTGTCAGTAGATAATCTACCGCTCCATCTGAGGGACACCATGTAGCTTCGAACCAATTTTCGCCGAATAATTTAGGTTCTGTTACGATAGGGACTTCCGCATCACAGTGACCACCTGCCACATTAAAGGAAATGATCCCGTCGTCTTCAATAATATCAGTAATCGGCAAACCGAGTCCAACGTTCTCCCATGTCGTCATAGAGGGTGTCGTTGTATCAGTAAACGAGGTTACACCTTTACTACCCGGGAAAGCATAATCAGCTAAAGCCTGCAGATATTCTTTATAAGATCTAAAGCTGTTTGGATCTGCCCACGTTCCGCGAGCCTCTTCAATATCTACACAGTTATGATACCTATCATTGTTAACCGCATTACGCATCCACTTAGTAGGATCATAATCTATATGCCAAACCAACATGCCATGACCGGGTATGTAGCTATCCCAACCTGTCTGCTGACGGTTTTCGAGGAGGAAGAATTCGTTTTCATCTTCAGTAGGGATAATAAAAGCCTCATTAGTATTAAGAATGGGATTTAGGATCAGAGAATGCGCACCGTTGATGACTGTCGGCTCTATCCAGCCGAGGGCGTATCGTTCGAAAGCGGAATAGGTCGGCGGAGTGCGACTATCATTATTATAGGGTCCTTGATCAAGAATGCTCCATGCCATAGGTGTCCAATTGCCGCCTCCACCACTCGTAACATAGAGGTCAGGAAGACCGAGTACGTGAGAGAACTCGTGGACAAACGTACCGATGCCATCCGGTTTAGGATTACGTTTGTTATCCTTTATAAGTTCGTTAGAACAAGCATACTTATTTATACGGACTCCATCAAGAGTCAATGACAAACCGCCTGAACTCAGTGACCATTGATGAGGCCACACAGAATCGTCAGTACCGTAAGAAGCCTCTCCATAACCCGCATAAAATACAAATACATTGTCTACATATCCGTCTCCATCCTGATCATATTCTGCGAAATCAATCTGGTCGTCAAGACCCTTACATGCATCATAAATCATCTGAACGGCGTTTTTATCGCTACCGCGGATATTTCCTCCATAGTAGGCCATGTCGTTAGGTAAAGTGACGGGGCCATAAACGTCAAACGTCGGAGTAAACTTGCCAAAAGAAGCCTCAATGAAATAATCACGCGCCGATCCGGTAGCATCGTATTGACTGAAACCCTGCTCATTTAGCATAGTCTCAAAGAATTCACGCGTTCCTGTCGCGGAAAATTTCACATCCTTATATTCAGCAAGAATCACAAGACCCTTAAGTGTCTCACGTCCGAGGAGTGAGTCATCCATCAAGCCTATACCCCCGGCACGCGAAGCCACAACATTTTGCGCCGACACCATCGGAGAGGCTTCGTAACGCTCCTTCAAGACTAAATTAATCTTTGAGAGGTCTACTGCCTCGACAGTAGCGCGTTCGGCTGCCGACAACGAAGATACAGGACGCACCTTAATTTGAGTTGCGATCAATTCGCCCTTGGCCCCAATCTCAGCGAAATGATAGAATCCGTCGGGAGAAAGGGTGATAGGATAACCTTCCGGGCTTACAGTAATATGAGCGCGTTCGTCACCTATCTTACGGAGCTCGATATCCGATCCGTCAGGCTGCGTAAAAACGCGCACTCCCTGCTTGGCCGGCACTGCCATTAGTGAACCATTAAATAGAAGGGCAGCGGCCAACGCGACAAATAAAGATTTCTTCATTATTATTTATAGAGAGATTTAGTTTTATCAAGAATCTAATTATTAACACTTTTGCATGCGTCACTGCATAGTATCGCATAAGGTGCAAATTTAATCATTTTTTTCAGAACAGCCATCAGTCAGTATGTTAAAAATCTCCTAAATACGCCATGCGACAACTCTTCCGCACCCCAAACGTCTACTGTCGAATTACAGTGTTCGAATTTCGACACATGACACATTTTTATCCCATTAATTTTAAAATTTCCTTGTATTTTAATATTTTTTGAAACGATATATTGTCTGTTTTTCTTAACTTTGCACGAATTATTGAAAGCATAGTCTTAAGAAAGAAATGAACATTAACGACATCACCGTAGCATTTGCCGAGGACCAACACGCAGTCCACGCTCAACACATCTGTGATCTCATCTATGAGTCAGCATTACAAAGAGGTACCGGCATTGCGCGACGATCTAATGAATACATCTCAGCTAAGATCAAAGGCGGAAAAGCCGTTGTGGCTCTCCATGGAGACAAGCTGGTTGGCTTCAGTTATATCGAATGTTGGGGGCACGGAGATTTTGTAGCCACCTCCGGTCTTATCGTTGATCCCGAATATCGTCATCTCGGGCTCGCGGCACGTATAAAAGAGAAAACATTTGAATTGGCCCGCATGCGCTTCCCATACGCGAAAATCTTCAGTATCACGACCTCCCTACCGGTCATGAAACTCAATTCGCGCATGGGATACATACCTGTGACCTTCTCCGAGCTAACCGATGATGAAGAATTCTGGCAGGGATGCCAAGGGTGCGTAAACTACGATATACTTCAGCGCAACAATCGCCGTATGTGCCTGTGTACCGGGATGTTGTTCGACCCCAAGACTCCGATCGACCAGACTCCAAAATCAAACCCATACATGATTTTGCTGCGAAACCGCATAAGCAAGCTGCTCCATCTCAAAAAATAACTTATCCCTTACGCAATAAACCGACAATGGAAAAGAAAAAAAAGGTTGTCCTCGCATTCAGCGGAGGCCTCGACACATCATTTGCTGTAAAATACCTGTCAGAAGACCTCGGCTATGAGGTTCATACTGCGATAGCTAACACCGGAGGATTTTCTCCCGAAGAGCTAACCGTCATAGAGCGTCGCGCCAAGGATCTCGGTGCCGCTTCTCACGCTACCCTGGATGTCACCAAAGATTATTACGACAAGAGCATCAAATATATGGTCGCCGGTAACGTTCTCCGTAACGGCACCTATCCTATCAGCGTATCGTCCGAACGTATTTTTCAAGCAATGGCCATTATCGACTATGCTAAGAAAATCGGTGCGGATGCCATAGCCCACGGATCTACCGGTGCCGGAAACGACCAGGTTCGTTTCGACCTTACATTCCAGATCATGGCTCCGGACATTGAAATCATCACTCCTACACGCGACATGACACTGACCCGCGACTACGAGATCGACTATCTGAAAAAGCACGGCTATGAGGCTGATTTCAAAAAAATGGAATATTCGATCAACAAAGGTCTTTGGGGAACGAGCATTGGGGGTAAAGAAACTCTTCATTCAGAGCAGACGTTACCCGAGCACGCCTATCCTTCACAGGTGACAACTCACGAAGAAGAACGCATTACAATCGGATTCGTCAATGGAGAGATCTCATCGGTCAACGGTGTGGAATACACTGACAAAATAGAAGCCATCCGTAAGGTTGAGGAACTCGGTTCGAAATTCGGCATCGGCCGTGATATGCACATCGGCGACACAATCATCGGCATTAAAGGTCGAGTAGGATTCGAAGCAGCCGGCCCCATATTAATCATCGCAGCCCATAAAATGCTCGAAAAGCATACTCTCACCAAATGGCAACAGTACTGGAAAGA
>CAZULD010000080.1:0-4134 GCA_964621135.1 uncultured Bacteroides sp. | reverse complement strand
TTCACAAAGATCCTCGGCAATCAGATGAAGATATATTATAACGTTCAGAAACGCAACGGCAAGGAATGAAAGCGGGTATTATCGGCGGAGCAGGCTATACGGCCGGTGAACTGATACGCCTGCTTATCAATCATCCTCAGACCGAACTCGCGTTTGTTCATTCAAGCAGTAACGCCGGCAATCGGCTTACCGATGTCCATGGCGGACTTATCGGAGAGACGGATATGTGTTTCAGCGATACATACGATCTTTCGGAAATCGATACACTATTTTTATGTCAGGGTCACGGTCAGAGTTCGGCCTTTTGGCAGGACAACGCCATGCCTGCAAATCTAAAGGTGATTGATCTCGCACAAGATTATCGCGACGAAAGCGAAGGTTATGTCTATGGGCTGCCGGAAGTCAATGCCGATCGTATTTCTCATGCCGATCGTGTTGCCAATCCCGGTTGCTTTGCTACGGCAATCCAGCTCGCATTGCTTCCGCTGGCAGCCTCCGGTAAACTCACGAACGATATTCATATTACGGCGGTCACCGGTTCAACAGGTGCCGGTGTAAAACCGTCCGCAACGACTCACTTCAGTTGGAGAAACGACAATCTCTCTATCTACAAACCGTTTACTCATCAGCATCTTGCTGAAATAGGCCGTACCTTACACGGTCTGCAGCCGGACTTTGACGCCGAGATCAATTTTGTGCCGATGCGAGGAGACTTCGCACGCGGCATTTTTGCATCTATATACACTGATTGCGATCTCACCCAAGAGGAAGCGGAGAAACTCTATCGTGATTTTTACGCCGACGCTCCTTTTACACATGTTGCCGACCGCGATATTGACCTTAAACAGGTTATAAATACCAACAAGGCCGTCGTCCGACCTGAAAAGCACGGTTCAAAACTCCTTATCGCCTCAGCCATAGATAACCTTTTAAAAGGTGCATCAGGGCAAGCTGTAGAAAATATGAATCTAATGTATGGTTTCGATCGCACAGCAGGACTGCGACTCAAGCCTTCAGCATTTTAACACATCCAATGGAATTATTCGACGTCTATTCATTATACGATATTGAACCCGTAAGGGGCGAAGGTAGCTATGTTTTCACTGCCGACGGTCAAAAGTATCTTGATCTCTACGGCGGACACGCCGTAATATCGGTTGGACATGCACATCCGCATTATGTCAAGGCAGTTTCCGATCAGGTCTCTCGTCTGGGTTTTTATTCGAACTCAGTTATCAATGGATTGCAGACAGAACTGGCGCATCGTATCGGTCGCATAAGCGGCTACGACGACTACTCGCTTTTTCTCTGTAATTCAGGAGCAGAAGCCAATGAAAATGCGATAAAACTCGCATCATTTCATACAGGAAAGTCAAAAGTACTCGCATTTGACCATGCTTTTCACGGTCGCACATCAGGAGCGGTTGCCGCAACAGACAACCCCAAGATCGTCTCTCCCTTCAATCGCACTGATAACGTCGAGTTCGCCCGACTGAATGATATAGAAGACGTTGAGCGCCATCTATCCTCAGGCGATTTTTGCGCAGTAATCATCGAAGGCATCCAGGGTGTGGCCGGTATTCGTCAGCCCGACGATAGGTTCCTCAAAGAGCTCCGCGATTTGACTCGGCGCATGGGAGTAGTTCTGATTGCAGATGAAATACAGTCCGGCTACGGTCGGACGGGTCGTTTCTTTGCTCATCAATACGCAGACATCCGTCCGGATCTGATCACTTGCGCGAAAGGTATAGCCAATGGCTTCCCTATGGGAGCTGTACTAATTTCGCCTGAATTCTGTGCCGTCAAAGGGATGCTCGGCACCACATTCGGAGGGAATCATCTGGCGTGTGCCGCTGCTATCGCCGTCCTCGACATAATCGAAGACGAAAAGCTCATAGACAATGCAGCCACAGTAGGCAACCATCTTATCGAAAAACTTAAAGCTATGGGTAATCTCCTTGTTGATGTTCGTGGCCGCGGTCTTATGATCGGTGTGGATGTCGAAGGGTCCGGTGCTGATATTCGCCGTCGTCTACTGTTCGACCACCATATTTTCACAGGCGGAGCAGGACAGTCGACAGTACGTTTACTGCCTGCGCTTGGACTCAGCCTTCAACAGGCAGATCATTTTATAAACGAATTTCAGAAACTCCTCGACAATAGATAATGAAAAAATTCACCTGCGCCGACGATATCGGCGATATCCGCAAAGCTCTAGACGAGGCAATGACTGTAAAACGCGACCGATTTGCATTCTCCGAACTCGGCCGCAATCGCACTTTGCTGATGATATTCTTCAATTCCAGTTTACGCACACGTCTGAGCACCCAGAAAGCAGCCATGAATCTCGGGATGAACGTAATGGTTCTCGACGTCAATCAAGGTGCATGGAAACTTGAGACTGAACGCGGCGTAGTGATGGACGGCGACAAGCCCGAACATCTTCTCGAGGCTATCCCGGTGATGGGTTGTTACTGCGATCTCATCGGTGTCAGATCTTTTGCAGGATTAAAAGATAAAGCCGAGGACTATGAGGAGCGCGTAATCGAACAATTCATTCGTTACTCGGGCAGACCGGTTTTCAGCATGGAGGCCGCGACTCGACATCCACTCCAAAGTTTTGCCGATCTCATAACCATCGAGGAATTCAAAACGGTTGAACGCCCCAAAATCGTAATGACATGGGCGCCTCATCCCCGTGCGCTGCCTCAGGCAGTTCCTAATTCATTCGCCGAATGGATTAACAAGACTGATTATGAGTTTGTAATCACTCATCCGGAAGGTTATGAACTTGATCAGCAATTTGTCGGACGCGCTAAGGTGGAGTATGACCGTGATAAAGCCTTCGAAGGAGCGGATTTTGTCTATGCAAAAAACTGGTCAGCCTATGCTGATCCAAATTACGGAAAAGTATTGTCAACGGACCGCCGCTGGACAGTGGACAACCGCGTTATGGGGCTGACAAACAACGCTTACTTCATGCACTGTCTACCAGTGCGCCGCAATATGATCGTAACCGACGATGTCATCGAGTCGCCCCGCAGTATTGTTATACCCGAAGCTGCCAATCGCGAAATTTCGGCTCAGACGGTCATAAAACGCTTCCTTGAATCGTTATGATTAATGTTATAAAAATAGGGGGCAACGTCATTGACAATCCTGATGCATTGAGTGCATTTCTGAGTGATTTCGCCAAAATACCCGGCAAAAAAATTCTCGTTCACGGCGGTGGCAAAGAAGCTACACGCTTAAGCGCAGCCCTCGGAATCGAGACCACCATGATAGGTGGTCGACGAGTCACAGACCGCTCCACACTCGACGTTGCAACCATGGTGTATGCAGGCTTGATAAACAAGCGCATTGTTGCGATGCTGCAAGCCCGCGGATGCAACGCCATTGGTCTAAGTGGAGCTGACGCCAATGTAATTATGGCAACGCGCCGCTCACCGGAGCCTGTTGATTATGGTTTCGTGGGAGACATAAATCCCGACAACATTGATGCGGAATTTATTGTCAGCCTTATTGAACGCGATATAACACCCGTTTTCTGTGCAATTACTCACGCCGGCAATGGTGATTTACTTAACTGTAATGCTGATACTATAGCGTCTTCAGTCGCTATCGCATGCTCACGCGTCGCACCGACGTCGCTAACTTTCTGTTTCGAAAAATCCGGTGTACTGTCCGACGTAAATGACGAATCAAGCGTTATACGCCACATTGACACAGAAACATACCAAACCCTTGTCAATAATGGCATAATTAGTGACGGAATGTTGCCTAAAATCTCTAACGCGTTCAAAGCAATCGACTCAGGCGTTGAAAGTGTAACCATCAAATCTTCTACTCAAGTTGCCGCTGATGCCGGCACTCGCATCACCCGATGAATAGTCGACCACTATCCCTCCTCGAACGGCTAATAGCCACACCTTCTTTTTCGCGCGAAGAAGACGTAACGGCCTCTATTATTTTCGAGCATCTTACAGAGGCCGGTATTGACGCAAAACGGTTAAAAAATAACGTCTGGGCAATCTCAAAACACTTCGATCCAGCACGGCCGACACTATTGCTTAACTCTCATCATGACACTGTCCGTCCGGCTGCATCTTACTCTCTTGACCCATTCAAGCCAAC
>CAZULD010000079.1:0-10280 GCA_964621135.1 uncultured Bacteroides sp. | reverse complement strand
TGAGTGACGTGACTGTTCTTTTGCTTACTTTCTTCATGTTGACTTCAACCTTCCTCCAGAAGGAACCGACAATCGTATATACCCCGTCTTCTGTTTCAGAAGAAAAGGTACCTATGAACAATGTCGTTACCGTCCTCATCTCTTCTGCCGACAAGAGCGGCAAGTATGAGGATCCGTCTCTGCTCGAAGGTAAAATCTTCATCTCGTTCACCGGTGACGCCGATTCGACCCTCTCAAGCGAAAAAATTCGTCTGAGAATGCTCGATGAAGCACTCACCATCTACAACGACCAGCACAAGAACAATCCGGTGCAGCTCACTCCGGCAGAGAAGACCGTGTTCAGCCAGACCAACATGTTTGGCGTACCCTTCTCCGAACTGCCTGCACTCCTCTCGATGACACCCACCGAACGCGACAAGTTCCAGGGTGACATGTCGAACCCCCGCGTTGGTATTCCTATCAACGACAACAAAGACTTCAATGGAAATTACAATGATTTCCAAGTTTGGCTGAAAGCGATCTACAACGTTGCTCAGAGCATCAATAAAGAGCAAGGTGAAAACCTCACTCCCGAAGAGCGCGCAAACCTTTCGAACCTTTACACAGCCCTTATGCGTAAAGGTCAAGGTATCGCTATCAAGGCTGACAAGGACACTCCCTTCACCACCGTGCAGCGTGTGTTTGACAACCTCCAGACTATGAAGCTCAACAAGTTCAGTCTTATGACTGCGCTCAAATCAGAAGATGAACCCACTAATTAAGGTAAAGTAATATGGCACAAATAGAACAATCTGATAAAGGCGGCAAAAAGAAAAAAGGCGCCCAGAAGAAGATGGCTATCCATGTGGACTTTACCCCCATGGTGGATATGAACATGCTTCTGATCACCTTCTTCATGCTCTGTACCACAATGATCAAGTCACAGACTCTTCAGATCGTCCTACCTACTAACGAGGAAGTGAAGAAAGAGAATCAGAACCAGGCAAAGGCTTCTGAGGCTATCACCATGATCCTTGACACAGAGTATAACGGTGACAAACCCGCAGTTGATGCTGAGACAGGAAAGACTATCCACAACATCTACTACTACGAAGGTGTTGCTGATACCACTTTCTCGACCAGCAAATATCTGACTAAAGAACAGTTTATCGGTAACCAGAACCGTCAGCCCCAGGGTATCCGCAAGATCCTCCGCGGTAAGAACGAAGAGGTTATGGCCGAGTATGACAAGCTCAAGACTCAGTGGAAAAACAAAGAGATCACTAAGGAAGAATTCGAAAAAGCAGCTAAGAAAAATGCTTCCGACTCTAACAAAGTGCGTCCCGTAGTTGTGATCAAACCCGGTCCCAACACCACTTACGAAGGTCTTATCAATGCTGTCGATGAGATGAACATCAACCAGATCTCTCGTTACAGCATCGAGCTCCCGACCCATACCGACACTGTTCTGCTCCGTCATTACGAGCAAGCCAACAATGAGACTATCATCCGCCCGCTGGTGCGAAAGACTTCTAATAATTAACCCTTTAACTGTTAAGTAAAATGGCAAAAGACGTAGATCTTTCATCAAAAGAGTGGCGCGATATAGTATTCGAAGGTAAGAACAAAGAATACGGTGCATATACCCTTCGCGCCGGTTCGGTTCAGCGTCACACAAAAGCAATTGCAATCGTACTCATTGTTGCGATCGTAGGTCTAGTGCTACTCGGTCTTTTCTATAACGGCGTCTTCGGTAAACCCGAAGAGGAACAGGTTGCCATCTCTACAGATGTCGAACTCACTACTCTTGACACCGACGAAATTGACGAGCCCGAAGAAGAAGAGGAAATCTTCGAATTGCCGCCTGAACCCGAAGAAATCATTGCTCCGGAAGAAGTGGCAAACGAACAGCAGGTGACCAACATCCTCGTGACTGAAGACGAAAACTACGAAGAAGACAAGCAGGTCAAGAACCAGGATGAAGTCATGAGCAACGAAGCTATGCTTGGAGCAAGTGACATCACTGAAGGTGTCGACGACTTGAATAAGACCCGTATTATCGATCAGGTCATCGTAGAAGAAAAACCTGTTGATGATAACACAGTCTACAACATCGCTACAGTAGAACAGCAGCCCGAATTCCCCGGTGGTCAGGAAGCAATGTACAAATGGCTCAGTGATCACGTCGTTTATCCTCCCGTTGCAGCCGAAGAAGGCGTGCAGGGGCGCGTAATCGTTGAATTCGTGGTTTCTAAGACAGGTGCTATCGAAAACGTTCGCGTTCTCCGCGGTCGTCACGCAGCACTTGACAAAGAAGCTGTCCGCGTAGTAAAAGCAATGCCCAAATGGATTCCCGGTAAGAACAACGGTAACCCCGTTAAGGTTACTTACACTCTCCCGGTATCATTCAAGCTCCAGTAACATTCGCTTTTGAATTCCATACCCTTTTTCAAAAATGCCGATGCAATCACGCATCGGCATTTTTTATTACCGGGGAATAAAGATTTTGTTACATAACTCTGTCGGGAACGAAAAATATTCGCTAACTTCGCATTAACGTTTATGGAGAAAGCGTGGAAAATATTTCGTGCCTTCTTACTTATTGTGGCATTTATGCTGGTCGCAGTTCCGGTCAGCTTATATGTCATACTCTCTACCCAATGGGCCCAACGCGACATCAGCCGCATGGCGACCCATGAACTCTCGGCCCTTCTCGGCACAGAGGTCTCTATCGGTCATGTAGAGATCCATCCGTTCAACCGCCTTTCTATCCATGATATCTATGCGGAAGATGACAATGGCCGGAAAGCTCTTGAGATTGACGAAATCAGCGTCGCATATGAATTGTTTTATCTCCTTCGTACCGGCACACTCGTAATTGATTACGCTCTGATCGATGCCCCTAAGCTCGACTTATACAAAGCTACCGCAGCCTCGCCTCTCAACATCTCGGAGATCATCAAGGCTTTGAAATCCGACAAACCGTCGCGCCCGCAGTCGCGCTACGAACTCAAAGTAAACACCGTCATAATGCGCAACGGTCAGATGACATTCGACATCCTCGACCGTCCGGAGCGCGACAGTGTTTTTGATCCCAACCATATCAAATTAGACAGTATTTTCCTAAACGCTTATATCCCGCGTATATCTAATGATGAGTATCGTGTCGAGATCGACCGCTTCTGTTTCCGAGAAAAAACCGGGTTCATCCTCTCCGACCTCGACGCTGCGGCGACTATCTCTACCACAGGCTCGAGTCTCGACCGTCTGACACTCGCCCTACCCCACAGTTTTATTTCATTAGCCCCTCTTGCACTCGACAATAACGGCTTCGCGGGCCTTGAAGACGCTTTCCGCACAACGGGCGTGAATGTGGTTATCAGTGACGGCAGCGTAATCTATCCTCCCGACTTATCATCATTCCTTCCGGCAGTCGCTGCTTTCAAAGATTCAATCCAGATAACCCTTGACAGTCGGCTCTCTGCAGATAACGCAACAATAAAAAAGCTGAATCTTCATAGTGCTGATCGAAATCTTACGGCCGATTTGGTCGCCCATATTGACAGTCTTTCCAAAGGCACGGATGCTGCTTTTTCAATCGACGATCTACGGCTTTATGCATCTGCCGGAACTACCGCCAAAATTCTCGGTATGCTGGCACCGACTCTGTCACAGAATGGTCACCGGTTGTCGCCCGAAAGCCTATCGGCACGCCTCACTGCCGAAGGCCTCGTCCGTAAAGCTCACGCGACGATGCGCATTGCTTACGGCGAAAATTCCTTCTCGCTCAAAGCCGATTACTCTACCCCTGATTCATTCAGAACTGTCAATCTAAATGCCATGGCAGATGTCGATGCAAAAGACCTTCGTATAATTGATCGCACTGGGAAATTACAGTCCGTTAAAACCCGGTTAGATGCCCAAGGCCAGATAGCCGGCGCCCGAACTCGCATGACCCTTGATCTTGACTCGACGTCAATATCATATCTCGGACGGACAATTTCACCGATTGAAGCCACAGGACGCATAGATGGCAAAATCTTTGGGGGGAACATATCATGTGGAGACCCTGATCTGCGCTTCAACGCCATGTTCTCGGGGGAACTCGATAAAAAAGGTAATTCCGCAATGGGTGTAATCGAAGTGACGAACTTAGCCCCATATAAACTCGGTCTATGTGACTCATTCGAGAATTATAATCTGTCACTGATGACACAAGGCCGGTTTGAATTCACATCAGTCGACGATCTGACCGGCACATTAGACATTAGACAACTTGCTTTTAGCGACCGAGATGATGCGACTCCCGATCTGATTCTGGACTCCCTGACACTCGAAACCTTCCCGGTCGATGACGTCCCCGGCCTCAAATTAACTTCAGATGTAATTAATGCTACCGTCAACGGTTCTTACAGACTTTCGTCAATTTCCGATGAAGTCCGGGCTATTATTGCCGATATTTATCCCGCGCTTTTCCCTCGCGAGTCATTCAGGAACGCGACAGATATTGGCGATAACAACTTCTCCTATAATGTACGCGTCGAGCCGTGCGAAGGGTTGTGTAAATTTCTGAAATTACCGGCAAACATTATTTATCCTATAGATATCAACGGTCATCTTTCTTCAGACTTCAAAACAATGTCGCTCAATCTCGCCGCGCCCTACCTTCTTCAAGGTGACAAGTTGATTGAGAATACATCGGTTACTGCCAATGTTGATGCCGGTAACGGCTCTGCCGATCTGAAAGCTATCACTAAAATGCCTACAAAGAAGGGGCCAATGACGATCAACGCATCAGTCAAAGGCAGTCCTGACAGATTTGATAACCGCATCGATTGGACCATTGACCGAAAAATTCCTATCAACGGTTCATTTGATCTGTCGGCGATATTGTCACGCGATTTTGCCGACAGACTCAACACTGTCGTAGTGTTCAATCCCGGTACCATCAATTTCGGAGATGACGTGTGGTCAATTCATCCTTCAGTGATCGACATTGTCCCCGATCTCATCACAGTCGAACATTTCGGTCTGTCTGCCGGAGATAAATCGATAGCGATCAACGGTCGCCTGTCGGCAGACGAGGCAGATTCTGTCGATGTCTCGCTCTCTAAAATAGCGCTGCTCGATATATTCGAAACTCTTGAAATCGACAAAGCCCTCATCGGGGGAACTGCTACCGGTGATTTTACAGGAAGATGTCTCCTTTCGGCCGAACCTCAGATCGATTGTGACAATCTCCACGTAGATTCGATCAGCTACAACAGATGTGTCCTCGGCGATGCCGATATCCGCGCAATGTGGAACAACGAAAAGCATTCCTTCAGCCTCGACGCAGACGTCATAGGTTTTGACGGTCTGCACTCGCGTATTTTCGGTGATATTTTTCCCGCCGGCGAATCACTCGACATCAATTTCGACGTAAGTCATGTTCCGGTCGGCTTCTTAAAACCATTTATGAATGCATTCGCCGCTGATCTGGGTGGATACGCGTCCGGTAAAGCTCGTCTGTTCGGGACATTCAAATATATCGACCTGGAAGGTGATGTCTATGCCGATGATTTCCGCATAAAGATAGACTTCACCAATACTTGGTATAGTACTTCCGACAGCATCCACATCCGCCCCGGCCGAATAAAGATCGACAACGTTACTATCCGCGACATTAATGGCCAGACCGCTCGTCTTGACGGTGAGGTGCGTCACATATTCTTTAAAGATCCTTCGTTCAATTTTACAGTTTCCAATGCCCGTGACTTCCTGAGCTATAATGTAGATTCCCGAATAAGCCCCGATTGGTACGGTACGATCTACGGTAATGGCGGAGCGACCGTTACGGGAGAGCCGGGGGTGGTAAACATAGGCGTTAACATGACCACTGCCCCGCGCTCAACATTCACATTTGTACTCTCGGATCGTCTGGACGCTGACGAATACTCGTTCATAACCTTTAAGGACAGCCGTGCGGAGGCCCGGCGTGATTCCCTTATGGCTATCGATAACGTTCCGTCAATAGTCAGACATATCCGTGAACGTCTTGGCAACACAGACAGCGATTCGCCTTCGGCCTATAATATGGATTTACAGATAGGCATCACTCCTAATGCCCGCATCACACTTGTGATGGATCCGGTAGGCGGAGACGAGATCAAGGCTACCGGTAGCGGCAATCTGCGCATGACATACGAGTCTCTCAACAACGATTTGAAGATGTACGGCACATATTCGCTAAATCGAGGAAGCTACAATTTTACGCTTCAGGATATCATCATCAAAGATTTCACGATCAAGGAAGGCAGCAGCATAGCATTTCATGGCGATCCATATTCCGCTCAGCTCGATATTGTCGCATACTACGCTGTCAATGCAAATCTCAGTGACCTCGACGAATCGTTTCTGCTCGACAAGGATCTTAACCGCACAAACGTTCCCGTCCACGCTCTGCTGAAAGTTAAAGGTGATATGCGGCAGCCCGATATCGATTTTGATCTCGAGTTCCCCACCCTTACACAGGACACCTACCGCAAGGTGAGGAGTATCGTCAGCACAAATGACATGATGAACCGCCAGATCATATATCTTCTTGCGCTCAACCGTTTTTACACGCCTGATTATATGGCATCGACAACCAAGGGTAACGAATTGTTCTCCGTCGCATCATCAACAATATCAAGTCAGCTAAGCAGCATGCTCGGCAAGCTCAGCGATGACTGGAGCATTGCGCCGAATCTTCGCAGTGACCGTGGCGATTTCTCTGACGTAGAGGTTGATGTGGCTCTTTCAAGCCGACTGCTTAACAATCGTCTGTTGTTTAACGGTAATTTCGGTTATCGTGATAAAACTCTTAACACCAACCAGTTCATCGGAGACTTTGATGTCGAATATCTTCTAAATCCCAAAGGTTCGTGGCGATTGAAGGCATATAACCGTTACAACGACCAGAACTACTACGTCCGCACAGCTCAGACCACTCAGGGACTCGGTATAGTATATAAAAAGGATTTTGATAATCTGTTTGGCTTTCTCCGCCGGAAAAAACGGCCGGTAAAACCTGTAGAGTTGCCGGTCGATACAGTTCCGGGCATTGTCCTGCCCGACTCTATCGCACATCCGGCTGATCCCTTATTAAAAGAATAACCCTTAAACTAATTATTATATGATGACAATTGGCAGTACTGTCGATGATCTCCTCGGCAAAGACCAGAATGGTAACGAAGTCCGTCTCAGCGACTTCCCCGGTAAAACTATCGCTTTGTATTTCTATCCCAAAGATATGACCTCGGGCTGCACGGCTGAGGCTTGCAACCTTAGGGATAACTATCATGATCTGATAGCCGCCGGCTATCAGGTAATCGGCGTCAGTGTCGACTCTGAGGCGTCACATAAGAAATTCATCGAGAAAAATAATCTGCCCTTCCCTCTTATTGCTGACACAGATCATAAACTCGTGGAAGAGTTCGGTGTATGGGGCGAAAAATCAATGTACGGGCGAAAATATATGGGTACATTCCGGACGACCTTCATTATCTCACCCGAGCACAAAGTAATTCGCATTATCACTCCCAAAGAAATAAAGACGAAAGATCACGCTGCACAAATACTTAATTCCTGATAACAATAAGGAATTTTTTCTGTATTTGGTTGGCTGGTAAAGCAAAGTTTATTAACTTTGTAGTGATTTAGATAGCCTATCGGCCATTCTGGATCACCTGAGAAAATGAACAACTTAAATCTCACTATAGAACAATCACTTATCATTAATTATGGCAGAAAAAAAAGAAAAATTGTTCGACCAGTTCCCCGGCGTTAGCTACGAAGAGTGGCGTGCCAAGGTCGAGACTGACCTTAAGGGTGCCGATTTCAATAAGAAATTGGTTTGGAGAACAAACGAAGGCTTCAATGTCGAGCCGATCTATCGCGCTGAAGACATTGCCGACTTCAAGACCACCGAATCGCTTCCGGGCGAATATCCTTTTGTACGCGGCACTCGTACAAACAACGAGTGGCTCACCCGTCAGGAAATTCTTGAAGAAGATCCCGCCGAAGCTAACAAAGTTGCCGTAGAAGTTCTTGGCAAAGGTGTAAACTCTCTTGGCTTCAAAGTTGCAGAGCCCACTGAAGAAACCGTCAAGACTCTTCTCGAAGGCATTGATCTCGAAAAAGTAGAAATCAACTTCAACTGCTGCCCCTGCAAAGCTCAGGCGCTAGCGGAAGTTCTCGTAAAATATCTGAAGGCTAACGGAGCCGAAAAGAAATTCCATGGCTCTATCGACTTTAACCCGCTTCGTAAAGCTCTCCGTCACGGCGGCGAAATCTCACCCGAAGTGGTAGAAAAAGCAAAGACTCTCGTCGAGACTGTAACTTCTGTTCCCGCACTCCGTGTACTCGCAGTTGACTCTGTGATGTTCTGCGACGGTGGTGCTTATATTTTCCAGGAGCTCGGTTATGCTCTCGCATGGGGCGCACAGTGGATGACCGCCCTCACCGATGCCGGTCTCTCTGCCGACGTTGTTGCCGACCGCATCAAATTCAATATGGGCGTATCCTCAAACTATTTCATGGAACTTGCTAAGTTCCGTGCCGCCCGTATGCTCTGGGCTCAGATCGTCGAACAGTACAAGCCTGCTTCTATCGACGCTGCCAAAATGCACGTTCACGCTGCTACCTCCAAATTCAATCAGACTATCTACGACGCTCACGTCAATCTGCTCCGCAGCCAGACCGAAGCTATGTCAGCAGCCCTCGCTGGCGTTGACTCTATCACTGTCGTTCCCTTCGACACCCCCTATAAGACACCAGATGCATTCTCAGAACGCATCGCTCGCAACCAGCAGTTCCTTCTCAAGGAAGAGAGCCATCTCGACAAGGTAGTCGATCCCGCCGGCGGTAGCTACTATGTGGAGACCCTCACCCTATCTATCGCCAACGAAGCGTGGAAACTCTTCCTTGACGTTGTAGAAAAAGGCGGTTTCTTTGCAGAAGTTGCAAACGGCAACGTTCAGAAAGCCGTAAACGAATCTTGCGAAAAGCGTCATACTGACGTGGCTCGTCGTAAAGAAATCCTTCTTGGCACAAACCAGTACCCAAATATCAATGAAAAGGCAGCCGACAAGATCGAAACCAAAGAATGCTGCTGCTCATGTGGCAACGCAGAAGGCTCGGAAGGCGGTCTCCTCATGAAACGCGCTGCTACTGATTTCGAAACACTTCGTCTCGCAACTGAAGCTGCTGCAAAGCGTCCCAAGGTGTTCATGCTCACAATCGGCAACCTCGCTATGCGTCTTGCCCGTGCCCAGTTCTCGACCAACTTCTTTGGTTGCGCAGGTTACGAAATCATCGACAACCTCGGTTTCGAAACTGTTCAGGCCGGTATCGACGAAGCTATTGCCAAAGGCGCTGATGTCGTTGTACTTTGCTCGAGCGACGATGAATATGCCGAACTCGCTCCCGAAGCATTCAAGTATCTCGACGGCCGCGCAGAATTTGTTGTCGCCGGTGCTCCTGCATGTATGGAAGATCTCAAAGCCGTAGGCATCAACGAGTTCATCCATGTTCGCTGCAACGTTCTCGATACTCTTAAAGCATTCAATGCCAAACTTCTCAAATAAATTCGACAATGAAACCCGATTTTAAAACCATAGATATCACTAAAGACGCATTCGGCGCTCAGCACGCGCCTGTTGCAGGTGGAGAAGATTGGCTCACACCCGAGCTTATCCCCGTTAAACCCATCTATACCAAGGACGATCTCGAAGGTCTCGAACACCTCAACTATGTTTCCGGTATTCCGCCCTTCCTTCGTGGCCCGTACAGCGCTATGTATCCCCTTCGTCCCTGGACAATCCGTCAGTATGCTGGTTTCTCGACTGCCGCAGAATCAAACGCATTCTACCGTCGTAACCTCGCATCTGGTCAGAAAGGTCTTTCAGTAGCATTCGACCTTGCAACTCACCGCGGCTATGATGCCGACCACGACCGCGTAGTCGGTGACGTTGGTAAGGCAGGTGTTTCGATCTGCTCGATCGAAGACATGAAAGTTCTGTTCGACGGTATACCATTGAATAAGATGTCTGTCTCGATGACAATGAACGGTGCCGTTCTTCCAGTCCTCGCTTTCTACATCAACGCAGGCCTCGAACAGGGTGCCAAGCTCGAAGAAATGGCAGGTACTATCCAGAATGATATCCTTAAAGAATTCATGGTGCGTAACACATATATCTATCCGCCGGAATTCTCTATGCGAATTATCGCCGATATCTTCGAGTACACCTCGCAGAACATGCCCAAGTTCAACTCCATCT
>CAZULD010000078.1:0-10494 GCA_964621135.1 uncultured Bacteroides sp. | reverse complement strand
GGGAGCAGATGCTCGTTCTTTACTTCGCCGAGTACAAACGAGCTGTTGAGCGACCCTATGCAGTCAATCTCACCGAGGATGCGGAGCAGGAACTTCTGATAGGCTTTCATGTCGCTGGTGAAGATTTTCAGCAAAAAATCGTAGTCGCCGGAGATGTTATAGCATTCGGTTATTTCGGGAAGGGCTTTCACGGCCTCCATGATCCGGGTGGCGTTCTCAAATGAATGTTGCTTCATCTTCAGATAGCAGAACGCTACGAACCCGCAGTCGAGTTTGTCGGCATCTAACACAGCCACGTATTTACGGATGTAGCCGTCGCGCTCCAAGCGACGGACGCGTTCGAAAGTCGGCGTTGGCGACAAATGGACGGCCATTGCCAGCTCCTTGTTAGTGAGTTTGCCGTTTTTCTGCAATTCGTCCAATATTGCCAGATCTGTGGCGTCAAGTTTATCGCTCATAGCATGTATCTGAATTTTGTTGTAAGAGCTGCAAGAAAAATATTCTGTTTACAGCACTTATATAAGGTTTTTGTAATGGATAAATTCTATTATGCGATGCAAAAATAGCTATATTTTCTATATTTATGAATATTATTGGATAATATTTTTATGAGAGCTAATTTTGCAAGCGTAAACAGACACTTAAAGAATTACTGAAATATGACTGATAAAAAATTACACTTCGAGACATTGCAGCTTCATGTCGGGCAGGAAGAGCCCGATCCCGCAACCGACGCGCGTGCGGTGCCTATTTATCAAACGACGTCTTATGTATTCCGTGACTCTCAGCATGCGGCCGACCGCTTCGCACTTCGTGATGCCGGAAATATCTACGGACGACTCACCAATTCGACGCAGGGTGTGCTTGAGGAACGAGTTGCGGCTCTCGAAGGCGGAGTTGCCGCGCTAGCTGTGGCAAGCGGAGCGGCAGCCATCACTTACGCCCTCCAGAATATCGCGCTCAACGGTGACCATATCGTTGCGGCCGACAATCTTTACGGCGGCTCCACTAACCTTATCAGCCACACACTCTCGACGCAGGGAGTCGAAAGTACATTCGTTGACGTGAGCGATTTTGATGCTGTGGAGAAAGCCATCCGACCGAACACCAAACTGCTCTTTGTTGAGACTTTCGGAAATCCTAACTGTGACGTTACGGATCTTAGCCGCCTGGCAGAGATAGCTCACCGCCACAACATACCTCTGATCGTAGACAATACGTTCGGCACGCCTTATCTGGCGCGTCCGATAGAGCAAGGGGCCGACATAGTGGTGCATTCAGCAACAAAATTCCTCGGCGGCCACGGAACGTCGCTCGGCGGCATAATCGTGGACGGCGGCACATTCCCGTGGAGTGATCATCCCGATAAGTTCCCGACGCTCGCCAAGCCTGATCCAAGCTATCATGGCGCTGTCTTTTCAGAGGTAGCCGGTCCGGCGGCATTCGTTACACGAGTGCGTGCGGTCGTCCTTCGCGATACAGGGGCTGCGATTTCTCCGTTCAATGCGTTCTTGATTCTTCAGGGTGTGGAGACGCTATCGTTGCGAGTTGAACGTCATGTAGAAAATGCACTCAAGGTCGTAGAATTCCTTGCCAATCATCCGAAAGTGTCTAAAGTGAATCATCCTTCGCTCCCTGACCATAAGGACCACGCTCTATACGACGAGCTTTATCCAAACGGTGCGGGATCAATATTTACTTTCGAGGTCAAGGGAGATGAGAAAGCCGCATGGAGGTTTATAGACTCTCTGAAGATTTTCTCACTGCTTGCGAATGTGGCTGATGTGAAGTCGCTCGTAATTCATCCCTATACCACCACTCACTCTCAGTTGGAGCCGGAAGAGCTTGAACGCCAGCGTATCACACCCACTACGGTGCGACTGAGCATCGGTACAGAGCACATCGACGATATCATAGCCGATCTTTCACAGGCTCTCGAACAAGTATAAATTGATAGGTAATAATTTTATAGTCAGGCAGATGTCGGGTCTAAATCCGGCATCTGCTTTTGTTTTGACGGCCGTTAGAGCGGCCGAATTTATCCTTTAAGTGTTAAAATAAAGTTAAATTGTAACCGGATTGAAACTTTTTGGTGGTCTCGATTGTCTTATATGTACAGAACAGCAGAAAACGAAACAGAATTAGTTTTTTCATAGGATTAGATTTTAAGGTTTTAAGTAAGCGCGGCAGTCGTGAGACCGCCGCGCTTGCGTTATGTATGTCCATAGTGGGGGTTACTTGGAGTTGCCTTTGGCGACGACGATGAGTGTGGCAAGGAGGATAAGCACGCCGCCTGCGATCTCACGGGTGGTAAGTCCCTGGCCGAGCACGAGTACGCCGAGTATGACGGCACTGACGGGTTCGAGGGCTCCGAGAATAGCAGTAGGGGTCGATCCGATCAGTTGGATGGCGCGTGTGGTCAGTCCGAGTGAGACGACGGTCGGAATCACTGCCAGTGCGACAAGGTTGAACCACTCCCAGTTATGCGCGGGCATTGATAGCGGGGTACCGACGATAATCTTGACCATAAATACCGAGCTTCCGAAAAGGATGATGTAGAAGAGCATGCGCATGGTCGGGATATCGTGCAGCGGCTTCCAGACGTTGACCATAATTATATAGAACGCATAAGACAACGCGGAGAGCAAAACCAGAATGCAACCGGTGATGCTGACCGTGGCACCCGGCGAGGGCTTAATCAGTAGCACCAGCCCGACAGCCATCAGCACAAGGCAGAGGGCGATGCGAGGACGGAAGCGTTCTCGGAAGAAGACGGTCATCAGCACAGCCACCAGTACGGGGTAGATGAACAGCAGGGTCGAGGCGATCCCGACGTTCATATATCGGTAGCTTTCGAAAAGGGTCAGCGATGACAGCGCCATCATGATGCCCAAAACAGCGACAGGTAGAATCTGACCGCGACGCAAGGCGAAGCCTGTGCCGAGCCATTTCATCATCAAAGCCAGCAGTGGCAGTCCGAGAAGGTAGCGGAACAGCAGAACGGTGTTAGGATTCATGCCTGCATCGTAGAGCGGAACCGCGAATGCAGGGTTCGTTCCGTAAGCGGCAGCCGCCACCGCAGCAAAAGTATAGCCTTTTACCTCGTCTCTTGTCATAACTCAGTGCCCGGTTGGGCTCGGGCCGGAAAAATCAGTTAGGAAAGCCGGATGTTATTCTTCGTCGGGAATGCGAAAGATCGAGAAGTTGACCGAGCCGTAAGTGCGGTGTTCTTCGAAGTGGGGGAGGGAGCTGAAGTCATGATGCTTGTTGTGCTCGATGATGAAGATTGTGCCGGGTTTGATCATCTGAGAGGCAAGCACTTTCTCAGGGACCGACGCAAAGTCGGGCATATCATAGGGGGGATCGGCGAAGATAAGGTCGAATTTCTTGACGCAGGTGTCGATGAACTTGAATGCGTCGCCTTTGATCAGAGTGAGGTTATCGACGTTGAGCTGCTGGGCGACTTTGCGGATGAAGTTATATTGTGTCGAAGATTTTTCGACGGCGGTTACGTCGCGGCACTCGCGCGAGAGAAATTCGAGCGATATGGCGCCTGTACCGGCGAAGAGGTCGAGAGCCGACAGACCTTCGAAGTCGACATAATTTTCGAGAACGTTGAATATGTTTTCGCGCGCGAAATCAGTTGTGGGTCGCGCGGTTATGTTGGTAGGCACATCGAAACGCCGACGGCCGTATTTACCTCGGATGATTCTCATTTTTTGAATATTAGGAGTTCTAAGGGTGATGATGCGTCGCCGTCGGGGAGGAGGAGGGGCATCACCGAGTTGAGATATTGGCGCAGGGTGTCTGTGACGGCTGTGCAGCGATCGCGGTCGCCGCACAGGATGAGTTCGTCATCAAGAGCGTCAAAGCCGCAGTCTTCGACCGAGGCCATGATGAAGTAAACGACATCGTTGGCGTCCTGACATCGGAAGGAGTTTGCCATTAGCAGGCCGTCGGCAGTGAGTGCGATAATATCGAGTCCGGATTCTCCGGTCAGATGAGCGTACATTTTCACGCGGTTGACCGGTCGGCTCAGTCCGGCAAAAAAGTTGACGAGGAGAGCGAGGCGGTTGTGAAGTTCGGCGCGGCCGAATGTGCGGCCAACAAAGCCCTCGAGACTTCTGTCAGCCAGACTTATAAACTTTGCGCCTCCGAAGCATGGATCGACCGTAACGACAGCAGCGTTCCGTTCTTCGTCAGTCCACAGTTTTGCCGCGACGGTGTCGGGATCGGTCTGGTCAGGAGCGATCACAAACCGGTCGAAACCTCCGACGACATCGACCCGGCTATATGCTCCGAGCAAAGCGGGAGCGGAATAGACGGCTTCCTCGATGATTTTTGTCGGGCTCGTGATGGTGCGGTCGACCTCTAATGTAGAAATCTCAGCGCCGTCGGGCTTGACAGTCAATATATCGACTCCGCGCTCGCGGACATAGACCGCCAGACGGAGGCTCTCTTGTGGATTAATATTTTTTTCTTCGTTATTCATTCTCACTCCGCAAATTCAGAATTTGAGTTGAATTTATGCAGTTATCAATTTCAAATCAAAGAATAGTATTCGGCTTTTAAGAGTTTCGTCGACCGGAATGGCAAAGGCATCTTTCTCACTTTCTTCGGTCTTATAAAGATGCTTGAATCCGTTCTTAATATAGAAGTGTAGGGTCGATTCCGTATTATAAGCATCTACAATCATATATCGACAGGCAGCCTTATTATTTTCATCAACAAACCAATATTTGAGAATCTCCATTAGCTGAGATCCAACATGGAGACCTTTCCGTTGGAATTTTTGATTGACACCCAGACGCCCGATCAATACCGCAGGATAGCTGCGGTGACGTTTTGGCTGCGGTATTTTACGCTGTAAAGCGTTTCTGGATGATTTATCCAAGCTATAAGTTTTGATACCATCAAATGCAAGAGTTGCAATAGCTACAATCTCGCGTTGGTTGGTGCGATTAATCCAGCAAAACGTCTTACCTAAAAGTTCTTCTTCATATAGAAAAACGTCGTTGCAAAAAAAGTCATCCAGATCGTCATCTCCACAAGAGAATGGGTCGCAAAAATCCGATACCTCGCGGGTATAAGGTATCATGAATGTATCTTCTACAAGATCCAACTCAATCATTTATCGGGTTTTACGAGGTGGAAATGTGATGTTTTTGGCACTCTCCAACATCGTAGAAAGCATTTTTCTCTGAGCAGCAGAGAGTTTGGGCGTAGGCAACTTGGCGTTGCGGTCGGCCTCTTCGGTGAAAATTCTTGCATCTTCGCCCCACAATTCCGGTGATGTCTTAATTGTCATTGCCATAGTATAACTTCTTTAAAATACAAAGATACAACAATTTTCCAATATTGATTGATTATTCGACATGTCTATTAGCGTTTCGGAGGAGTTGGGGGAGTTTGGCGCGGCGGATGGCGCTGTGGCGGAAGACTTGGCGATAGGTGTCGGGAGTCAGGACTTCAATGGCTTCAAGGTCAAGTTGCATCATATTGTCGGAGGGAAGGAATTCGGCGACGGATGTCACTCCGTCGGTCGCATTGTGAGGACAGACGTCCTGACAGATATCGCAGCCATAGATGCGGCCGGGGAGTCGAAGAGCGGCCGGGAGTTCGCTGTGGTGTTCGATAGTGAGATAGGAGTTGCATCGGCGGGCGTCGAGAGTGCCGGTATCGCTAAGGGCTTTTCCCGGACAGGCTCTGAGGCAGGCTCCGCAACGGGAACAAGTTTCGCTGAGACGTGAGGCATCAGGCTCGACACGTCCGGTCCAAAGTATCTCGGCCAGAAAGACCTTTGAGCCAACCCCTTCCACGATCAGCAGACCGTTCAGCCCGATAAAACCAACTCCGGCGCGGGCTGCCCAATAGCGTTCACGGATCGGAGCGGTGTCGATGCAAATGCGGGTATGACCACCGAAACGGCTGACTATCTGTTCGGCGACCGGGGTGAGGCGGCGACGGAGGACGTCATGATAATCCTCGCCGAGAGAGTAATCGGCAAAAAGAGGATGGCGGCGCGGCTGACGGTAATCGAAGGCACAGCTAATTACAGTCTGCGCTCCCTCGAGCAGCAGCCGAGGGTCGGAACGAACGTCGTGGTAGCGGTCAAGATAGGCCATTTCGGCATGACAACCCCGTGATATCCAATCAGAATAAAATGAGGCTGCGGCAGGGTCGACTTCGGTAGCCTCGGCAAAGCCTACCTTACAAGCTCCTGCGGCAATGGCTGCCGATCTAATAAATTGCTTAATGTCAGCCGACATGACATTACTCCATAGGGATAGGACGGAACTCATAACCATTATCGAGCAACCATTCGATGGCGCGGGGCAGAGCGTAGCGCATATTGCGAGAGGCTTTGAGCGAATCGTGGAAGACGATTACCGAACCGTTGCGCGCATAGCGTTTGACATTGGAGAGCACCTGTTCTGGCGACAGCTTTTTGGAATAGTCGCGGGTCACCAGATCGTACATTATTATATTGTAGTGCTCCTTGATGGCGCGCGCCTGCGCCCATCGCATGATACCGTGCGGAGGTCGGAAAAGGGGACTGTTTATGAGGCGGTCGGCTTCGGTGATATCGTAAAAATATCGGCGGGATTTCACTTTCATACCCTGAAGGTGGTGCATGGAGTGGTTGCCGTAAGAATGACCGCGGCGCTTGATCTCCTCCAGAAGTTCGGGATGACGGCGCACGTTGTCACCGACGAGAAAGAATGTCGCCTTTATGCCGTAGCGATCAAGCAGATCGAGCACCCACGGCGTCTCTTCAGGTATAGGGCCATCGTCGAAGGTGAGATAGACTACCTTCGAACCGCGGGTGCCTTTTATACGCCAAACCGCCTCCGGGAAGAGGAGGCGGTAGAGCAATGGTGGTTGTTCGATAAACATGGATCAGTCGATAAGACGGCGCCAAGCGTTGATGTCGATAGCGTTATCCTTGACGATTTCATCAGTGAGAGCCATCGGTTCGATTCCGGCGGCTTTGTGGAGACGCATCAGACGCAGGGCTGTGTCATAGATACGGTTAGCAGCGCCTTTAGAGTGAGCGCGACCGGTCTCGAGCTCGTCGATGGTGTAGCCGTCGAGGTAGATCATCGGGTAGATGGTCTGGGCGTAGTTGACGAGCAAACCTTCGGGCAGATCAGCGAGGAGGGTGTCGCGTTCGGGATTATTCTCGAGGTTGCGGTAAAGAGCGATGGCGTTCTTCAGACCGGTGAGCAGCCCGAGATACTGAAGGGCGTAGGTCTCGGAGCGGCCGAGCGAGTTGAGCTGATTGCGTGACAGGGATGCGGCATAATTGACGAGTTGCGCCATGCGGGGGATCTCAGTGTCGGCAATGGCTTCGGCTGCGTCGAGATCGGCGGGGTTGCCGGTCGCTTCATAGAGCGAAAGGTAGTCGCTCACAAGATAGTAGCTCTGGAGACCGTCATAGAGAGCTACTTCGACGGGCATCTTCTCTCGGAGCAGGGTGAGAAGGTTGCGGGCCATGTCGTAGTGGTCGGCGGGGACGGGCTGACCATTGGCCTTTGCGAACTCGATGGCAAACTCAGATGCAGGACGGTCGCCCTGAGCGATGAGCTCAGCAACGCACTCGATCATAGCCGAACGTGTCGACGAAACCATGCGGCGGACTGTCTCGTCGAGATAGAGCGACGAGGTCTTATCGGGATTGTCGAGGCCGCCCCAACGGAACTTGCTCATGAAGTTTTCATATGCGCGGTCAGCGTTGGGTGAGTAATCGGCGTTGAGGAAGGGTGTCACCTCGAGGGCCATGCCGGTAGAATACATGTAGTTGTCAAGACCGTTGTAGTAGGTCGACGGTACGGTCGACGCAAAGTAGACGGGGCGCTTCCAACCGTTTTCGACCGAGTTGGCGATGATGTCGAGCGACAGCACTTTGCTCTGGCTTGCTCCCTGACCCTGCTCGGCAAGGTTGAGGGTGATATCGCCGAACGAAGGCATGAGATTACCGATCGCGATCGAATCGCCTGCGATACCGAAATGCTCCATCGCTGCTTCGGGATCAGCCGCGATGAGGATCTTCGGGTCAGACAAATAAGGAGCACCGATGCGGCCGGCGTCGCTTGAGTAGAGCGAACGCAGGGCATGCTCGGCCGAGACGGTCGAATCGTTCATCGGCAGAATGAAGCTGTAGCCGAGACGCTCATAAGCGTAATCTTTGGGCTGAGCGTACATATCGACTGGCGCAGCGTCGTAATATGGATAAGTCAGATTGTGGGCATACCAGTCGGTGGTGAGATACGAAAGGTTGACCACGCGGACGTCAGTGCGGAAGCCTTCCACTTCCTGAGCGTACCAGAGCGGGAAGGTGTCGTTGTCGCCGTTGGTGAAGATGATTGCGTTGTCGTCGACCGACGCGAGATAGTTCATGCCGAAATCGCGGGTGGTGTAGCGCCCGGAGCGGTCATGATCATCCCATGTCTGCGAAACCATCTGCAGGGGTACGAACAGACCGATCAACACAGCGGGGATTACGCCGGCGAACGAGAGATCGGCGGGAGTGTTGTCGCTGTCATCCTTGGCCTTTTTCTTGAAGAGCGACGAGATCATCGAAGCGATGGCCGGAACGCCGATGCCGATCCAGATTGCAAACGCATAGAAGGATCCGGCAAACGCATAGTCGCGTTCACGCGGCTGCCCGGGAGTCTGGTTGAGGTAGAGCACGATGGCGATACCGGTCATGAAGAAGAGGAAGAATATCACCCAGAACTGCTCGATGCCGCGGTGAGGGTCTGAGCGATGGTTGGCAAGAGCCTGCCAGAGCAGACCGATGACGCCGAGGAGCAGCGGGAGCATGTAGAAGACGTTGTGACCCTTGTTGCCCTTGCCGAATTCGTCGGGGAGGAGCGACTGGTCGCCCAGACGGGCATTGTCGATAGCGGGAATGCCTGAGATCCAGTTGCCCAGATGCGGCTCGCCGTTGCCCTGAAGATCATTCTGACGTCCGGCGAAATTCCACATGAAATAACGCCAGTACATGTGATTGAGCTGATAGTTTAGGAAATAGCTGAGATTGACACCGAAGCCGGGCTTCCAGACTGAAGAGTGGCTGACGGGTGTGCCGTCGGGAGTCTCGGCTGTGGTGATCACTTCCTGATGGGTGAGATAGGGGGCTATTTCGTTGAGAGGAGCATAACCCTGTTCGGCCCATCGGCGACGCAGTTCGGCCGGGAGTTCGTAGATGTCGGGAGTGACATAGTCGGCCCAGCTTTTGTAAGCCTCGGGATGGCCTGAACGAGAGTCAGTGCTGTAGATGCGTGTGAAGAGCATGCACACGTCGGGCATCGGTTTGTAGTGGGGACGCTCTACGGCCTCGACATATTCATCGGGCTGACCTTCGCGGGTCTTGACAACCTTTGTATATGTGCGTGTAGGCTCGTTGTAAGCGCGTCCTTCGCCGTCACGCAGATAGCCGTCGACGATGCGGGTGGCAGGGTAGCCCTGTTCGTCCACTTTGACATAGTATGCACCGTTGCTTTCCTGATAGGCAAGTTCTTCGGTGAATACAGGACCGTAAAACAACGGACGTTCGCCGTACTGCTCGCGGTTGAGGTAGGATGAGAGGGCAAAAACGTTGTCAGGGGCGTTCTGGTTCATCGGAGGGTTGGCGCTGGCGCGGATAAGCAGGAGGGCATACGACGAGTAGCCGATGAAGATGACGAAGATGCTGAGTGTTATGATATTGAATATCCTTACGTTGACTTTCTGGCAGACCCCGAACAGATAGATGGCGAGACCGATGATGAACACGGTCGGGATCAGCCATGAGTCGCCGATGAAGGGCATGCCGGAGATAATGATCGTAGCGAAGAAGAGCCATTTGATCGTTGAGGCAGAGCGCTGGAGGTAGAGGCTGCGCACGGTCAACACAAAGATGGCGAGGGCAACCACAGCATAGACGGTTACGCCGACGTTGTAGCTGCAACCGAGGGTGTTGACGAAGAAAAGTTCGAACCACTGGGCTACGTTGATGAAGCCCGGGACGAGACCGTAGAGGATCAAACCTACGACGACACACGATACACCGAGAGCGATCAGCGAGCCGACGGTGTTGATATTCTTAAACTTACGGTAATAGATCACAAGACCGATAGCGGGGATGCAGAGGAGGTTGAGAAGATGGACTGCGATCGACACACCGATAATATATGCGATCAGCACCAGATAACGGTCGCTGTGAGGTTGGTCAGCACGGGCTTCCCATTTGAGGATAAGCCAGAATACCAAAGCTGTACAGAACGATGAGAACGCGTAGACCTCGCCCTCGACAGCCGAGAACCAGAAGGTGTCGCTCCATGTGTAGGCCAGCGCGCCGCAGAGTCCGCCGCCCATGATGACGAGCATCTGGGGCAGAGTGATGCTTTCGGCGTTGTCCTTAACGACGAGCCGCTTGATAAGATGGGTTATCGTCCAGAACAGCAACAGGATGGTTGCTGCGCTGAGCAGGGCCGACATGGAGTTGAC
>CAZULD010000077.1:5714-10534 GCA_964621135.1 uncultured Bacteroides sp. | reverse complement strand
ACACTGTTGAGCTCATCATGGAATTCGAAAAAGAATTCGGCATCCAGATCCCCGATGATCAGGCTGAAAAGATCGCTACTGTAGGCGACGCTATCGCTTTCATCGAAGAAGCTAAGAAATAATTGATTATCTCGCGATAATCCCTCTTAAATCTCCTTGCTTTAGCAAACCCGATTTTCAAATTAAATGGAATTAAAAAGAGTTGTCGTAACCGGTCTCGGTGCGCTTTCTCCCCTTGGTAATGACGTCGCAACTACTTGGGACAACGCCAAGAAAGGAAAGAGCGGTGCCGGTCCTATTACCCACTTTGACGCATCCAAATTCAAGACACAGTTTGCATGCGAAGTGAAGGATTTCGATCCTAACGCTCACTTCGACCGCAAAAAGCAGCGTCAGCTTGACCTCTACGCGCAGTATGCTATCGTAGCTGCCCGTCAGGCCGTCGAAGATGCAGGTCTTGAAAAAGAAGGTGCTGTCGACAAAAACCGCGTAGGTGTGATCGTAGCTGCCGGCATCGGCGGTCTGCACACATTCGAAGAAGAAGCCGGATATTTTGCAATTAACGGAGCAGAGATGGGACCGAAATACAATCCCTTCTTCATCCCCAAAATGATTGCCGATATCGCATCGGGTCACATTTCGATGGAATATGGCTTCCACGGCCCCAACTACGGAACCGTTTCGGCCTGCGCATCGTCAAACAATGCCATCATCGATGCCTTCAACCTTATCCGTCTCGGCAAGGCTGAGGCCATCTTAGCCGGTGGTGCTGAAGCTGCTATTTTCCCGGCAGGCGTCGGAGGTTTCAACTCCATGCACGCTCTGTCGACACGCAATGACAGCCCCGAGACTGCGTCTCGTCCTTTCAGCAAGTCGCGCGACGGCTTCGTCATCGGCGAAGGCGCTGCCGTGCTCGTGCTCGAAGAACTTGAACACGCTCTCGCTCGCGGTGCTAAGATTTATGCCGAAGTTGCCGGCGGAGGTCTCTCGGCCGACGCTTACCACATCACGGCTACTCATCCCGAAGGCCTCGGCGCAATCCTTGCGATGAAGAGCGCCCTCGAAGATGCCGAAATGAAGCCCGAAGACATTGACTACATCAATGTTCACGGCACATCGACTCCCGTCGGTGACATTTCGGAAGTTAAGGCAATCCTCGACGTCTTCGGCGACCACGCTTACAAGCTCAACATCTCATCGACCAAATCGATGACCGGTCACCTTCTCGGCGCAACCGGTGCTCTCGAAGCAATGTTCAGCATCAAGGCTGTTGAGGAAGACATCGTGCCTCCGACAATCAACCACGATCCCGAGGACATCGATGAAAACATCGACTACAACCTCAACTTCACTTTCGACCGCGCTCAGAATCGCCCCGTGCGCGCCGCCCTCTCCAACTCGTTTGGCTTCGGCGGTCACAACGCGACCGTTATCTTCAAGAAGTTTGAGAAATAAGTCGTCAGTCTGAATTTTAGACATCACTTCAACATAAGACCCGGCGTCATAAATGACCGCCGGGTCTTTTTTGCATCTGCTTGCCGTCATAATTCACAGATTTTCGCTAAATTTGCAGACAAAGTATTAGCAACATGAACAATCAGACTTCTCCAAAGTCAATTTATCGCCGAGGAGCCGACGACGGCTTCTGGTTCGGCATATATCTTGCCGTCCTTTTTATCGCGACGGTCTCCTCGATCCACTCGGACTTCGCCGGGCTGGCCACCTTTGTTATGTTTGTGGCCGTGCCGGTGATTATCTACTTCCTGTTGCGCCGCAGCTACAGATCAGACAACTGCCGGTCAATGTTCTCGGCGCTGTGGCTTCACGGCATCTGCATCTTCTTTTTCGGCTCGTTGCTGATGGCCTTGACAGCGTATATCTACCTGCGCTTCATAGATCCGACCTACATCGCCTCCCTGCTGGACACGGCGCATGACTATTATGCTCAACTCAACACTCCGGAAGCAAAAGAGATGGCCGCGGTGTTCCAGAAAGCCAAAGATCCGCAATTCATGCCGACGCCGGGAACTTTTGCCGTACAGCTTATCTGGCTGGGGGTGTTCACAGGCTCAATGCTGTCGATGATCATGGCCGCGATCGTCCGCGCGACAACGCGCCCTACGCCTCCGCCTCCTCCAACATTCTAACTCTCAGTGCTTATTATGGATATCTCAATAGTCGTACCATTATATAACGAAGCCGAATCGCTCCCCGAACTCGAGCAGTGGATCGCGCGCGTGATGCGCGACAACGGCTTCAGCTACGAGATAATCTTCGTCAACGACGGATCGACCGACGAATCGTGGGAGGTGATCAAACGCCTGCGCGAATCAAACCCGGCGGTCAAAGGCGTGTCGTTCAGACGCAACTACGGCAAATCGCCGGCTCTCAACACAGGTTTTCGACGCGCGCAGGGCGACGTTGTCATCACCATGGACGCCGACCTACAGGATAGCCCCGACGAGATACCCGAGCTCTACCGCATGATCACCGAGGACGGTTATGACCTCGTGTCGGGCTACAAACAGAAGCGCTACGATCCGCTATCGAAGACTATACCGACAAAACTTTTCAACGCTACGGCCCGCAAGGTCAGCGGCATCAAGAATCTCCACGACTTCAACTGCGGCCTCAAGGCCTACCGCCATAAAGTCGTAGACCGCATCGAAGTCTACGGCGACATGCACCGCTATATACCCTATCTCGCCAAACTCGCCGGCTTCAACCGCATAGGCGAGAAAGTCGTTCATCATCAGGCGCGTAAGTACGGCAAGACAAAGTTCGGTCTCGACCGCTTTGTCAACGGCTACCTCGACCTCGCCACGCTCTGGTTCACCGGCCGTTTCGGAGCCAAGCCGATGCACTTTTTCGGGTTGCTCGGCAGCCTGATGTTCATACTCGGCTTTATCGCCGTGGTAATAGTCGGCGCGGTGAAACTCTGGAACATGCACCACGGTCTCAACTACATCCTCGTGACCGACTCGCCCTATTTCTATCTCTCGCTGGTGATGATGATACTCGGATCACAACTTTTTCTGGCCGGATTCGTGGGCGAACTGGTCGTGCGCAACTCCACGCGACGCAACGATTACGAAATCGACGAAGAAATCAATTTATGAAAGCCGCCCGCTCCATAATCCTGATAGTCATTACGATCGTCGTCTCGACCGCGTTGAGATCGTGCAACACATCCGGCTGCACCGAGAACCGCAACGCCGTGCCGCTGGCTGCGTTCTTCAACTCTTCGACCGGCGATGCGATCGGCCTCGACTCGGTCGCTATTTCCGGCGTCGGTCAGGTCAACGACAGCGTGCTGAGTCCGGCCGGTTCGGTCGTCACTCAGGTCTATCTGCCCATGCGGCCCACCCACAACTCCGTGTCGTGGTGTCTCGCTTACAAATGGAAAAGCCTCGACTATCCTCAGCTCTATGACACAATCACTTTCGACTACACTTCGACGCCATTCTTCGCATCGGAAGAATGCGGCGCATATTACCGCTACCTCATCGACCGGATGGAGTGCACCGATCATCTCATCGACAGTGTTGTCATCGTCGACTCGCTGATTACCAACATAGACAAAGTCTATCTTAACATCTACTTCAGGGTAGCATCATCGTCTGAGTTATGAAAGTGAAGATTACCCTACTCCTCGCCGCCCTTCTCGCATTGGCAATCGACCTTTCGGCACAGTCGCCGAAACGACGAATCACGCCCGTCGAGACACCGGCCACAGTCACTCAGACCGTCAACGAAGCCCGCACGGACTCGACCCGCATACTTCAGGCGAGAATGGCCCGCTCGACCCACTACCACGACGAGCAGGGGCGCACCGTCTATGTCGACACCGTCACAGGCGAGCAGTGGATCGACTCTACCGCCCTGATCCCTGTGGTAAAGATGAAATATCCGCTCCTCGAATCGGCCTCGGTCAGCGTCGACGTCTGGGATCCGCTGATGCGCGGGTTCGGCCAGCATTACGGGCTGATCGGTTTTGCGGCCGAAGTGAGTCTCCACAACCGCTATAAGCCTGTGTTCGAAATGGGTTTCGGACAGGCTGATCACACTCCGTCGGGCAATAACTTCACATACCGGTCGCCGATGAGCGTCTACTTCCGCCTCGGCGCCAACTACAACTTCCTCTATAATTCTTCGCCCGATTATCAGTTCTACGGTGGTCTGCGCTACGGCTTTTCATCGTTCAGCTACTCGATCAACGACATCACCGTCAATGCTCCCTACTGGGACGAGACTGCCCGCTTCGACATACCGTCGCGCACGGCGAGCATAGGATGGTTCGAACTCGTCTTCGGTCTCCGCGTCAAATTGTGGGGCCCGATCTCGGCCGGCTGGGCGTTCAAATATCACAAGATTCTCCATGACAGCAAGAGCGCCAACGGCCAGCCCTGGTACATTCCCGGCTACGGCGCGCGCAACAACGCCATCACCGGCAGCCTGTCGTTCACCTATACATTCTCGCTCGAAAAGCTGAACAAACACAAGCCCGATGAGGTTATATCTGGAAATGATCAACCCTCAGTCGAGCCCCCGGTAAACGCCGCCTCCCCGACTGAATAAAAAACAAAGTCAGTCATGAAAAGAATTATCATAATCGGCGCATCGTCAGGTATGGGCAGACGCATCGCCGAAGACTATGCCCGCGCAGGCTGGACCGTAGGTATCGCCGCGCGTAATGAAGAACGCCTCCGCGAAATACGCGACCTCTACCCCGAGCGTATCACCTATTCGGCAATCGACGTCACGGCTCAGGACGCCGTCCGCAAATTTGAAGACCTTATCGAAGAGATCGGTGGCATGGA
>CAZULD010000077.1:0-5614 GCA_964621135.1 uncultured Bacteroides sp. | reverse complement strand
CTCAGGACGCCGTCCGCAAATTTGAAGACCTTATCGAAGAGATCGGTGGCATGGACATCCTCCTTTATGCCGCAGGCACAGGCTGGTACAACCCCGAGCTAAACATCGGCAAAGACGAAGCGACAATCGCCGTCAACGTCACAGGTTTCACCCGAATCATCAACGCCGCCTACCGATATTTCAAGGCCACTGCCAATGTCAGCCGCGGCCGCATCGCCGCAATAACTTCGGTCGGAGGCACCAAAGGCCTGGGCGTCAGTGCCGCATATTCAGCATCCAAGCGCTATCAGTGGACCTATCTTCAGGCTATCGACCAACTCGCTCACAGCCAGCATGTCAATGTCAGCATCACCGATATCCGTCCCGGCTTCGTCGACACGCCTCTGCTTCAGGGCAACCGCAATTATCCCATGCTCATGACCGTCGACCATGTCGCTCCACTCATCGAGAAAGCGATCATGCAACGCCGCCGCGTAGCCACCATCGACAGCCGCTGGGCCATCATTGCCGGCCTCTGGCAACTCATCCCCAACTTCCTCTGGCCTCGTCTTGAAGTCAAGATGCAGTAAAGTCGGCCGTAGAGGATAGTGCAGGATTATTTTGTTGCCAATATTAGAAACTTTTTTATTAACTTTGTGACCGACAAGGAAAATGTATCTGTATGGCTAACAAAATAAACGAAATCGGCAGCCTTTTTCACCGGCGAAGAAAGGAACTCGGTCTCACCCAAGAACAGTTGGGTGAAAAAGTCGGTGTGTCTAAGTCAGAAATTTCAAAAATAGAGAATGGAAGAGGTCTGACTTTCTCAACCATCAACAAGTTGGCTGACGCTTTAGGTGTATCTGCCGAAATTGAACTGAAGCCTAAAAATCCGGTTTCAACAGATGTCATCCACTACATCGTAATGAGTATGGGTATGTTTGCCAGACAATACAATCTCACTCAGCGAGAAGCCTGTAACTATCTGTCAAGATTCAAGGGGCTGAAATTCTCCATTGATAATTACGAAGCAGAGCATCAACTGTCTCTGCAGGATTGTGTTGACGATATGTATGCCATCTGTAAGAGAAACGGAGGAATTGTCAGATGAAACTCTATCACGGTTCGAATACACCGATCGAGACTATTGATTTGCTTAAGGGCAAAAGCTATAAGGACTTCGGCAAAGGGTTCTATACGACCCACCTCTATACACAGGCAGAATTTTGGGCTAAGAGAATAGCTGATCGATTCGGAGGTACTCCGACTGTGACCGAGTTTGAATTTGATCTTGACGGCGCCCTGCGTGACAACCTGAACATCAAGATCTTTAAGAATCCGGATAAAGAATGGGCTCAATTCGTAATGGCAAACAGAAAACAAGACCGCGAGGAGTACAAACATGATTATGATATTGTCATCGGGCCTGTGGCAGATGATAAAATGGCCCGTCTATTCGGCCTCTATAATATGGAAATTATAGATCTCGAAGCCGTGGTAGCCGGACTTATATATAAAGATTTAAACTCACAATATTTCTTTGCCACCAAGCGATCACTCAACTATATAAAAAGAATATGAATCCCGACAGTAATAACTTTAATTTTTTGGTTGAGTACATCACTACAAAAGTAGTTGAATGGATTATCCGAGACGAAAATATTGGGCTGGAAGAAGCATTATTGAAATTCCACAATTCCGAAACTTTCGAGAAACTTTGTGAGCCACAGACCGATATGTACATTGAAAGTCCAGCCTATATTTACGAAATCTTTAAGGAAGAATTACGCCGAGGCACCATCAGAGGAATAACCGAATGAGGCCATCGGCAGAGCAATCCATAGAAAAAACTCCCCGTTAATTGTTAATTTGAGTTAAGAGTGGGGATTTTTCTGTCGGAAAAGTATGTTGTAAAACATAAAATCACTAACTTTGCACTGTGTTTTTCATGGTATTAGATTTAAGGTTAAAAAGATTATTCGTCGGGACGACGAGTAATTTTTTTTTGCACCTACTGCTCAGCAGCTTTATAGTTTTTTCACTCCTATAATTCAAAAAGTTAGCATTGCTGCGCAGAAATTTACTAACTTTGCGGGTAGAAAGGTGTTATAAAGATAGCGGATCGTATCAAACACTCCGCGACATTCACAAAATAACACATAACAACTTAAAACACAATTAATATGGAATCAAATCGTCAAGCAAAAATAGCACGTCTCATACAGAAAGAACTGAGCGAAATCTTCCGTCAGCAGACCGCCAAGACCCACGGAGTGCTGGTATCTGTCAGCGCAGTAAGAGTTTCGCCCGACCTGTCGATCGCGCGTGCCTATCTTTCGGTGTTCCCCTCTGAAAAGGGTGCGGAGATGATCGAGAGCATCAACAAGAGCGCTCAGACCGTGCGCTACGAACTCGCTCAGCGTGTGCGCTACCAGTTGCGCAAGACGCCTGCCCTGCAGTTCTATCTTGATGACTCGCTCGACTATATCGACAACATCGACAAACTCCTCGAAAAGTAATATCAACACCAAGCCAATCTCACATTGCTCAGCTTTCGCATAGCCCTGCGCTATCTTTTCTCCAAGAAGTCACACAGGGCCGTCAACATAATCTCGGCGATAGCCATCGCCGGAGTCGCCGTGGCAACCATGGCGATAGTGGTTGTGCTGTCGGTTTTCAACGGCTTCAGCCGATTGTCGACCGATCGACTGTCGCTGATCGACGCAGATCTGCGCATCGAACCCAAAGAGGGCAAGACTTTCAGACGAGCCGGCGAAATGGTCGCGCTGCTGAGCGAGCGCGACGATGTGGCAGCCGCAAGTGCGGTCATCGAGGAACGGGCAATGTTAGTGGCCGACGCCGCGCAGTTGCCGGTCGAATTCAAAGCTGTCGACAGCAATTACGACCGCGTGGTGCGCATCGACTCCGTTATGATCGACGGTATCTATCTGGCGCGTACGGACTCGATCGACCTTATGCAGCTTTCGGTCGGAGTGGCTAACCGCAGCGGACTCAGGCCGGGACTCGAGTATGCAGCCGATCTATATGTTCCCCGACGAAAGGGACGCATCAATGCCGCCAATCCTGCGGCATCGCTCCGCAGCCACACGCTGGCAGTCAGCGGAGTAATGGAGGTTGATCAGGCAGAGGAGGACAATGACCGGGTAATCATTCCGCTGGCGGTCGCCCGCGAGTTGCTTGAATATGAAGACGATGAGGCCACTGCCGTAGAAATCGCCGTCAAAGCCGGCTCTGATCCGGAGAAAGTCGCTGAGGAGATAGCTGTCGTCATAGGTGAAGACTATACCATACTCGACCGCGGTATGCAGCAGGCCGATTCGTTCAGAATGATCCAACTCGAAAAGTGGGTAACGTTCATGATGCTTGTTTTCATCCTGCTGATCGCATCGTTCAATATAATATCGACCCTATCGCTGCTCGTAGCTGAAAAACGATCGGACAGCACGATTCTCCGTGCTTTAGGCATGAGCCGCGACTCTACGGCGCGGATTTTCCGACTTCAAGGCTTGCTTATCACGCTAATCGGCGGAGCGGCCGGCATTGTGATCGGAATAGCACTCGCGTTGCTTCAACAGCATTTCGGGCTGATCAAACTTGCCGGCGATCCGTCGGCACTGACCATATCGGTTTATCCTGTGGCCGTCGAGCCGATCGACGTTGCAGCAGTGGCCGTCGCTCTGGTGGTGACCGGCATAGTCACTTCACAACTCACACGACTGTTTACAAAAAATATCAGATAGATTATGCAGAGAGTCCTTTTTCACGAGACAATTTTCGGGCCTATCCATTCACGCCGTCTCGGTTCGTCGCTGGGCGTCAATCTTTCGCCGACCGACGGCAAGGTGTGCTCTTTCGACTGCCTTTACTGCGAGGCAGGTTACAACGCCCAAGGCCCCGGCACGACGGGACTGCCTCCGCGCAGCGAGGTGAAAAGACGGCTCGAGGAAAAACTCACGGCCATGAAGACCGACGGGACTCCGCTCGACGTGATAACTTTTTCGGGCAACGGCGAGCCGACCATGCATCCGGAGTTCGGCGGCATAATCGACGACACGATAGCCCTGCGCGACCGCTATTTCCCTAATGTAAAAATCAGTGTACTCTCCAACTCTACGCGTCTCCACAGGCCCGATGTGGTCGAAGCGCTGAAAAAGATTGACAACAACATCCTCAAGCTCGACAGCGCGTCAGCTCAGACTGTAAGATTGCTTGACCGCCCGGTCGACAAAAATTATTCGGTTGAAGATGTGATCGAAAGTCTGAAGGCGTTCGAGGGGCAGGTGATAGTACAAACCATGATCACACGCGGGAGTCATGACGGCGAGTCGGTCGACAATTCAACCGACACCGAGGTCGACGCGCTCATCGAAGCCTACCGACGCATAAAGCCGCGCGAGGTAATGATCTATACCATTGACCGCCAGACTCCCGAGCAGAGTCTGCAACACGTCAGCCGCGAAGAGCTCGAGCGTATCGCGCGACGCATCACCGACTCAACAGGCATAGCTGTTCAGGTATCGGCCTGATCAGCAGGGAAACGCACGCCGAGCTGACGACGTATTTCGTCAATGATCTCGATAGTGGTCAGCGAAGCCGTGAGACTATTGATATCGGACTGGCGGCGACCGGATTCGACCAACGAAATAAATTCAGCCACTTCGTAATAATATTCATTCTTATCAGGCACGGCAGAGATGAACTCCACCTCTGCACGGGCGTTTTTACCCCCGCCGGTATTGGCTGTCCGCGGCTCGAAAGTAATCTCGGCCATGCGATTGATCGTATCCATTGAGATTATACCCTCCTCGCCCTGTATTTCAGAGCGCAGACGCGAGTCAGCGATCTTTGAGTAGAGGACTGTGGCCTGCATGCCGTCGGGATAGTCGAAATTGACGGCGCCCTGACCGTCGACACCCGACGACAGAACCACTCCCGTAGCCGAGATGCGCTCCGGACGACCGAAGAGGACGACCATAGGATAAATCGTATATATGCCGATATCCATTATAGCGCCGTTGGACATCTGCGGATTGAAAGCGTTGGGCAATTCGCCGGCCTTGAAACGGTCGTAGCGCGACGAATACTGACAATATGAAGCGAAGTATCGGCGCACTCGCCCTACCCGACCAAGATTATCTGCCACGGCGCGAAATGCGGGTGTCATCGTGGGTTTCATCGCCTCCATCAGAGTCACGCCGTTGCGCTCGGCAGCCTCAATCATCGCGCGGACTTCAGCGGCATTGGATGCGAGCGGTTTTTCGCATAGGACATGCTTGCCATGCTCCATACAGATGATACTTTGGTCTGCATGACGGAAATTAGGCGACGCAATGTAGACGGCATCAACCTTGTCAGACGCCGCCATCTCCTCGACAGAGGTAAACACATGAGCTATGCCGTGACGGGCAGCGAACTCCTCGCCCCGCTCACGGGATCGGGAGCACACCGCGGCGAGTTCGAAGCGCTCATCCTGCCGCGCTCCCTCTATGACCCAATCACTTATAAAATTGGTGCCAACCACCCCGAATCGCAATTTTTTCATATTATTTTTAAGTTAGAAAAAAATCGGGAGGCAGGATGCCTGCCTCCCGATAGGAGTTGTGTATATACCTGT
>CAZULD010000076.1:0-10628 GCA_964621135.1 uncultured Bacteroides sp. | reverse complement strand
AAACTATTTTCCCGTGTGAGCCTCGATCTCGGCGAATCTGCCGACTCGCTCCGCACTATGCCCGTCGATGTCAGGCTGAAATCATATTATGATAATCATAATTACGACCCCGATCTGGAAGAACTCTATTTCCAATATGGCCGGTATCTGCTGATCGGCTGCTCTCGCACTCCCGAAGTTCCGGCTAATCTTCAGGGACTGTGGAACGAACAGCTTTCAGCTCCCTGGCGGTCAAACTACACCGTCAACATCAATCTGGAAGAAAATTACTGGCCTGCCTGTGTTACCAATCTCAGCGAACTGCATCAGCCGCTGCTGTCGTTCATCGGCCGTCTACCTGTCACAGGAGAAGTGACCGCCCGGGAATATTATGACATAAACGACGGATGGTGTGCGGCCCATAATAGTGATATCTGGGCTATGACCTGTCCGGTGGGTCACGGTTACGATCAACCTCAGTGGGCCAACTGGAATATGGGCGGTGCATGGCTCGCATCCCACATCTGGCAGCATTATCTTTTCACGAAAGATAAGGAGACGTTGGCTGAATATTATCCGGTGCTTAAAGGCGCCGCTGAGTTCTGTCTGGCGTGGCTGGTGAAGGATGGCGAAGGCCATTTGATCACCACGCCGTCAACCTCACCTGAGAACAGGTTCGTCTCTCCGGCAGGAAATCCGATTGCCACCAGTGCGGGTTGCTTCGCCGATCTCGCCATAATACGCGAGTGTCTTGCCGATGCAGCATCTGCGGCTGGCGAACTCGGTCGTGACGCAGATTTTGTCGAGCGGGCTCATACGGCATTGGAACAGCTTGCCCCTTACAAGATTGGAGCTTCCGGACAGCTACAGGAGTGGGCCGAAGATTTCCGCGAACAGGATCCTCAACATCGTCACCAGTCTCATCTTTACGGCCTTTTCCCCGGCAATCATATCACTTTGACCGGTACGCCAGAGCTTGCTGCGGCAGCTCTGAAAACTCTGGAAATAAAGGGCGAGAATACCACGGGCTGGAGCACCGGCTGGCGTGTCAATCTCCTCGCGCGCCTCGCCGAGGCGGAAAAAGCCTATTCGATGTATCGCCGACTGCTCAAATATGTCAGCCCTGACAAGTATCAGGGTCCGGATAAGCGTCGCGGAGGCGGTACATATCCCAATCTCCTTGACGCTCATTCCCCTTTCCAGATCGACGGTAATTTCGGAGGCACGGCCGGAGTCGCCGAGATGCTCATACAGTCCACCCCCGAGTCTATAACTTTGCTCCCCGCCTTGCCTGATGCGTGGGCTGCATCCGGTTCGTTCAAAGGACTGTGTGCCCGTGGTGGTTTCATCGTCGATGCTGCTTGGCGTGACGGTCGCATAACATCATTCACCATCACTTCGCCCGTCGGAGGATCGACCACATTGCATGCCGGAGGCAACGCTTACGAGTTATCTCTCAGCCCCGGCGAGACTCTTACGTTTGATCTTTGATCTATCCGTCATAATACAAAAGCGGCCGATGAGAGTAAAATCATCGGCCGCTTAGTGTTAATTTGCTTGAGTGATTTATTCTTCGGCTGCTTCGGCCTCGGCTGCGAGAGTTGAAGCGTCAGCTTTCTTGACGTTGGGAGCTTCGAGACCGTAGTTGTGACGGTTGTTAAGCACTTTGAGCCATACGCCGAAGATGATGGCGAGAACGCCGAACGATGCGAAGATGAGCATCGGCACACGGTAGCCGCCTGTCGCGTCAAGGGTTTCACCGATAAGCAGCGGCACAAGGCAGAGGCCGATATTCTGGATCCAGAAGATCAGACAGTAGGCCGAGCCGAGAATATTCACGTCGATGATCTTGGGCACAGAGGGCCAGAGAGCTGCCGGTACGAGCGAGAACGACACGCCGAGCACGAGGATCAGCGTTATGGCCAGCCATACCTGAGGCACTGCGGGGAGAAGGAATGCGAAGCCGAGGTGACAGCAGGTCATAATGATCGCGCCGATGATAAGCATGGTCGCGCCCTTGCCGCGATAGTCGAGGAACGCTCCGAGGAACGGCGTCAGAATCATCGCAAGGATGGGGAAGACGCTGAACAGACGCGAAGCGGTTTCGGCGCTGACGTTGAGGGTTTCCTGAACGTAGTTGGGAGCATAACGCTGGAAGGGGAAGATGCCGCTGTAATACAGCACGCAGAGCATTGCTACCAGCCAGAACATTTTGCTAGAAAGGATTTTGCCAAGATCCGAGATGTGGAATTCTTCGTCTCCGCCGGCTTCCTCGTTCTTGCCTTCGGCTTTGAGTTGATGATCGAGGCGGGTATCCATGAAGACAAACACAGTGTAGCTGAGAAGACCGATGAGCAGTAGGGCGGTGCAGAATGCCACCGGAGCTACGATCGACTGGTCGAACTGATTGCTGACGAGCGGCGAGATCCACATAACGGCGAACACGCCCAGACGCGCGATTGACATTTCGACACCCATGGCGAGTGCCATTTCTTTGCCTTCGAACCATTTTGCAATGGCCTTGGACACAGTAGTGCCGGCCATTTCAGCTCCGCAGCCGAAGATCATAAAGCCCAGCGATGCCATTTTAGCACTGCCGGGGAACGATGTCCACCAACTGTTGAGCCAGCCGCAGAACTCGGTGGTCTCGAACCATTCGCTGACACCGACGAGCTTGATGCAGGCACCGATAACCATAAGCGATGCCGATAGCAGGCCCGTGAAGCGTATGCCCATCTTGTCGAGGATAATGCCCGCGAAGATGAGGAAGAATACGAATACGTTCAGGAAATATTCCGATGCGGCGTATGTACCGAAGGTTGCGCTGTCCCAGTGAAGTTTCTCTTCGAGGAGTGATTTTAGCGGCGACATTACATCGACAAACATGTAGGCGAAGAACATCATCGACGCTATCAGGATCAGCGCCGTCCATCTTGCCCATGCTTTGTCTGCGAGGGTTTGTTTGATTACTTCTTTCATTGTAGGATATTGATAATTGATTGATTTCGATATGATATACCTTTCCCTCGGGAACGGCGCACAAAATTAACGTAAAAATCCAAAATGTGGAAATAAAATCGTAACTTTGTGGGAAAAGCCAACAAATCAGATGAGCGACGATATAAACTACGACAATCTTCCCGAAGAAAACGATTTTAATCCTAAATCTGACCAATCCACGGATAACCAGGCGTTAAAGCCCTATACGACGTCGGGCGACGTTGTCAAGCATCAGCTCCGTGGCATGTATCAGAGCTGGTTTCTCGAGTATGCGTCTTACGTCATCCTCGAGCGTGCCGTGCCTCACATCGACGACGGTCTGAAACCTGTCCAGCGCCGTATCCTCCACTCGATGAAGACCCTCGATGACGGCCGCATGAACAAGGTTGCCAATATCGTCGGTAATACCATGCAGTATCACCCTCACGGCGACGCGTCGATCAACGACGCTCTCGTCCAGCTCGGTCAGAAAGATCTGCTCGTGGAGACTCAGGGTAACTGGGGTAACATACTCACCGGCGCGTCCGCCGCTGCCGGCCGTTACATCGAGGCTCGTCTGTCGCCCTTCGCCCTCGAGACGCTTTATAATCCCAAAGTGACGGAGTGGACGCTCAGTTACGACGGCCGTAAGCCCGAACCGGTGACTCTTCCTTCGAAATTTCCCCTGTTGTTGGCTCAGGGTGCGGAAGGTATCGCTGTCGGCCTGTCATCCAAGATTCTCCCTCACAATTTCAATGAAATTATCGACGCTGCGGTCAGCTATCTCCGTGGCGAGGAATTTGAACTCTATCCCGACTTCGTCACCGGCGGTCTGATTGATGTTACCCGCTACAATGACGGCCGCCGCGGCGGTGTGGTCAAGGTCAGAGCCAAGATCGAGAAGATCGATAGCCGCACGCTCGCTGTAACCGAAATACCCTTCGGCAAGACGACCGGCACAATAATCGACTCTATCCTCAAAGCCTTCGAGAAGGGCAAGATCAAGATACGCAAGGTCGACGATAACACGGCCGAGACAGCCAATATCCTTGTCTATCTCCAGCCCGGCACATCGAGCGACAAGGCCATCGACGCCCTCTATGCTTTCACTGATTGCGAGGTGAGCATTTCGCCCAACTGCTGTGTGATCTCCGACCGCAAGCCTCACTTCCTCGGCGTGAGCGATGTTCTCCGCCATAGCGTTGACCTTACCCGTCACATCCTCGAAACCGAACTGCGCCTGCGTCTCGACGAACTCGCCGAGCAGATGCTCTTCGCCTCGCTGGAGAAAATCTTCATCGAGGAGCGTATATATAAGGATAAGGCTTACGAACAGGCCGCAGACATTGAGGCAGCCATAGATCATATCGGATCGCGTCTCGAACCCTTTGCCCCGCAGTTCACGCGAGAGATTACCCGCGACGACATCCTCAAGCTCGTCGAGATAAAGATGAAGCGCATTTTCCGTTTCAGCGCTCAGGATGCCGACGATCATATCGCCAAACTTCAGGCCGAAATAGACGAAACCCGCCAGAATCTCGAAAATATCATCGGATATACCATCGACTGGTATCTGCGTCTGAAGAAAAAATACGGTGCAAACTATCCCCGCCGCACAGTCATCCGCGGTTTTGACAATATTCAGGCTGCCACTGTCGCTGAGGCTAACGAAAAACTTTACATCAACCGTGAAGAAGGTTTTATCGGCACAGGCCTGAAGAAGGACGACAATGTGGAGTTTGTTTGCAACTGCTCTTCGATCGACGACATCATCATTTTCTATAAGGACGGCCGCTATAAAGTGGTCAAGGTTCAGGAAAAATTGTTTGTAGACAAAAATGTGCTGTTTGTCAATGTGTTCAAGCGTAATGATGACCGCACGATCTACAACGTCATCTACCGCCACGGAGGCACTGACGGCATATATTATATGAAGCGCTTCGCTGTTACAGGCGTTACACGCGACAAAGAGTACAATGTCACTCAAGGTCTGCCGGGATCGAGAATCATGTGGTTCTCTGCAAATCCCAACGGTGAGGCCGAGGTAGTAAAAGTCACATTGAAACCCAAACAGCGACTGAAGACCTTGCAGTTCGACGTCGATTTCGCCAAACTTGCCATCAAGGGCAAGCAGTCGCAGGGCAATCTTGTGACTAAGAACGAAGTTCACCGTTTCTCGCTCAAAGAGCGCGGAGCGTCGACTCTCGGTGGCCGCGAAGTTTGGTTCGACCGTGATGTACTGCGCCTTAATTACGACGGTCGCGGCGACTTCCTCGGGGAGTTCCAGGGCGATGATCTTGTGCTTGTCGTGCTTGATAACGGCGAGTATTATACAACTACTTACGACGCTACGAATCATTATCCCGAAAATATCCTGCTGATAGAAAAATTCCGTCCCAAGCATGTATGGACGGCTATCCTCAACGATGCCGATCAGGGTTATCCTTATCTCAAGCGTTTCACATTCGAACCGTCTCAGCGTCCGCAGCGCTATCTCGGTGAGAACGAGGCTTCGTCGCTCATCGCTCTCAGTGACAAGCCGGGCGCGATGTTCAAGGTCTCTTTTGCCGCTCCCGATGATTTCCGCGAGCCTATGGTGGTGGATGCTGAAGAATTTATTGCGGTCAAGTCGTTTAAGGCCAAAGGTAAGCGTCTGACTACCTATGCTGTCGCTGCCGTTGAGGAACTCGAGCCTAAGCCGGTAGCGGAGACAGATGAAGACGTTGAGGCGCAGATAACCGATGTCGATGACAATGATCTCGAGATCGAAGAAGATCGTTCTGATGACGAAGTGCGTGACGAGATTACAGGTCAGCAACGTATATTCTGATCATTATGCGTATCATAAAAATCTTAACACTGCTGTCGCTGCTCATGTCGAGCGCAGCTTTGCGGGCCGAAGAAAAGACCGAAGCGGAGATCCTCCGCCCGGTTACAGCGGCTTATACTCTCGAAGTCGGATCGTCACATCTGACTGATACTTACCTTACCCCCTTGCGATATAAGGGTCTGGCAACCGCTCTCGGTTACGAGCGAATGCAGGCCATGCGTTTCTCTCCTCAGAGCTGGGTGATGCAGCTTCAGGGTCGGCTGGGACTAAACCGCGATGAAAATCCGGCGCGTAACGCTACGATGTGGGATCTTGATTTACATTTGTCGTGGGGCATGATGCACCGCTGGCGCTTGCCGTCTGTCGAGGGGCTGCAGTTATGGCTCGGCGGCTCTACGTCGCTCGAAGTCGGTGCGCTCTATCTGGCGCGCAACGGCAATAATCCCGTTTCAGCCAAGGCCTCGTGGACGCTCGACCTTACGGGCGCGGCTGTCTATAATTTCAAAATCGGTCGTCTGCCGGTCGCACTTCGCTATCAACCGACACTCCCTGTCACTGGCGCATTTTTTTCGCCGGACTATGGCGAACTCTACTATGAAATTTATCTCGGCAATCATTCCGGCCTCGCACATGCTGCTTGGTGGGGCAATTATTTCCGCTTGAACAACCTTCTGACTGCCGATCTCCGTTTCGGAGCAACGAATCTTCGTCTGGGTTATCGCGCCGATGTCCTTTCGACCAAGGTTAACAATATTGTCACCCGCCGCATCGGACACACATTTGTAGTTGGTGTAAGCGGCGAATGGCTTTCTGTGCCACGCTCGGGACAAATTTCTCCAAAGGCTAAAATTATTTCAGCACTGTATTGACAATGAAAACCATCCGCATATATCTGTCGCTGCTTGTGACTGCGACTCTTCTCAGCGCCTGTCACAGTATAGAAGAGTGGGATCAGAACATCGAAGGCAATTTCGATGCGCTCTGGACCGTTGTTGATCAGCATTATTGCTTCTTCGAAGAAAAAGGAGTCGACTGGGATGAGGTTTACAGCCGCTATCGTCCGAGAGTTTCGTCTGAAATGCGTGCCCGCGAATTTTTTAATCTCTGCGCCGATATGCTCGATGAGCTCCGCGACGGCCATGTCAACCTGTCGTCATCCTTTCAGACATCGTATTATCGCAAATGGTGGAGCGACTATCCTCAGAACTATGACGAGCGTCTCGTAGAACAATATTATCTTGATTTCGATTTCGCCACGGTCGGAGGCATTGACTATGCCGTGCTCCGCGACGGTGTAGGTTACATCCGCTATCCGTCGTTCTCTTATCCGGTCGGTGAAAGTGCGCTTGACGCGATATTGTCCTATTTTGCGCTGTGTAAAGGTATCGTCATAGACATCCGCGACAACGGCGGTGGCGATATGACCAATGTTGAGACTATCGTTTCGCGCTTTATCAACGAGCCCATCCTCGCCGGCTCGATATGTCACAAGACCGGTCCGGCTCATGATGCCTTCTCCGAGCCGTTCGACTACTATTTCGAGCCGTCAGAGCCGGGTCGCGTGCGCTGGAGTAAGCCGGTCGTGGTACTCACCAATCGCTCGACTTTCAGCGCGGCCAATAATTTTGTGTCCGTGATGCAGTATCTTCCAAATGTTAAGATCGTCGGTGCACGCACCGGTGGAGGCAGCGGCATGCCTTTCTCGTCTGAGATCCCGTGTGGATGGGGTGTGCGCATGTCGGCGTGTCCGGTTTTCGATGCGATGGGACTTCCTACTGAAAACGGCATCGACCCCTCGCCGGGCTGCTCGGTTGATCTTGATCCGATACTCGCCCTGACTGGAGTCGATACTATGCTCGACCGTGCGGTCGAGGTTATCCTGACGGAAAATTTCTAAATTTTTTCGTTCAATAATTTACCTTCGAGGGCTGCGCTGTGACGCGCGGCCTGCTTCGTCATGAGATATTCGTCAATGGCATCGGCGTGACGAGTGTTGTGCAAGTCAGTGCCGATAAAATCAACCATCCCCTCCGCGATCAGTTTTTCTGCCACATCTCGCTGTTCCTTGCCATAGTGGCCTGCGAGACTTAGAAGGTTGACCTGAAACTTTGCGCCTGCGTCGTGAAGTTGACGTAGTCGCCCCGGATTCTTGAAATAATAGGAATACCTTTCAGGATGGGCGAGAACCGGCATGAATCCTTTGACCTGAAGATCGAAAACCGTATTGTCGATAAACCATGCTTCGGCCACGAACGGATTCTCGATCATCACATAGTTGCCCGGCAGAGCTTTTACATTTCCGCTCTCGAGATATCCCAGCGAGAAATCGTCGAGACGATATTCGGCGTGACGGTCAAGGAAAATCGGATCTCCTTTCTCTTGCAATGCTTTCTGAAGCGAAGCCAAAGCATTATCAAGTATTTCGGGCGTGTTTTCAAATGTGTCTTTGGTGACGTGGGGGCTGGCGAAAATACGCTTTAATCCCCAGTTCTCCATGCGAGAGATAAGCTCGAGCGATGTCTCGATATCGGGTGATCCGTCGTCGATGCCGGGGATGACGTGACAGTGTATATCGGTCGTGAACGGCAGCGTTGCCGGGGTCTTGGGCTTATTGAAGAAATTGAACATTCTGTGGCGTTTTTTTATTTGAGGTTCTGACGGACACGATCAAGATAGGCTTTCATGCGGGCACTGTCGCGGTTGTCCACAATGTCTTTGAGTTCGGCGAGTTTGTCGCTTATCTGCGTGAGTTGGTCAGATGTGTTCGGGTTAAAAAGTATTTCGCTGAGCAGATAGTCATCCTCGCTCATAAGTCCGTTGGCTATCGCCATGTGGCGCTTGAATGTTGTGCCGGGCGCATCCTGGTGTTTCATCGTCGATGCGAACACGAGCGTCGATGCGAACGGTATCGAGAGTGAGTAGGCGATAGTCAGGTCGTGTTCGGCAAAACTGTACTCTTCGATGTGGAGATGCAGACGGTTGTAGAGGTCGCGGAAGAATACTTTGCCGAGATGGTCGCCCTCGGTGATGATGATGGCGTTTTCGTTCGACAGGTTGCTCAGCGAAGCGAATGTCGGACCAAACATGGGGTGAGTCGACACGAACGGATGACCGCATTTTTCGTAAAACTCAGGAAGACCCGTTTTCACCGATGCGATGTCGCTCAGGATTGTTGATTCAGGCAGATGTGGCAGCACGGCGTTGAACGCGTCGATTGTATATTTTACCGTCGAGGCGTTGATTACGAGCTGCGGCTCGAACTCGTCTACTTCGTCGAGCGAAGAGAAGCGGCGGCAGTTGAATGTGAAACGCAGACGCTGTGGATCCGGGTCGTAAACAGCTACGTCGTGATCAAACGAGAGAAGGTCACAGAAAAAAGAGCCCATTTTGCCGGCTCCGAGTATCAGTATTTTCATTTTGCGAGAGGATGACCGTTGACAATTTCAATCTGGCGGCGCACTGATTCCTCGTGTATAGCGGCGAGGATAGCGCGCATGAATTCTGATGACATGCCCATTTCGACGGCCGAATTTACTCGGCGTTCCATGAGGTCATTGTAGCGGCCGGCCTGGATGACGGGCATTGAATGTTCTTTCTTGTATTGGCCGATCTCGCATGCCACGCGCATACGTTTGTTGAGCAGTTCGAGCAGTTCGTCGTCGAGGCGGTCGATCTGCTGACGCAGCAGTGCGAGTGATTCGGTCGAAGTCGACTTGTCGCGCAGCACGAGTGTGTGAAGTATGAAATTGAGCACATCGGGAGTGATCTGCTGAGCCTTGTCGCTCCATGCGCAGTCGGGATCACAGTGGCTTTCGACGATCAGACCGCTGAAACTCATGTCAAGAGCCTGCTGGGAGATAGATGCTATCAGTTCGCGTTTGCCGCCTATGTGACTGGGGTCACAGAATACCGGCAGCGAGGGATAGCGGCGGCGCAACTCGATAGGAATGCGCCACTGCGGCAGGTTGCGGTAGAGATGTTTGCCGTATGCGCTGAAGCCGCGGTGGATGGCACCGATGCGGCGTATACCTGCGTTATAGATGCGCTGCATAGCACCGATCCACAACTCAAGATCGGGATTGACGGGGTTCTTTACCAACACTGGAATGTCAGCGCCTGCTTCTGCAAGTGCGTCTGCTATTTCCTGCATGGCGAAAGGATTGGCCGAGGTGCGTGCGCCTATCCATAACATGTCTATTCCGGCGGCAAGGGCCTGTTCGACATGCTGACGGGTAGCGACTTCAGTTGCTACCATCATACCTGTTTCTTCTTTGACGCGGGCAAGCCATTTGAGGCCTTCTTCGCCTATGCCTTCGAAACCTCCGGGATGGGTGCGAGGTTTCCATATGCCGGCGCGGAAAATTTTTATGCCGTTTGCGGCGAGTTCGCGGGCGGTGGTCATTACCTGTTCTTCGGTTTCTGCACTGCAGGGTCCGGCTATTATGATCGGTTTCGACGAGTCGAGCGTCGGGAACAGCGGTTGTAAATCTTGCATGGGGGAGTATTATTTATTTGTTTTGTTGTATTGACGGATACGTTCGAGAGATTCGGTTAGTTTTTCTGGCTTGGCGCAAAGCGATATGCGGATGTAACGGTCGCCGTTGTGTCCGAAGATGAAGCCCGGCGTGATAAATACCTTTGCCTTGTAGAAAAGTTCATCGGCGAGCCATTCGCCCGAAGGAAGGTCGTCAGGGATACGTCCCCAGAGGAACATACCTCGTTGCTCGGGATCAAAGTGACAGCCGAGTTCGTTCATTATTTCTTCGGCGATGACGCGACGCTCGGCATAGACATCATAGAGCGAGTCATACCAATCGTCGCCGGCGCGTAGCGCTTCGGC
>CAZULD010000075.1:5118-10828 GCA_964621135.1 uncultured Bacteroides sp. | reverse complement strand
GCCGACGGCCACGAGATAGCACAAATCATCATGCCATGCGCCCCTGACTTCAGCGTGCGGTACGACCGTATGGTCAACAATCCGACCGCCCCGGCATGTCGCAACGACTTACAGAGTCTGTCTGCCGTTCATATCACCGACTGGCTTGTCAGCCTCGCCTACGAACGCCTCTACGCTAAGGTTGAACGTATTATGGATCTCTACCGGAGATTAAACGGTAACTGGAATGAAATAATATATGTAACCCTCGCCCGTGGGCTGGGCTTCGGCATAAATTCCGACCCATTCGAGCGCCTCGCTCTCGCCACCCCGCTACACATTCTCATGAAACACCGCGACTCCAACGAAGCCGTTGAAGGGGCATTATTCGGACAGGCCGGCTTTCTCGACAATCCGCCCGACGATTCCCATTACGTCAGTCGCATGCAACAGGAATTCAGCTTCATGGTCTCAAAATTCGCGTTACAGCGGCCATCGTCGCTGGGCTGGCGCATGGCGCGCATGCGTCCTAATAATTTCCCTCACCGTCGCATAGCTACCCTCGCTGCCATCATCTGTCACGGATTTACCATAGCTTCTGATATTTTCAATGTCACTTCAGAGGAGGATGCGCGCCGGCTGTTTGCCTTTGATCTGACAGGGTATTGGTCGCGCCGCTACAATTTCACTGCCGATTCGGCCCGATCGGTCCGGGCACTCAGCGATGATGCCATAACCATCCTTATCATCAACGTCGTTGTGCCACTCCTGTATGCTTACGGCATGACTTTCGACGATAACGACCGTATGGCCGCTGCCGTCGAGCTCCTCCACAAACTGAAACCTGAGAATAATACCATTGTGCGTATGTTTGCCGACGCCGGGCTACCGTGTCCCGACGCATTCACATCGCAGGCCTTGATACAACTGCGCCGCAACTACTGCGAGCCGCGCAAATGTCTCTACTGCCGCATCGGCCACCGCATACTTGCCACAAAAGCTACTGAGCGGGCCAATTAGCGCATCATTTCGTATATCTGACGCGTCTCAGCGGCTGTCAGGCGATAGTACCCCCCGATCGTGTCGCCCTTGTCTTCATGAAGTTTCTTTACAAGAAGATCTATATCCGGGTCGTCGATGCCAAGTTCTTTATATGTAAGAGGCATATGCATCACTGCTCCAAAGAATGCGCGTAGCGATGCAACAGTTTCAATCGCCGCCTCCCGGTCATCCTGCGCCTTGATGCCGAAGACTCTACGTCCAAGTTGCGCGGGCTTCGACGGACTGTGATGCGCCATGAAAGCCATCCACGCCGGAAAGACTACAGCCAGTCCCGCACCGTGAGTGACACCGTAGACTGCGCTGAGTTCGTGCTCCATAAAATGCGACACCCAGTCCTCGCGACGTCCGCAACCGGTTATTCCGTTGTGAGCCAGCGTACCCGCCCATGCTATATTAGCACGTGCCTGATAATCTTTAGGTTGTGCGAGCGCCTTTGGTGCTTCCTCCATCAAGGCCATCAGAAGACCTTCAGCCAGACGGTCCGACACCTCGACATCATGCGTCGGTGAAAAATACCGTTCCATAATATGGGACATCATATCGACCACTCCGCAAGCTGTCTGCCATGGATCAAGAGTAAAGGTCAGTTCAGGATTTACAGCGGCAAATCGCGGTTTAAGCACGCTGTCAGTGCGCAAACTTATCTTCTGCAATGTGGACAGCTTGGTAATTACCGAGTTGCCTGACCCTTCGCTGCCTGCTCCGGGAATTGTGAGGACAACTCCAACGGGTAGCGCCTCCATAACGGTCGCTTTACCCGCCCAGAAATCCCAGAAGTCGCCGTCATATGGTACTCCAGCTGCGATTGCTTTGGCTGTATCGATCACCGAACCGCCTCCGACCGCGAGCATACCGTCTACACCCTCGCCGCGGGCAATATCAATCGCCTCGTAGACCTTGTCGTCAGTCGGATTGGCATTAATACCTCCGAATTCGACAAATTGTATGCCTTTTTCTGCAAGCGACTTTTCGACACGGTCAAGGAGACCGATCGCTTTCACATGATGGCGTCCGTAGACAATCATCACTTTCTTAACACCCATGAGTGAGGTGAGTACACCCGCTTTATCCTCTGCGCCACGACCGAATTCATATAGTGTCGGGCTGTAGTAACTGAAGTTTTCCATTGTTTGAGCCTGCGTAAATATGTTATACGACAAATTTAGTCACAAATTTTCCAATAATTATACAACTGTGAAAGTTTTTTACTAAATTTGACGCACTGATGGCTATAAGCCGTCAAACTAATTCTAACATATAATCTGATTATGGAAATGTGTGACCCTTCCGCTGCAGGCCGTGCCGCAGAGGAACAGACCTTGAACCAGACGCCCGTCGATGGCGTGAATGAGAATGCTGAAACTGTAACTGTAGATGGCGTCGAGGGCATCGATCCCGAAGAGGCTGCAGAAACAGAAATGACTGAAGCTGTAGCCGGAGAAGCAGCCGCAGAAACTGCGCTGACCGTTGAAGTCCTTCTCGAGCGAGCCAAAGAATTGGCCGAGAAATCACCCGCTGATTACTCGGGCGACGATATTCGTCGTTTGCGTCAGCTATTCGTCACACTCCACAAATCTGAAGAAGGTACGCCTGACCCCGTTGCCGAAGAATTTTCCGCCCTTATCACCTCGGCCCGCGAACGAAAGACTGCCTATACCGCCGAACTTGAAGCCGAAAAGGCTGCAAATCTCGATCGTAAGAATGCGATTATTGAAGAAATAATTTCTCTGGCCGAAGATACGGATAACGTCAACCGCACCTTCGCCCGCTACCGTGAGCTTCAGGACGAGTTTAACGCCATCGGCGAAGTAGCCCCGACCGAAGAAACCGCCGTGTGGAAACGCTTTCAAGATGCCCGCGAACGCTACTCTGACAACCTCAAGATCAACAAGGAGCTTCGCGATTACGACTTCAAGAAGAATCTCGACAGTAAGCAGTTGCTACTCAACGAGGCCGAAGGTCTTGCAGCCGAGGAAGACGTCATCACCGCTTACCGCCGTCTTCAGGAACTCCACAATAAATGGCGCCAGATCGGTCCGGTTGCAAAAGAAATCCGCGACGAGATCTGGGATAAGTTCAAAGGAGCATCCGCTGAAATAAACAAACGCTATCAGGCATACTTCGAAGCTCGTAAAGCCCGTGAAGCCGAAAATGAAGCCGGCAAGATTGCCATCTGCGAACGCATCGAGGCGCTCGATTTCTCCGCACTCAAATCTTTCAGCGCATGGGATGCCATGACAAAAACCATCATAGAGGCACAGTCCGAATGGAAAAAGCTCGGCTTCGCTTCGCGCAAGATCAACAATCAGCTTTTTGCACGCTTCCGCGAAGTATGCGATAAATTCTTCGCCGCAAAGGCCCAATTCTTCGCTGACACTCGCGACGAACACGCCCGTAATCTCGCCGCCAAGACCGCTTTGGCCGAACGCGCCGAGGCTCTCAAGGACAGCACAGACTGGCGAAAGGCCACTGATGAATTTGTCGACATGCAGAAAGAATGGAAAACTATCGGTACTGTCGGGAAGAAAGACAGCGACTCTGTATGGCGTCGCTTTAGCACTGCCTGCGATTATTTCTTCGAGCAAAAGAAGAAAGCGACTTCAGATGTGCGTCAGACCGAGAACGCCAACCTCAAGGCCAAGCGTGACGTTATCGCCCGTCTGGGTCAGATTGATCCGTCTACCCCGCGCGAAGAAGCTCTCGCCGCCATGCGTGCTCTTCAGGACGAATGGCAGCAGATCGGCCACGTACCTTTCCGCGACAAAGACAAAGTCTATGACGCATACCACGCAAAAGTCAACGAACTTCGCGACGCTCTGAATGTCCGCGAGAACCGCGCACGTATGTCGCGTTTCGAATCTTCCGTATCCGAAATCGAAGGCGACAGTAACAAACTCTATCGCGAACGCGAACGCCTCCTCCGCTCAGCCGAAGCCAAGCGTAACGAGTTACGCACTTACGAGAATAATCTCGGCTTCCTTTCCTCCAAGAGCAAATCCGGCGACTCTATGGTGCGCGATTTCCAGCGCAAGATCGACCGCATTCGCGAAGACTTGCAGATGATCGCAGATAAAGTAAAACTCATCGACACTAAACTTTCCCAGGGGGCTTCATGACCCGCCGCAAAGGTTCAAGACGCTACGGACCGTATCTCAGGCTGATTTTCAGCTTGAGCGATCTTGTGCTGTTTAATCTCGGCTTCGCGTTGGCTCTGCTGATCTCAGGTCATATCGTCGCAGCCGATGATCTACGCATGCTATGGATTCTGGTTAATGTAAGTTTCCTGTCAATCCTCATACGCACACGAGAAGAAAAATTACGCGACCGCACGATTTTGCTCGACCGCGTAATGGCAAGCTCTCTGATCAACGTCGGTTTGCATGCGCTCTTTTTCCTTTCGCTAAGTGAGCTTTTGAGCCGCACGTCAGTCCCGCTTACATTATACCTTATATATTATAGTATAATGATAGTGGCTTTGCCCGTCTGGGACATTGCCATCCGCCGTGCCGTGAAAGCATTCCGTAAACGCGGTTTCAACTTTACCCGCGTAGTCATAGTCGGCACCAACCGTAGCGCTGAACGTCTCTGTGAGGAACTTGAATCTGACCGCGGTTTCGGTTACCGTGTTCTTGGTTTCTTTGACGATGATCCTCAAAAAACATTCTCTCAAAACAAACGCTATATAGGCTCTATTGATTCGCTGCCGAAGTTTGTGGCAGACAACGATGTCAATCAGATCTACTACACTCTTCCCGAACCCGAAAGCGGAAAGATGCAACATGTAGTCAAGACCGCCGATGACAACTGCGCCGAATTCTTCTACGTTCCCGCCGCCGATCCCTCTTTGGGCCGCAGCTATACCCTACACAGTATCGGAGCCATGCCCGTCCTGGCCGGGCGCCACAATCCTCTCAAAAATCCTTTCAACGCTGCTGTCAAACGTGCGTTTGACTTCACCATGTCTTCAATTTTTCTGGTGACCGTTTATCCGTTTGTCTATATACCTATCGCGATCGCCATCAAGCTGACATCGCCGGGGCCGATTTATTTTCGTCAACAGCGCACTGGCTATGAGGGAAAATCATTCGACTGCCTGAAATTTCGCACAATGCACGTCAATAAAGACGCCGATACCTGTCAGGCAACCCCCAACGACAAACGCAAGACTCCTCTCGGTAACTTTCTCCGCAAGTCGAGTCTCGACGAACTTCCTCAGTTTATCAACGTCTGGAAAGGAGATATGTCGATCGTCGGTCCTCGCCCTCACATGCTCAAGCACACCGAGGATTACTCCAAACTTATCGATCGCTATATGGTGCGCCACCTCGTGAAACCCGGCATCACCGGTTGGGCTCAGGTCAACGGCTATCGAGGCGTGACTGACCAGCTCTGGAAAATGGAGAAACGCGTCGAGTGCGACGTATGGTATATCGAACACTGGACTTTCCTGCTCGACCTCAAGATCATGGTCCGCACGGTACTCAATGTTTTCAAAGGCGAACAGAATGCTTACTGACAACGAGATTTTCAGCCGCACACGCCGCCTTCTCGGCGACGAGACAATGGAACGCCTTGCTGCTGCCAGAGTAATCGTCTTTGGCATAGGCGGAGTCGGATCATGGTGCGCCGAGAGTCTTGTGCGCTCCGGATTGCGACATATCACCATTGT
>CAZULD010000075.1:0-5018 GCA_964621135.1 uncultured Bacteroides sp. | reverse complement strand
GGTCTGGTGATGCAAAATATTACAAATCGTAAATAATTTTCTTACAAAACAGTTGCAATGTTGTAACTTTTTCGTAACTTTGCCGTGCTAATCCGGCAAACGATGAAGAAACTATGTGCTAAAATATCAGCTACTGCATTGTTTGTAGCTGTAATCTGTTCCTGCGGAGGCTCTGCAAAAACCTCTGAAAAACAGAATGCCTCGACAGAGAAAGCCGTGGCACTCGGTGCCTTCGACAAAGACAGCGCCTATAAATACATTGCCGATCAGGTGGCTTTCGGGCCACGTGTTCCCGGTACAGAAGCTCACGAAAAATGTGCTGAATATCTTGTTGACAAGCTCCGCCAGTTCGGAGCCGACACTATTATCGAGCAGAGAGCTACTGTAACAGCCTTCAACGGAGATCAGCTCCCCATCAACAATATTTTCGCCCGCTACAACCCTATGGCTGTTAACCGTATCCTCCTCGCCGCCCATTGGGACACCCGTCCTTGGGCCAACATGGAAACTACCGAAGACAAGCGCCATCAGGCGGTGCCGGGTGCAAATGACGGTGCCAGCGGTGTAGGCGTTATTCTTGAGATCGCCCGCAATCTCAGTATGAAAGCTCCCGAATGCGGTATTGACATTCTCTTCACCGACGCCGAAGATTATGGCAACAGTCTTGGTTTTACCAACAACGATGCAACATGGTGTCTTGGCACACAATATTGGATAAAAAATCTCCCCTACACTCCGGTCAACCGCCCCACTTACGGTATTCTTCTCGACATGGTCGGCGGCACAGGAGCGCGCTTCTATCGCGAAATGCTTTCACACAACAAAGCAAGAGCGGCCACTGTAAAGATCTGGGGCGAAGCTCAGGCTCTCGGATTCGGAGATATTTTCATTAATAAAGTCGGCGGTGCTGTGGTCGATGACCATGTGTTCCTCACTGAAGCCGGCATACCGACAACTGATATCATCGAACACATGAATGATATCACCGGAAATTTCCCCACCTACTGGCATACTCTCGACGATGATATGTCGCAGATCAGCACTACGACTCTCGACGCAGTAGGTAAAACCGTGCTTAACGTCCTTTACAAAGAAAAAGCCCAATGACATCGATCGAACAACGCCAGCAAGAACTGATATCCGAGTTCGCCGACATTGACGACTGGATGGATCGCTACTCATACATTATTGATCTCGGCAACGCCCTCCCCGAAATTGACGAGTCAAAAAAGACTCCCTCCAATCTTATAGAAGGATGCCAGAGCCGTGTGTGGCTCGACGCTCATCTTGACGATGAAGGCAAGGTACGTTTCACTGCCGACAGCGACGCTATAATAGTTAAAGGCATTATTTCGATGCTTATCAGCGTCCTCGATGGGCAGACTCCCGATGAGATTCTCAATTCTGACCTTCACTTCATTGATGACATCGGCCTGGGCGAACATCTGTCACCCACACGCAGCAACGGTCTGCTCGCCATGGTAAAGCAGATCAAGATGTATGCCATGGCTTTCAAGGCTAAAACTGCATAAACATTAAATTCAAGTAATATAACGAAGATTCCGGGGTAAATATACTCCGGAGTTTTTTGAGTTAACAATGGATTAATCATACGAGCCAAAGGAACGTCCCTAATGCAAAAATCGTTGTGTGATATTAGACACAACGATTTTTGTTTTCGAATAAAAAAGTGTAATTTAGCGCACGAAATCAACGACATGTAACAAAATCTACGTTATGGTACCGGCCTTAAAATCTTTAATCACATTGGTAGTATTATCAACGGCTTCGATCAGTATATCGGCTGAAGTTATTAGTTCTATAACGGTAAACGGCCGGATCACAGGTATTTCTGACGACGGGAAGCGGTCACTGATAATAAACGAGTGTGATTTCTCCGAAAAATCTGCAAGGATATTTGTCGAGTTGGATTCAGCAGGTTGTTTCGACGTCAATGTTCCCTTTTCATCAGAACATACTTTCACAATCGTCTACGAGAGGACTTTTATCAATGCTTATGCAGAGCCGGGAGATTCAATTCACATCGATGTTGACGCAACAGTGTCGCCATTCGCAATTTACCTAAGCGGAGATCATGGAGATCTTAACAATGAATTGGCTCACGCACATGAAGCCCTTTACAAAATATATTCCGGCATGAATCTTCCGGCGTCTGACACACCGCTGGACGAGTACATGCCCGCATTCAAAGCTATTGTAAACGAAAAACAGAGCGTTGTCGACAACTACGTCGTCGCCAACGGTTTGTCCGCAGAAACCGCTGATATGCTGCGTATTGACAATCTTTTTACAATCGCCAATTTATCAATAGATTATTCAGGTACAAACAGAGAGGAAAAATATGCATTCTTCACTGACAGTATTTTTGATATTTACAATGAAAACAATGCCCGGCTTATGATTTTCCCTTATCATCTTTCGGCGCTTTGTAGCAATTTTCCTGAAATAATCGACCGTACACCCAAAGGGAGAATACGCGATTTGATGTATGTTGCGATCGCTGAAGACACTGTGCCTCAACGTGAAGACTTCGCAAATCCGGCTTATTACGATAGAGTTTTCGGCAACCGACAGGCAATAATTGACTTGTCATATGTCAGATCGGGCGATATCTTAGTGTATCGCAACGGGACTGTCGAATCTTTCGACGGAAAGCAACCGATTGAATGGATCAGGGAGGCATATTCCGGAAAGCCGATCTATCTCGATATCTGCGCGACATGGTGTGGTCCTTGCCGTGGATCTCTCGCCCAAAGCGAGGACGTCAGAGCTCATTTCAAGGAAAAAGACGTGGTTTTCGTTGTTTTATGGCTTAAATCAGACAAAAATATCTGGTCTGATTTCGTGCCTTCGGTGACCAATGCAGTACATGTTTTGGTAAACGATGACGAAATTTCCGACGCAATTATGGGCGCATTTAACCTTCAAGGATTTCCTTCATGTTATCTGATCGACCGTGAGGGGACTATACATTCCGAAGGCATTCCACGTTTTCACAATCCCACAATCTATGAATTCTTAAATAAGGTTGTAAGCAATGACTGAAGAAAGATAAAAAAGATCTTTATATGCCATAGGCAAGCCCCTACAACATACATATCACATAACCCAGAAAAATTATTTACGTACGTTTGGAACTAAATTTTGATATGCCTTTAAATGTTTTTTCAAGGCATGTCGTTAATTTTACACTTGCTTGTTGCCTCTACACTGTTTAATCTACGGATTGCGTTTTTGCTTGATTGGATTAATTTTAGTATCTTAGCGGCTTGAAATTAATTCTGTAATACACAAACCATATCAATAAAGCGTCATTATGTTTAAAAACCAACCTAAAGGGCTATATGTGTTAGCATTGGCCAACACGGGCGAGCGTTTCGGTTATTATACCATGCTCGCGATCCTGTTGCTCTTCCTTCAGGCCAAATTTGCGTTGCCCACTGCAACCGCAGGTCTAATCTACTCAACATTCCTCGCTCTCGTTTATTTCATGCCTATGGTAGGCGGTGCGATAGCCGATAAATGGAACTTCCAGAAGACCGTTACTCTCGGTATTATCGTCATGTTCCTCGGTTATCTGGTGATGGCCATACCGACTTCGATGCCCGATGGGTCGGCCTTCTCTTCACCTGCTTTCTATATAATGCTTCTCGCTCTGCTTCTCATCTCCTGCGGTACAGGTCTTTTCAAAGGCAACCTTCAGGTGATGGTCGGCGACCTCTACAACGACCCGAAATACAGCAGCAAGCGCGACGTCGCCTTCTCGCTTTTCTATATGGCCATCAATATCGGCGCTATGTTCGCACCGTCGGTGACCGAAGCTCTCTGTAAAGTTGCCCTCGCTTCGCAGGATCTCGTATATGATCCAGCCATCCCCGGCCTCTGTAATAAATTTATTGCCGGTGACACAATCGACCCCGACAAACTCGCAATCCTGACCGACTTCGCCAAATCTCCCGCCGACATGATGGAATGGTGCAAGAATTACATGGCCACTATCTCTACCGGCTACAGCTACGCATTCGCCGTAGCTTGCGGATCGATGATTCTGTCATTTGTCATTTACAAACTCGGCCGCAAGACCTATGCTTCGGTAACTGACAATAAAACTGCCGGCGCGAATACCGGCGGAGCGCCCGTCAAGGAACTCTCGAAAGAGCAGACCAAGAGCCGCATCACTGCACTCCTTCTCGTCTTCACCGTCGTTATCTTCTTCTGGATGGTCTTCCATCAGAACGGTCTTACTCTCACCAAATTTGCCGAAGCGTTCACTACTCCCGAATGTTCGGGCTGGACGCGCATAGCATTCAACGTCTGGGCACTCGCCACAATAGTTGTCGGTGTCTATGCAACATTCAACCTCATCCAGAGCAAAGGCCGTACATCACGCATCGTCTCGGGCGTCCTTCTACTTGCCGCTCTAGGTGGTCTCTATTACTTCTATAGCACTACACCTGATCCCGTCAGCGGTCTTCAGCCTCAGATCTATCAGCAGTTCAACCCCTTCTATGTTGTCGCTCTAACCCCCTTCTCCGTGGCTCTTTTCTCTTGGCTCGCCAAGAAGCAGAAAGATCCTTCGGCTCCCCGTAAGATCGGCTACGGTATGTTGGTTGCCGGTCTTGGTTTCGGCGTTATGGCAATCGGGTCGATCGGTCTCGGCGTTGCACCCGCCGAAGGTCAGGCATCCAGCCTCGTGAGCCCCAACTGGCTGATGGGAACTTACCTCGTGCTTACCTTCGCCGAACTCCTTCTCTCACCTATGGGCATATCTTTCGTTTCTAAGGTTGCTCCTCCCAAATACAAGGGAGCAATGATGGGATGTTGGTTCGGTGCTACCGCAATCGGTAACTTCCTCACCGCCATTCCTGCCATGCTGTGGGATAAGATCGATGTGGCCCTCCTCTGGACCATTCTCATCGGTCTCTGTCTCCTTTCGGCAGCGTTCATTTTCTCAATCATGAAGAAACTTGAAGCCGCTACTTCCGACTCTGAGCCGG
>CAZULD010000074.1:2699-10914 GCA_964621135.1 uncultured Bacteroides sp. | reverse complement strand
GACACTGAAAAATCCGCAAATTGCAGTAATGTAGTTTGCGGATTTTTTAGTTTATCCCCTACTCTTTCAAGAAATGCCCATCAACTCAATCAATAAAGGGTTAGTAGTTTTATAATATTTTCGTAACTTTGCGGTTGAATAGAGATGGCATAGTTGGCTCACGTTTTCATTTACAGATCAATCCGTTTACGAGCCTACCGGATTATTCAAAATCAACCAGTTGTGAAGGTCTCTAACTTCAATGCATATTACGATAACATCGACCAAGATTATTGGCGCAACCTATGTATCAACAGTGGCATGTTACGCCACTATGAAAAAGGGGAACTTTTTGTCGAACAAGGCCAGATCGCAAAATACATCGGATATATTAAATCAGGCGCCCTTAAATATGTAGTCTATGCGGATGACGGCACAGAGTGCGTCGTCGGATTAGAGTTTGCCGGCGAATTTGTTGCAGATTTCCCATTTTCTCTTTACGATAAAAAATCGCGTGTATCGATTGTAGCGGTTATGCCGTGTGAGATATATTGTATCTCAGCAAAAGAGTTGGGGCTGCGTATGAAATCCGACAATGATTTATATAGGACTATCACAGAAGCGAGTACGGCAGTCTTTGATACCGTTTATAACAGATATATCGATCTACATATAAAATCGGCTCAGGAAAGATACAACGAACTAACCGAAAAACACGCAGATATATTCTCTATTTTCTCCCTCAAAGATATCGCCTCATTCCTCAATATTACCCCGACACATTTGAGCAGATTAAGAAAATCTTAATCCTTTTCATAATACTCAACATTTGTTGAGAGTAAAGTCGGTTTTCCTTTCTAATTTTGCCTCAAATAATAAAAATGGCTATCTCAATGAGTAATAGACTAAAAATAGTATGCATGTCTCTGCTCTGTGCGGGAAATGTGCTGGCACAGTCATCTGAAACAGATTCTACAAAGACACAAGAGCTTAATGAAGTCGTTGTTGAAGCAAGCATGCAACGGACAGATGCAAAAAAATCAGTCTATATTCCTACCACAAGACAGAAGAATGCCTCGCAATCGGGAGCTGATTTGCTCGACCAGATATCTATACCGCAACTGAAAGTGTCGTTGAACGGTAATATTCAGACAAATTCAGGCAAGCAGGTAGCAGTATTTATTGATTATATTCCTGCCACAGACAATGATTTGAAAGCCATGCGCATCTCTGATGTCAAGCGTGTGGAATATTACGAATTCCCTTCAGATCCTCGTCTGCAAGGTCATCAGTTCGTAGTCAATTATATTATGACCAAATACGAATATGGCGGTTATGTCAAAGCATATGATCACACTAATCTTTTACACTTTTCCGAACAACTCTTAGGCAACGTCAGGTTGCAGTATAAGAAGATGACATACGACCTTATGGGATACGGTTGGGGACACAGCAGTAGTCATTATGGCTCGGAACTTACCGAAACTTATCGGCTACCACAAGAAGATGGAACTTTGAATGTTTTTGACCGCTTCTCTAATACAACTTCATCAAAAGAAAAACGGCAACAATATTTTGCAGCCTTCAAAGCTACATATAATACGGACAAGATTCAGGCCTCGACCCAAATCAATGGCAGCATAAACCGCAAGCCACATGCCGACCGCAGCGGAGAGGTAATATACTCTCCGGCCGACTTCCCATCATCTGAATATTCTTCGACACTTAACAATACTTCAAAATTTCTTTCTTATAACGGATATTATTTCTTTTCGCTCCCCCAAAGCAATTCTATTACGTTCGCTCCATTCTATATGTATTCACATACGGATCAAAATTCGTCGTATATTGAAAACGGTTTTGCTCCGATTCTCAATGGAGCAACTGATAACACCAATGAACTGAATGCGGATTTGAAATTCAATCACGATTTCGGTAAATATGGCAACTTGCTCGGATTTATACGAGGTTCATATGAATATAACCGGACAAAGTATACCGGCAGTGCGACCTCTTTCGATCGAGCCAAATCCTCGCGTGTCGGCATAGGCGCTACATACAATGTCAGCATAGGCAATTTTTACGGGTTAACCGGTTTTGGATGGGACTGGGATAAATTGAAATTTGCAGATATGACTGATAATCCTTCTTCTCCGTGGATTGACCTTTCTTTGCAGTACGGCTTCAAGGACAAACACTCTCTATCAACAACTTTCCATTATAGTACATGGGCACCCTCACCCTCGTATAAAAGCGAGAATATCATTCAGTCCACCCCATTAATGCGATACACCGGCAATCCAAATCTCGTACCTTCAAAAAGCTACGATATAGATTTCAGATACACATGGCTTCCAAACAATAATTATAATCTAAGTGCCTTTGGCTGGGTATGGATAGTCGGCGACCGATACGTCTACGATTATGAAGCAACTCCTACAGGCATTTTACGAACCATCAAACAACCTTTAGGAAGTTATGCGCAAGGAGAATACGGAGTTTCGGGTACGTTGAGATTTCTAAAACGCACTCTTATGTTCTCCGGCCAGGTTGCACAGAGACTTAATCACAATGGCGCACCTTACAATGTGAACCATTCAAGTATTTACTGGTATGCTCGCGTTCGGTACTACCTTAATGACTGGAATTTCACTTTAACTTACATTTCCGACAATGCGAGTCCTGACGGAAAAATCAACGGAATTTGGCAAAAGTCAAAAAGCGACTGGTATTTAACCATAGGATGGTCAAACTCAAATTGGAATGTCCGCGCAGACCTGATAAATTTTTCCCGTTGGAATTGGAAAAGTTACACACAGGAAATGCACAGCAAGTATTATGACACGTTCCAGCAGTTCTACGATGGACAAAGCCATGCGCTGATTCAGTTATCGGCAACTTATACGTTCGGATTCGGTAAAAAAGTCCAACGCGATAATGAGCCCGGTGTATCAGGCTCGGCATCTTCCGGAATTTTACAGTAAGGAAACAGCTTATTGCATGTTCAATCAACATCGTCGGTTGAAATCCACCAAACTCCGTAGTCATCGTCAAGACGGACACGATAACATGTGCCGCCGTCTTCGAGGAGCTTACCAGTCGTGCCGGCTTCGATCTGCCTGATTTCATGAGAATACATCATGTCAAGGATTCCAATTTTGTCGCCTGCAATCGACGTATGCACCATTTCTTTAAAAGTAGCTTTAGTGGATGCTCCGAAACATTCACGGCGAACCGTAACTTTATCTCCGATTTGAGTGCCGCACGTTTTACCGATAATTACTAAAACAACAACGACAAACAGAAAAATAAGACCTTTCTTATTCATAAAACGTTATACTTATTTGCCGCCTGCTCCCTCAACGACTTATAAATAAACGAAAAAGCGTGAGAGCCTTACCATTGCTCATTCTATAATCAGAGGCTCTCGCATTGCCCGATAAAGTAGAACGAGCAAACGTGCAGAAGCCTCACGCAGAATATGATAATATTTCGGTAACGCGTAAGATTTTAGTTACCGAAAAACGTACATATTCATAAGGCATCTACTGTTTGCCACATTCCTGACTTTATCTGTGAAATTTGCGAGATTTCTGATTATCAAGAAAGTGCGTCAGTAAACGCTTTCCAAAATGTATGCAAATTTACAACATTTTACTTTTTATATCAATAGATTGATTAAAAATAAAGTAGGAAGTTTTCACTGATTGTATAAATACGCTAATTTTCGGAGAGGGGGCGAACATTAGATTAAGATCTAATGTTTTGCGTATATGCGGTAAAACACTGATAGCTGAATGCAACGCCTCCGGCGACAGGATAGTTATAGATGTTTGTCTGTCAATAAAAATAATAACTGAAATGAAAAATTATGGCCTAATTTTGGGAATCGGTATGGTTGCGCTCTCGCAAATCATGGGAGCTTGTACTTCCAAATCAAACGAAAACAACAATCAGGGAATGCCTAAAGGGGGCGGTCTACAAGTCTACTCCAAAGCTATGGGCGGGACTAACCGACCGGAGCCTACCGGTGAATTGGCAGAGCTAATAAAAGAGGTTGTGCCTAAATTCAAACAGTTTACGTTTGTTGATACGGTCGGTAATGATACCATACCATATAACTTATTAATTCCTGAAGGAGCAGCGGCAGGCGAAAAATTGCCACTCGTATTGTTTATGGCCGACGGAAGTACACCCGGTGATGATGTTACCTTACCGCTTACTCAAGGGTATGGTGGTTTGGTATGGGGCACAAATGAATTTCAAAGTCAGCATCCCTGCTATGTAGTAGTTCCGCAATATCCTTATGTAACGGTTGATGATGAATGGCAAACAACTCCGCAAGTCGACGGTACAATAAGATTAGTAAAGGAGTTGACACAACAGTACCCGATAGATACAGACCGAATGTACACTACCGGACAATCAATGGGAGGCATGATGTCACTCTACTTCAACATCCACTATCCCGACTTTTTCGCGGCATCTTTATTCGTCGCCTGTCAATGGGATTTAGCAAAAATGGATAATTTTAAAGACTATAAATTTGTCTATATTGCAGCGCAAGACGACAACGGAGGCCATGGCGGACAGGTAGGATTGGAGAATCTTTTGAAGAATGAGAAAGCTGAATATGCTGAGGCGACATGGAGCGCCCGACTGCCGGAAAGTGAGCAGGACGCACTTGCGGGCAAGCTCCTTGCGAAAGGGGATGAGCGGAACTTCATAACCTTCGAAGGGAACACTGTTCTGACTGAAGCAGAAGCAGAACAGCCAATGAGACCCGCTGAAGTACATATGGCATCATTCAATTATGCTTATCGGCTGGCTCCTGTGCGAGAGTGGCTGCTGAGCCAGCATAAGTAATCCTTCTCAGTATTAAGAGGAGGAGGGATTCCACCTATAGAGATCTACAATCAGCGGATGAAATATTTCATCCGCTGATACGTTATATATGGTAATGGAACAGGAATTCACTTCACAAGTACTCGAAAGCGCGGTCACAGAATTGTCGCGCCTCCCCGGTATAGGCCGTAAAACGGCTCTTCGTCTCGCCCTGCATCTGCTGCGAAGAGACGAACGTGAGGCAACGGCGCTCGGCGAATCGATCATACGACTGCGCCGCGACATATGTTACTGCTCCGTCTGCCACAACATCAGCGAGAGCGAAATATGTGCCATCTGCGCTTCGCCGATGCGCGACAGTCGCACTGTATGCGTGGTCGAAAACGTTAAGGACGTGATGAGTATAGAAAACACCGGCCAATACAACGGTGTGTATCATGTCCTCGGGGGGCTGATCTCCCCGATTGACGGCATCGGGCCGGACAGTCTCGAGATTGCATCGCTTGTAAGCCGCGTGGCTTCGGGCGACGTTGACGAAGTGATACTTGCTCTCAGTTCAACGATGGAAGGCGACACCACAAACTTCTACATTTACCGCCGACTCGCGGACTTCGATGTAAAACTCACCCAGCTCGCCCGCGGAATGTCGGTAGGCAATGAGATCGAGTACACCGACGAAGTGACGCTTGGACGGTCACTGCTCAACCGTGTGCCTTTCGCAGATTCATTCAAATCCTGATAAACACTCTCACTTATGAACTCACTTAAAGGAAAAAATATCAGTCTCCGCAGTCCGGAACCTACAGATCTCGATTTTTTATATCTCTGGGAGAACGACACCGAGCTGTGGCCTTACGGCACGACACGCGCCCCACTCTCACGTCACCAGCTATGGCAATATATCGACAGCTATGACGGTGATATATTCACTCAACGCCAGTTGCGCATGGTGATTGTGGAGAATGAGACCGGCAAGGCGGTTGGCGCAGTAGACATCTTTGATTTTGATGCGCGTGACGGCCGCGGAAATGTAGGAATATTTATTGTTGACGAAGCGCGCCGCAAAGGTTATGCCGCAGAGGCTCTTAACCTGCTCGCCGATTATGCGCGTGAGACACTCGCCATGCATCAACTTGCAGCATGGGTAAGCGTTGACAATGCGCCTTCGATAGCCTTGTTCAAGCATTGCGGCTACAAATCGAAAGCCTGCCTGAGATCGTGGATCAAATGCGGGCGACGCTACAGCGACGTCCTTGTATTCCAGTTGCTTTTCGAGTAAGTCAGAAGGACTAATTACTTCAGGCGGAAATTATAGCCAAGAGTAAACTCAATCGATGTGCAACGCGATGCACTGAATGTATCAGCTTTGGCAGCGGGATAAATGTTGCCAAGACCGAAATAATAGCGAGCTTCGAGGGTAACGGAGTTGCGGGGCGTGACGTAAAATTCAAATCCGAGGCCTCCAGTGATACCATAGTCAAACTTATTCTTGACGTCCATAGACATCTGCTGAGTCATACGGGCTTTGGTCGGAAAGCCTTCGGCTTTCAACGGGTCGCGATAATCAAAGTTTGCCGAAATGTTATCAGCAATCATATATGAAAATTCGGGTCCAAGATTGACAAAACATTTGAAACGGCTGCTACCGAAATAAATGTGAGTCAGCATAGGCAACTGGATGTAAGTAAACGAACGGGTATAACGACAGGGAGAATCCTCAAAATCTTCCTGCCACCCTCGTTGCGACCATCCAAGTTCAGCAATAAGACCGAATAATTTTTCTTCGGTGTATCTGAAGGTGACCGCGCCGGTCGTACCGTTGGCAAACTTTTGTTTCACGGAGGGCGAAAAAGACATTTCCGACATAGTCATGCCGCCTTTGAAGCCGACACTGAGATGCGGTTTATAATGTGTCTGGGCGGAGACAGTCGAACCGGCGAGAATTACTAACACAAAAGCCGCGATGGCCGCAAATTTCTTTATCAACATCATCAGTTTCAAAATTCTATGCGTTTAACCTTGCCGCCGGGAGTGAACTGCAAAATATATACTTCAGAGTTGACCCAACCGCCATTGTCACCTGCAGGAACGAGGTCATAGGACGACTGGATGCCTTTGTAATCGGCTTTAGCGGGATCAAAAACTCCATCATTTGCACGAAGGTTTCTGATGAGCATGTTGCCGGTGTCAAAACCGAGTATCGCCTGATCGGGAAGAACCTCAATCGGTTTACTTCCATACCAATGTTCAAAAGCCTTGTCGAAACATTCGGTATCGAAGCTATCGGCATCGTAATAGAAGCGGGAATAAACAGTGGCGTCAAGTTCGTGAAGCGTGGCTTTTGTGTCTCCTCTGAACGCTGTCCAGTCAGGATAACCGAATACTGCGAACGGACGATCTTCGCCGGCGGCAGCATTCGCGCGGATTACTGTATGGGCGAAGCGATTGAAGTCGGCAAGACTACCCGAGGCCGGAATGATCAGATAACGCGACCCTTCGGAATGCAAAGCCTCAAGCTGGGATGAAATAAGTGCACTTTCGTAGGTCAATATAATCGGTTCCACCCCACGTTCGCGATAATATTCGCCAAGAGCCGCAACAAATTCTGCTTTTTCATTGCGTCCGTTCGGGCAGTTTAGAAATATGGGGATTCGATCAGCATACAGGCGGTCAATAGCCTGAATCGCCTTGTCAAACATAATGTTGTGAGGGACATTGGTCTGCACCACAGGAGCTGAGGTAAGATAGAGCGAATCGCGGATATTAAATACGTTTATAACTTTTGTATCACCTGACACCGATGAGGCTATGGCTGCAATATGCGCCTGATTTTCGGGAGCTATGATCACCGAGGCAGAGCGGACATTCTCGTCCGCAAGAATCGACATCAATCTTACCAGATCGTCTGCGGTATCTTGAGCAATGATCTGCAGACTATCCCCGCGGTTAGAAAGGGTATCGGCTGCAATCAGCAAACCTTTGTAAAAATCAGTGAAATGCAGAGCTTGCTTCGATGGTGTCTCGGACTCAAGCATGAAAGGAAGCAATACGGCAATGGTTGCAGGACGGCGCACAATAGAGTCGGCAACTTCGTCCGATTCATCGAGAGTGGGATCTTCTTCCTGTTCAACACGCTGAATAGGAGGGCGAACTGGGGTGAGTTCAGCCACCGGATCATCAAATTCCGTCGGGACTAAAATCTGTTCGGGTTGCGGTTCTGTGTTAGATTCCGCAGCGATCTCAACCGTCTGTTCAGTATCTTCGGGATCATCAACGGGGATATAAATCGTTGCTCCGGCTTTTACTCCATTTCTTACAGTAGGATTAAGTTCTACAATAAGGTCGGGATCGACATCGTACATGCGTCCGATACCGTAAAGAGTTTCACCTT
>CAZULD010000074.1:0-2599 GCA_964621135.1 uncultured Bacteroides sp. | reverse complement strand
AGGTCGGGATCGACATCGTACATGCGTCCGATACCGTAAAGAGTTTCACCTTTTTTTACCTTATGGGCTATCGTGCCTGAACCTTGTGTGTCAGGAACGCTCTCGGGCGTGACAGTAACCGTCTGCGCAACGGATTCGCTCTCCGTACCGTCACCGAATTCGCTAACCGGGAAATAAAGCATTTCGCCTGTTCTAAGCAATTCGCCTGCAGAAGGATTGTATTTTACAAGATCCTGACGGGTAATGTCAAGATTGGTCAACAGCGAGTAAACGGTATCGCCTTTTTTGACTTCATAGTAAAAATATGATTTGCCGTTGATGTTTTTTACCGGAAGATCCTTGACAGCCGCAGATACGGCCACCACAGAAATCACAACGGACAACAATATGCTGAATAATCGTCGATTCATAACTATTAAACTGATCAAATCGGTCATTTTAACAAAGTTCACAAATGCCATCTGACATTCAAACAGCAAATCTACAACAAAAATCCGAATTAGCCAACAGGGTATTTAATATATCTCTAATATCTAATTGAATAGAAACTCATCTTGGATATGATTCTTGTTGCCGGTACAGAAGTTTTTGTCGGGAGAGGAGTTTTTCGTAACTTTGCCTGTAAATAAATAGTCGGTATAAATCTCGGAGGTAAATTAAAATCAATAACATATATCAACCAAATGCAACAATTAATCAAACCAATCGCTATGAGCGCAGCTCTGATGATGCTCGCATCGTGTGCTCAGAAAGGCACAGGCGACGAAAAGATCATCGATCGCCCGGATTTCCACAGTGAAACCGGCATCTTTGATATCGAGGCTCTCGAAGCTCTCGGCCGTGTTTCCGAGCCAGTCGTATCACCCGACGGCACTAAGGTGCTATTCGGAATTTCTTACGAAAGTGTTGAGGAAAACACTTCTAACAGAGATCTATATGTAATGAATATCGACGGCTCAGAGCAGACGCGTCTAACCCGCACGGCTAAGTCGGAAAACAACGCAGTGTGGATCGACGGAGGTCAGCGCATCGCGTTCGTATATCCGGTAGACGGCAAAGGTCAGCTATGGGTCATGAACGCCGACGGCAGTGATCGTAAGGCAGTCAGCTCGGTAGAGAACGGCATCTCAGGATTCAAATTTTCGCCTGACGGAAAGAAGGTCGTAATGATTGGAAATGTAAAATATTCCCGTACGGCTCAGGATATTTACCCCGACCTGCCCAAGGCTACAGGACGCGTTGTAGATGATCTCATGTACAAACACTGGGACGAATGGGTAACTGAAATTCCCCACCCCTTCTTAGGCGATTTTGACGGTAACGCAGTTACAAATGTCGAAGATATCATGGCTGACGAACCTTACGAAGCACCGATGAAGCCGTTCGGCGGCGTTGAATCGTTTGCATGGTCACCCGACAGCAAGACTCTCGTCTATGTTTCGCGTAAAAAGACGGGCGTTGAATATTCAATTTCGACCAACAGTGATCTCTACGCATATAATCTCGAAACTAAAGAGACAAAAAACCTAACAGAAGGCATGATGGGTTACGATACTGCGCCCGCCTTCTCTCCCGACGGATCTCAACTCGCATGGCTAAGCATGGAGCATGACGGTTACGAATCTGACAAAAACCGTCTTTTCACTCTCGACATGGCGACCGGCGAAAAGACAGATCTTACCGCAGAATGGGATTACACGATCGAAGAATTTGCATGGGCGCCTGACGGACGCACGATTTTCTTCCTCGCATATCGTGACGGTGTGAAACCGATGTTCAATATCGCCCTCGACGGAACAATCAGTGTAGTCGCCCAGGGAGAATGTGACTACGAAACCCTTAATCCGCTCGCAGACGGAAGCGTAATCACCATGGCACACTCGATGCTTCGTCCGAATGAAATCTACAAAGCCTCAGGCAATGAAGCTAAAGCGATCACAGACGTCAACGGAGAAATCTTCAATCAACTCACAATGCCCACGGTTGAACGTCGAATGGTACCGACAACTGACGGCAAGGAAATGCTGACATGGGTAATCCTCCCCCCGAATTTCGACGCCAACAAAAAATATCCGGCAATACTTTACTGTCAAGGCGGTCCCCAGCAGGCGGTCAGCCAGTTCTGGAGCTATCGCTGGAACTTCGCACTAATGGCATCTAACGGTTACGTAATGATCGCTCCCAACCGTCGCGGTCTGCCCGGCTTCGGTCAGGAATGGCTCGAACAGATCTCCAAGGACTATCCCGGTCAGAACATGAAAGACTATCTGTCGGCAGTAGATTACATGAAACAGGAAGCGTATATCGATGGGGAGCATATCGGTGCTACCGGAGCAAGCTACGGCGGCTTCTCAATCTACTGGCTAGCAGGCAACCATGACCACCGATTCGCAGCTCTGCTCGCACACGCGGGAATCTTCAACATGGAGGCTCAGTATCTCGAAACTGAAGAAATGTGGTTTGCCAACTGGGATATGGGCGGCGCTTACTGGGAAAAAGACAACGCAGCAGCACAGCGCACATTTGCCAGCTCGCCCCACCGTTTCGTAGACAAATGGGATACGCCTATCATGATCAGCCACGGCGAATATGATTACCG
>CAZULD010000073.1:0-10989 GCA_964621135.1 uncultured Bacteroides sp. | reverse complement strand
ACTTCTGGATAAACGATGAATCACTTTTTACAAATGTATAACCAGCTAAAAATGACTCGTTTTTAAGTCTTTCTACTATTATTTCAAATTTTGTCATAGTTGATAATAATTATTACTTAGTTTCCTTATAAATAAACTTATACTCTTTAACAAAAATCTTATCTCCTCGCTTTATCCCAAATTCAGGTACATCTGTTCTCACTTCAAAATAACCTCCGTCTGATCCGACATGGTTATTAGCTGCGCGCTGTCCTTTAGTCGGAGATGTCCTATTTGTGAGTTTTGTTTCACCAATAATATAAGTGTTATCTTTATCCTTTATTAACTGGTCTGTTCTAGTTCTATTACCTTTAACATTCCCCTTACCATTTTGTGGAACCAATGTGACTTGTCCTTGAACATTTTCTCCACGATCTTTCGCCTCCTGTAAGGCTCTTTTTTCAAAATCTTTACCTTCTTGAATTCTTTCTGCGTTCTTAAGTCCTTTAGTTGCATCCGCAGCTTTCTCTGATCTTTTAACAACTTTTGCTGCTTTAGAAGCTCCGGCTGGAACAAATGGAATAACTGCTGCTCCGGTATCCCATAAAGCATCGTTCCAATGCTCTTTAGCTCTGTCATGATCGCCATCTATATGAGCTTTAATTGCGCTTCCTACATCATATAAAATATTACCTATATCCCAAACGGTATCCCAGAATTCACCGTCTTTATCAACCCTATTCACCGGATCGCCGCCACAATATGAATACAGTGAGAACTGATAGAATTTCTCGGCGAGGGGGTCGACGACGGCCCAGTTGCCGTAAGGAGTCAGGGAGCGAGCGCCGAAGTCGTAGCTGTTGCGGCCGGCGGCGTGTTCGCGCTCCTTACCGCCGAAAAGGTAGCGCTGTCCCGCAGGCTCAACCGTCGGCTCGCCGTAAGGATAGTAGTCGGTCTGCTGGATGATATTGCCTACACTTGAGACGACGGCTGCATTATTGCCCTGCCAGTCGGTGACGTAAAAACGGGCCGACCGCCATTTCGGATCAAAATAGCCTCCGGGGAAGGCCGAGTATTCGAGCTTGCCATCAGAGAATACATGCGGACCGAGATAGACTCGCGACGATGTCAGTTGGTAGTCGCTGTCATCGTAGGCCGCCGCTGATCCGGCTACCATGGTTGCGGGAAGCTGATAGTAGTCGGTGCGCAGTTTGTTGCCGAGGCCATCGTAAGTGACCGTCTGACGATGTCCGTCGCTGAAGGTGACCGAAACGGGGAGATTCAGACGGTTGTAATCTATGCGGGTAATACCGCGCGAAGGATCGGCTGTAAGATTGCCGTTGCGGTCGTAGGTAAAGCCGCTGACCGAGCCTATGGCACTGACGCCCGTGCGCCCTTCATAATCAGCTCCATCGCGTGAAACGGTCATCGACGTCAGACGGTTGCCGCTGTAGCTCATCCTCATATCGGTGTGGACGCCGTAGACTTTCGTTCCGCCGACAATATCGACTATGCCTCGGCGGAGAAGAGAGGTGATGTTTGCGTTGGCATCGTAACTGTACTGAGTCACCAGATCGGGCACTGCCGAGGCAGACTGACCGTTGTAGGCTTTGGGAGTGGCCGATATGAGGCGGCCGTGTGTGTCGTAAACGTAGGCGGTAAGATTGTCTCCGCGGACACGTCCGGCTATCTTTCCATCGTAGCGGGCCGTGCAGCCCGAGGGAACGGCGGCATAGTGCAGCGATTCTTCGAAAATGAGGGTTTCTATTTCTATAGGACCTATAGGATTTATGGGATCTATGGGATCTATAGGATCTACAGGCCCAATAACCCCCAACGTGCTGACAGGGTTTATCGGACCTATAGGGTTGAGTTCCAGTTCGGGACCTAGTGGACCGATATAAGCCGTCCGCGATGATGTCAGCCAACCGTTGGCATTGTAGCTGTCGCTGCGGCTGAGGCGTTTATCAAATTTTGAAGAGGATATTCTGCCGTTGCCGCCATAGTTGTATGAGACATTTGCACTTTGAGATGCCTGAGAGACTGCGATGGACTTTAAATGACCTGATTTGTAGTAACTGCGCTCTATCTTTTGATCGGGCGCGGTGAGTGAGCCCGCTGTGACGGTACGCTCTTCAAGCACTTTGCCTTCGTAATCGTAGCGTGTATGGCTGACAAGTTCCGGCACTGCGCTATATTCACCGGAGGCGACACGCACGGGCTGGTTCAGGGCGTCGTAATGGGTGACGGTAAGACGCTTGCCTGACAGAGAGCCTGTCGGAAGGCCTCGCACAGAGGCTGCCGGCGTAGCAAAGCCTGATGGAACGGTATAGGCCTTCCATCCATAAGTCAGACGGCTTGCAAAATCGTAGCTGTCATAGTAGCGTGCCTCGACAAGTTCGGAGACTGTCAGGTCGGCAGGCGCACCTGTCAGCGTATAGCCGCCGGTCGAATTGTTGATGACCGATGAGGAGGTCGGTGGGACAGCTACAATGGCTGCCAACGCCATGGACGCAACATTCTGATCTGTCACAGCACTGACAAAGGTCAGGACTTCGCGGCCGAAACTGTCGTAGAAGTGCAGGAGCCATTCGCCTCGCGAACGCATATTACCGTCCTGTTCGGCATACAGGCGGTTTCGGTTGTCATAGCGGTAAAGCGTCGGTTCGCCCGCAGGATATGTCTTTGAAAAACAGTTGCCGTGCCAGTCATAGAGATAGCGGAACAGATCGGAGCGCTTTATAGTGGACTGGGTAAGTTTGGGCTGGATGACATAGAGCAACTGCCCGTAGTCGTTATAGACATAGCGGGTGTCAAGCCATTTGGGCTGCGCTGCCGAGGATGGCGTTCCCTCGCGTGTCATCAGTGTCAGACCTTGCGAGTCAGTGAAGGTCATCGTGACATGACCCTCTTCGTCGGTGATCTCCTCGATTGTCAGAGAGCCTGCAGGATAAAAGCCGTTCTGCTTTATCTCTGCATCAGAATAATCAATGTATTTCGGACAGGCATAGTCGCCTGAGGCTTTGTTGACCAGATGCCGGACAGCTATGCGGCGGTCGGCTGTATTCCACTCTTTGCCTGCCTTGCGCGAGCCTGTAGTGACGGCGAGGGGCGACGGCTCGTAGAAAGTGGTGTGATAGGAGTAAGCGTCGCCGTAGACATCAGAAGCGGCTGAGGATATCTGAGTCTCGGTGGGATGAGGATTGTCGACCTTCACGGTCGCCCACTCGCGGAAGGGCCTATCCATGGCGTCGTACTGTGTCAAAGTGGCGTAGTAGTTGGATGTCAGGGACAAAGCATCAGCCGCAGCGGTCAGACTGGTTGTAGGCCGTCCCAGACCGTCATAGTTGATTATCTCGCGGACTGAAGATGCGGAGGAGGATGTATAGGCCTTGGTCTCTGTGTAGTTAAGACCTCCGTCATTGATGTGGTAGCTGTAGGCGGCGACATTGCCGTGACCACTGATGGCGGTCTGAATCAGACGTCCGGCGGAGTCGTAGGTATATGTGGACGTAAGTCCATCGGGAGCGCGCTGCGAGGTGACGCCTACGAGCGGACTCCATTGTAGCCGCGTTGCAAGCCACTGGTCCAGACGCGATGTAGCATCGACCGCGTCAGCCGACCCGTTGTAAGCCGTACCCGGCAGCCCGAGTCCTTTGATCTGGGAGTAGGCTGCCCCGCTGATTCCGTAAACAGGGTGTAAGCCGCTGTAACCCCACAGATATGTCGTAGGAACGCTGTCCTCGCCGCGGTATTCGCGCAGGTTACCGAAATTGTCGTAATCATACCACCCTGCTACCCACGCTTGTCCGCCGAAACTCTGCAGGACGCGCTTGGGGCGGTAAACGCGGTTGCCGTATGAAGCCATATCGCGGGTTACGACAGTAGTGGCCGAACCGAATCGTCGGGTAGTCTTTACAGGCACTCCGACCATATTGTCGGCAACCATAGCCGACTGGACTGTACCGCCGCCTTTAGTGGGATATTCTATGTCTATGCGGTCTGTGCGCGGATCGTTGGATGTCGTGGTACTGACAGACTTGATTATCGATGTACCATCAATATATTCGTATTTTTCCGTCGTCACAAAATCGCCGTTGTCAAGGTGGCGAGTAACGGTTTTTGATGCAAGACGGTCGGAGCGTAATTCGATAGTGTAAGGTTCAACTCTGTATGGACTATATCCTCCGGAAAGCCAATCGGGAGTAATATCCTCGATTTTGATTTTTATGGAGTGAGGAAGACTTTGCTGCGGATTAAATTCATTTGGGACATACGCAACATATGAAAGGAATTCCCCATTGGTAAAATCCGGAGATTCAATGGTATTGACGGCCGTCTGTAGCAGATATCTGGAAATGTGAGAGCCTACTACAGTATTGTTTTGAACATATTTCTTTTGCAGGACAGGCGCATATGTATATTCTTCACTATAAACTTTGATACTGTCGGAAGAGCCTGTCTTTTTGAATACATGCTTGGCTGTCAATCTTGCACCTTTGGAAAAGATGTTACGCATTACAGAGGGAGCTACAAACCCCCACTCCCGCGTTACTGCATCAGTGGGAATAGTTCTGGTGAAATGATATTCAGTCATTCCCTCATCGTTGCGCTCAACAACTTTATCATACCATATCGCATCTTCACCTATGTGATTGTTCATATAGTCGGACTGAGCGGCCACGGATACATTTCTAAAATGGTATAGGATGGGATTTAAAGTCCTATCATTGAAAAGTCCTATTCCGTGAGCGATCGATACGAATGTAGCAGCCGAAGGAACGGCTGTAACTACAGCCGGTCCATATAGATATGTTTTTATTTGGGGAAGAGGATCATCCGATCCTGTCCTTGTAGTGATAGTCTTTACGCGAAGGCCGCCGCCCCATCCAAGCTCAGGATCGGTCTCAGGAGAAATATTATCATGTGAATTAACTTTTTGAGGTGTAAATCTGTGAGGCTCGTATGTAAATTCGCTCGAGCCACCTGTGGGATAGGTTATTTTTGTCAAAATACCGGCCTGCATAGCCTCGGCATCAGGGTTACGGTCAGAATAGCCTATAGCTTCGTACGATCCCGGCATGAAATCATTATTATAAAATTTCAACTTAAGCGCCGGTGTAAGAGAGGTTATTTGATATGGGTAACCGCCACGCCCGTTATAATAACCCCACCAGTCTTGTTTCATACGTTCACTCGAATCGTCGAATCGTCGGGGATTATATGTAAAGACATACTGACCTTCACCGCTTAAATCTACAGTAGCAAGGAATTTAGAGTCTACATCGCTTGTCCCGTAAGTAAAGACTGCTTTGCGGATTTCTGTCCCCAGACCGTTACATACGGTAAATGAGGACAGTTTCTGTTGATCGTAGTCAAGAGTGATAGAGCCGTCGGGAAAATAAACATTTGAAAGATGTGCTCTGTGACGATAATATCCGTCATTTGTAAAACCTGACTGAGGATATAGAGTAAGCCAATCTTGATGAAATTGATAGGCATTTATAGGATTATAGCTGTCGCGACCTATATCACCACCCACAAATGGTATTTTATTATGGTCAAAGACAGTCCATATGAATGAAATCTTTCTGCCGGACGGCAGGGTAATATCACTTAGTTCCCAAGATGTAATCGCGGGGGCATCAGGGCCCGGTGGTATGTATGCAATCTCTTTTACATCACCGAAACGGTAGATAATACCATGTGCATCCGTTACCGTAATTTCACTCAGATTCAGTGTTCCGGTAATGATAATTTCGTTGTCGTCACCTCCACCTACAAACAACAGGCGAGAGCTGTCAGCGGGATCTTTGACAATGATACGCGTATATACACCCGATGGCAGCGATATGGTGAATATGTCTTTTTCAGCATCGTAACGGTTCTGCGTGTTTTCTGCTGAAAGTCCCCCCGGCGATACGCGGCACATAGCGGCGAAAGCATCTGAGGGGTTTAGTTGAAAATCCCCGGGACGGTCACCGCGATACTCATAATCCTCATCAGCCCGCCCTCGTATGGTGCGCACTATCTTCAATGCCGGTTGTAGACTCCATCCATATCCGAAAGGTAGAGGGTCATCTGCAGGCTTGATACCGGAGGTCTGATAGGACATCGTAAATGGTATGCTGAGTCCTTCTACATCTAATGTATATAAGGGGATTGACAGATTAACCGCGCCTGTAGCCAACGATGGCTGGGGACTCTGATAACGAATCTGTTGGGCTGATGACGGAGACGGAGGTATAATCTCGTTGGTCTCGGGCGAAAGCATATAATTTGCTTGGGTGCTTTGGCTATTTACCGCCACTGCACATACACCCGCTATTAGTATACTGATTATATAACGTGCAATATCTCTCATTATCTTATTATTACGAGTTCTTTTTTAGGAGTTGCGGGAGTATTCTCTATGGAGAGTACGGCAATATATTCACCGCTTCTAAGATCTGAGCAGTCAACTGCGATTTCATCCGTTGCACCGTCGGAAACAACCGATTGGTGAATAAATGCCTGACCCGCGGCATCAACTATATCAAGGCGTATACCAAGTCCGGAGTAGTAAAGCGAGATGGACGCATTAACTCTCCGGCCGTCAAAAGAAATGGTGGCAGAATCAAGAGCCTTTTGGATAGCAACATAATCAAATTCGGCTTTATTTTCACCCAAAGAAGGATCTTTTACTATGTATTCTCCACGTTCAGGTAGATATGCTGCTGTGTAGGATGGAACAAGGGAAGAGGGTGTATAAGGATAATAAACAGAATGTTGTAGAGCGATAGGCAGTAAAGATCGTAAGCCGTCAACGTCGTACCATCTTACTGTTTCGGTCATAGTATGAGTTTCGGTAGCCGTGCTGTCTTCGGGGAAAGTTACCAAAGCAAAACGGCGCTCTGTTACAGCCACTACATTGCAAACTGTGTCACCTGGAGCGAGAATAAGCAGTCCGGGATGTAAGGAAGTCATCGTTTCGTCAGTGACTTTTTCGGCAATAGGAAACTTTTTACCTCCACCGGTGCCGTGAGCGTCAAAGGCAACGTTTCCGTTTGAAAATCCGCAGGAAATTGGTTTTATGGCGATTAAGGCCGCCGTATCGGGGCGAATGGCTGTCAGACGGTCTTCTTCCCCACAAAAAAAGATCGAATCACTCTTAATTGAGTACCAATAACGCCGTCCTTCGATAGCCTCCGCTAACAGTGAATCTCCATAGACCTGTATGGTGGTATTGTTACGATCGTCTGAACGCCATTGCTGTGAAAAATCCCATATGTCTGTCGTAAGTGGATCGGATGAAAGTGCTTCTACCCGACACGGCAATTCTCTCACCTGAGCACTGGCAGAAATAGAGAATAATAGTATTATTAATATAAGAGAGAATCGTAGCATAAAACGTGGATTAGATATGGTTAAATAAAGAATGATTTGCAAATATATAATAATAAAATTTTATTAGCAAGTTTTAACAACATATTTGAAATATGGTATGAAAATTTACCAAATTCTGGAGTTGAGGAGGCGGGGGCTGGGGGCCGGGGTGGAGAGGGTGGCGTCGGTGATGGTGTGGAGGGCGAGGGCGCGGGTCATGAGGATGTCGTCGTGGTAGCCTGCCTTGGCACCGTAGGAGCCGTTGGGGTGCTGGCGGTAGACGGCGAGTTCGTAGCACGCGGCGGCTGACCGCTCGGCATACTCTCCGTCGCGCACGGCTTTGATCAGTCCGCAGATCAGCATTGCCTTGGTGGCGCGGTTGGTGTGAAAGCCTATACGTCCGCCCTGCTGACCGCACGCCTCGGAGTAGCGACGCCGATAGAGATTGGGATAGCGGGCGGCAAGCTGCTCGAGGATGTAGCTGTTGACGGCTCCGTTGGCGGCGGCTTCGGTCTCGAGGGTGTTGCTCTCAATGACGAGGAGGGCCTGGTTGTAACGCTCGGCGATGACCCGGGCGATGTCGACGAGGATGTCATGGTCGACATGGCCGCGCCACTGGGCGACGACAGCGTGACGACCCTCGGAGGCGGAATCGCAGCGGCGCATGACGGCGATGACCGACCAGTCGCTCGACCGGCTACGTCCGCCGATGTCGACAGCGACGACATAGACAGCTCCGTGGCGGGGCTCTTCCCAGATCTCCAGTTCGCCGCCGGGACGGTCGTAGAGATTGCCGTCGACGACCGAACATGTGCGCGAGGGCTCGAGGCAGTCTTTCAACATGCGGTCGATGTCGGTCTGGTCGAAGACGCCGGCATTGGACGTACCGAAGGCCTCGATGTCGTTGGAGGGATATTCGGCGTAGAGTTTCTGTATGTCCTTGTCGACGCGGGCTTTATGGCGATACCAGTTGATCTGCTCGAGGGTGCAGCCGAGATTCCAGAGCGCAGTCTCGCGATCGCTGAGCGAGTCGGCGAAGTCCTCGGGGGACACGTCGAGAGCCAAAGCGTTGGTCTCCACCTCAAACCAAGCGACGAACACGGGGCGCTTGTCGCTCTCGCCGGCCTTGGCGCGCTGCCACTCCTCATAGAAATAATTACCCATGCCGTTGGCGGTCGACTCCATAGCCACGAGGGTGTAGGGCAAGAGTCCGACCGAGCCGCAGACGCTGCGGATCAGATCGTTGGGCGACCGCGTCGGGGTGTCGCGCCAGTAGGCGGTCTCCGAGAGGTGAGCCATGGCGATATCGTAGCCACGGATAGCGTCCTGAGCCTCGCTCGAAGTTACGGCCACGCGGCAGCCTCGTCCGGCGATCTCGCGGACGTTGGTCGAGCCTTCGAAGGGCTTGAAGGTCAGGCGCGCCGGCTTGTCGCTGTCGGCTTGATCGCCATCGGGACACCACAGTTCGGCGGGATAGTCGCGCACGAGGTCAGTGTAGAGACGGCGGATGTTGACGGCGCTGTCCTTGTTGTGGCAACAGATGAGCGAATGCCAGTTGGGTCGGAGACACATCTGGATCCAAGCCATATAGTTCTGAATCAGCGTCGAGCAGCCCCACTGGCGGCCCTTCAGGACGATGATGCGGATTGGGCGGCCGGCCAGACGGTCGTCCTCGAGGGCTGCGAGCACCTTGCGCTGCCCGCGGTTGAGCACAAAGGGGGTCATGCGCCATCCGGCCTTAGGCTTAATTTTCACACAGTTGACACACCAATATTCGAAATCGTGGCGGCAGCGCAGCAGGCGCCACTGATCGGCTCCCGACGCGACGGCGTAGAGCGGATCTTCGACCATCGAGCGCGGCACGCGGGCATAGGGAAGCCCCTCGACAGGCGTAGTCACCTCGATGCGGTCGCCGTGGCAACCGATGCCGCGGTGAGGGTCATAATTGTCGGTCTGTGCGGCAAGGCGCACAGCGTTCTCGGCTGCTATCGCAGCCGGTGTCATAGTTTTTTCCATAAAGCAACGTCATAAACAAAGGTCAATAGATGAGATAACTGAGTCGGGGGCAAGGCGCCCCTGAAAGCTGACCGAGGCGGAGCGCATCGGAGCAGCCGCAACGGCGACGTCGACAGGCGAGCCTATCCGACCGTCGAACGTAAGGCGCAGTGAGGCAGACGGCGCGACATCGCCAAGACTTCGGCGCGACAGATGGAGGTTGCCGTAGGTAACGGAGGAGCTGCGCATGTCAAGGCGCAGACGGCGCACGCGGCGGTAGGCTTTGCCGAGCGAAAAGACCACCGACCATCGCGCATAGACGGATTCGACGGACTGATCAGCGGTGAGATCGCAGAGTTTGCCGTCGACCTGAGCATAGCGGCCGAGACCGGGCGAGGTGAGCGCCTCGTCGCGGGTGTAGCGGCTGAGATCCGACAGGCGGATGACGGTCGAAGGGCCTGCGCCGCCCTGCGACATCCACAGTTCGTCGCGGCTGCTGTCATAGGCAAGGCAATCGGCGCGGAGACCGTTGAGGAGCGTCTTGGTGCGCGCTGTGCCGACTTCGAGGAGTGAATCTCCGGCGACGGCGAGCAATCTGCCTGCGGCGACAACGGCGGCGGTCGGGCAACGTGGGTCGATCAGACTCGGGGAGATCACCGCCTTTGAGGAGGAGAGAGAGGAGAGGGAGGAGAGGGTAAGAGTGTGGATGCCTGAGCGGGTGAAGGCAGTGAAGCGCGGACGGGTGAAGTCCCAACTCGACTGTGAGCGTGGGGCGGGAAAGAGGCCGGTGACCGAACCTTCGCCGACATAGGCCGCGGCGCGGATGTCGGAGGGAGTGTAAGCCGAGGCTGCGGCAACATAGCCGTCGAGCGCACGGACACGCCGCTTTTCGGGCGGAACAACGAACACAGGGATGGTCTCGTCGAGGGCAAAGGGCGCGAAAGAAGGGTGGATATAGACGGCGCGCCGGCGCGAGGGATCGGGGGTGAGCGGAAGGACGGCGCGGCGCACTTGGCCGCCGCTGCTGACAATGATCGTCATAGACACGGCGTCGGGCGACGGGTAACTGAGCACGGGGTTGAAGGTCAGCGGGGCGCCTGACTCGCCCTGAGCGACAACAACGACCTGCTCATCGCCGGAGGCGAAGGCAACGGACACGACAGCGTGCCACGGGCCTGTGCCGCCACGCGAGGCGGCGAAGATCTGAGGTCGGTAGCCTTTGAAACGCAGAGCCTTGAGTCCTCCCCAGAGAAGCGTATCAGCCGCCGAAGCGACGCAGCGCGCCGAGAAGCGATGAGGAGGCGAGAGGTAGACGACATTCTCGTCAGCAAGCACGGGAGTGGCTGAGCAGGCAGTTTCGACCAAGCGACATTCGTCAGCGACAGAGCCGAAGGCAGCCCGGCAATCAACAGTAAGGTCAAGAGGCTCAGCGCCGTCGAACGGACGGTCGATGACGGCCACCACGCGCTCGTAGCGATCCATGACCGCCATCATTGCCTCGACGCGCCGCACGGCAGCGCTGCCATTGGCCGGCGCTACGGCGCGACCTGCACCCGGAAGGGTGAGCCGGAGCATGGTCTTGTCGGCTGCGGCGGTGACAAGGTTGACCGACGCGGAGGCTGACGGATCAAAGGGATGAAACTGAGGACA
>CAZULD010000072.1:9052-11046 GCA_964621135.1 uncultured Bacteroides sp. | reverse complement strand
GTCTCATCGTAATCCGCAATGCCGACAACACCATCTCCCGCAAGATAATGGTGAAATAACCGGTACTTACTAATTAATCACTACCCCCAAGCGGTAGTCTCCCCTAAATAACACTACCCATACTCGGCTCTGAATAAGCTGAGTATGAGTAGTGTTTTTCGTCCCCTATCGCAACAATCATTATTTTATAAATAATATAATTTATAGATAATAATTCTTTTTAATGATCATATGCTTTAATGGACATATACTCCTTCCTAAAGGTAATAGATTAGGCCTCTTAACAGTTGCTAAAAAACTTGACAGTTACAGAAAGAAACAGAAGACCTCTTATATAGAATTAGCGAATTTTTTACTAATTTTGCACCTTAAAAGCAATTTTATTTCCTTTTTCCGGGAGATTTTTGAGGGTTCTTATCTATCTTTCCCTCTCGTTAAGCTGAAATAATTGAGTGTTCATATATATTTTTTTACTTAACCTTATTATGAAATGATAAGAAGAAAGTTTGATGGTAAGACGATTGGTGCATTGCTCTTAGCGTTTATGACAGTGTGCCTATCTGCATTTGCAGCTACTCAGAAAGCAGATGCCTGGACGTTGAATCCCTCTGATTTTCGCTATGACATGGTGCTCTACTTCAGTATTTCCGATCAGGGTTATGATAATCTTGATCAGTTTGAGGTGGGGGCATTCATCGACGACGAATGTCGGGGACTCGCGGAGACAGTCAAGTTGCCCGACGGAGAAGAGGGTTTGTATTTGCGTATACGCAGCAACTCCACTGCTCCTCAGGAGGTAAAAATCCTTATGCGCAACAAGCAGACAGGAAAAATCTATCACCTCTCACCTGAAAATGGAGAGTCGATAGTCTTCAAGTCTAACGAGGTGATCGGACTCCCTTCAGAGCCGTGTGAATTGTCAGTTTACTTCGACGTGAAAGTCACTGCCGGAGAGAATGGCAGGGTCGACTTTACCAACGGTCTTTATGCCGGTGGCACCCAAATCAAGATTGTTGCCATTGCCGACGAAGGCTACCACTTCGACAGTTGGAGCGATGGCAATAAAGATGCGGACCGCACTTTGACTGTGACAGGCGACCTTGACCTCACCGCTAATTTCACTCCCGACGGTTATACCGTGGAGTTCAAGATTGGTGATGAAATCATTGACACCAAAACCTTCCTTTACGGCGAGAACGTGGTCGCTCCCGAAGCCCCGGTAAAAGATGGCTATACTTTCACAGGCTGGGAAAATTTACCCGCCACTATGCCCGCCAAGAATCTGGTGATTATCGGTAACTATGTGCTCAACACCTACAAGGTAGTGTTCAGGATTGACGACCTTGATATCGAAGTCAAAGAATTGGCTTTCGGTGCTGAAATCTCTGCTCCCGAAGCTCCGGCAAAAGAGGGTTATACATTTGCCGGCTGGGCAAACATTCCCACTATGATGCCCGCTGAGAGCATCATAATCACCGGTTCCTACCTCCTCAACAATTATAAGTTGACCTTCTTCGTCGGCGACGAAATCTTGGAGACCAAAGATGTCCCCTATGGCTCTGAGGTAATAGTTCCTTCTGCCCCCGAGATTGAAGGCTACACATTCTCCGGTTGGGACAAGGTACCGGCCACCATGCCCGCTACTGACCTTGAGTTCAAGGGTGGCTACAACCTCAACTCCTACAAACTCACGTTCGTGATCGACAACGTGGTGATTGAGGAGAAAGAACTTACCTACGGAGCAGAGATTGTGGCTCCAGCAGTGGCAGATAAGGAGGGTTATAATTTTATGGGGTGGCTCAACCTCACAGAGACTATGCCCGCCTCTGACCTCATAATCTTAGGCACATACGAGAAGAACAACCATCTCCTTACGTTCATGATTGACGACCGGATATTTGAGGAGAGAATTGTGGCATACGGTGATGCAATCGCTGCCCCTTCAGCACCTGCAAAAGAGGGCTACACATTCTCCGGTTGGGGCGACGTACCCG
>CAZULD010000072.1:0-8952 GCA_964621135.1 uncultured Bacteroides sp. | reverse complement strand
CCACCATGCCCGCAAAAGACCTTGTGATCAGCGCCAACTATAACGTCAATTCCTACAAGCTCACGTTTACAATTGACGGTGAAGTCGTGGAGACTACCGAAATGGCTTACGGTTCTATCATTAACGTTCCCCCCACACCCGAAAAAGATGGCTACACATTCTCCGGTTGGAGCGACGTACCCGCCACCATGCCCGCAAAAGACCTTGTGATCAGCGCCAACTATAACGTCAATTCCTATAAGCTCACATTCATAATTGACGATGTGGTAATTGAGGAAAAGGAGATAGCTTACGGCTCCGAGATCGTGGCTCCCGCAACCCCCGACAAGGAGGGTCACAAATTCATCGGCTGGTTCAACTTCGTCTCCACAATGCCCGCTGCCGACCTCATCATCTCCGGAACATACGAGAAGAACAGCCACCTACTCTCATTTGTCATCGACGGTCAGGTTATTGAAGAGAGGGTGCTCCCTTACGGTTCTGAAATCACTGTTCCCGAGGCTCCGATAAAGGAGGGTTATTCCTTCTTAGGCTGGGAGCAGATCCCGACCTCAATGCCCGCAAAAGATCTTGTCATCAACGGTTCTTACTCTCTCAACTCTTACAAGATTACATTCTATGTGGACGATAAGATGCTTGAGGAGAAATGGGTAGCTTTCGGCTCCGAGATTACCGCTCCTGAAGCTGCACCCAAAGAGGGCTATTCTTTCTCAGGTTGGGGCGGAATCCCATCTACTATGCCTGCTACTGATCTTGAGTTTAAGGGCTCATATACTATCAACATCTACAAGCTCACATTCATAATCGACGACGTGGTAGTTGAGGAGAAGCAGCTGACTTTCGGCTCCGAGATCGTGGCTCCCGCAACCCCCGACAAGGAGGGTCACAAATTCATCGGCTGGTTCAACTTCGTCTCCACAATGCCCGCTGCCGACCTCATCATCTCCGGAACATACGAGAAGAACAGCCACCTACTCTCATTCGTCATTGACGGTCAGGTGGTTGAAGAGAGGGTGCTCCCTTACGGCTCTGAAATCACAGTCCCCGAGGCTCCCGTGAAATTAGGCCACACATTTGCCGGTTGGGATAATCTGCCAAGCGTGATGCCAGCTAAGGATCTCGTAGTCACAGGTTCCTATCTGGTCAATACATATACTGTTACCTTTACTATTGACGATGTGTTGGTGAAGACTGAGGAACTCCCTTACGGTGCGGAAATCGTCGTTCCCGAGGCTCCGGAAAAGGAGGGCTACACTTTTGTCGGTTGGGGTGATGTCCCCACCACCATGCCCGCTTGGAATCTTGATTTTAAGGCTGCTTATATGACTACCCTCTACAAGCTCACATTCATAATCGACGACGTGGTGGTTGAGGAGAAGCAGCTGACTTTCGGCTCCGAGATCGTGGCTCCCGCAACCCCCGACAAGGATGGTCAGCAGTTCGTCGGCTGGTTCAACTTCGTCTCCACAATGCCCGCTGCCGACCTCACTATCTATGGCACGTATGAGAAGAACAACCACCTCCTCACATTCATGATCGACGGTCAGGTAATCGCAGAGAAGGTCTTGGCTTCAGGCTCTGAAATCACAGTCCCCGAGGCTCCCGAGAAGGAGGGCTACACATTCGCCGGTTGGGATAATGTGCCAAGCGTGATGCCTGCTAAGGATCTCGTGATAAACGGTTCTTACATAGCTAATCTCTACAAACTCACATTCTCTGTCAACGGAGAGATAATCGAGAGCATCGAACTCCCCTATGGATCACCAATCACTGTTCCCGCAGCTCCGGAGATTGAGGGTTGCACATTCCTTGGCTGGGGTAATGTGCCCGCAACTATGCCGGCCTTCGACCTTACCTTCACAGGTATGTATAGCGCCAAGACTTATCGCCTCCTGGTGTATGTGAATGAAGAGGTGTATATGGATGAGATGATCCCCTACGGCACAGTGGTAATGGTAAAAGATCCGGTTGCTCCCGAAAATATGAAGTTTGAGGGCTGGTCGGAGACAATTCCTACAACTATGCCGGCTCACGATGTGACAATCTATGGCAAAATGGTTGAAGATGGCCAGTCATCGGTAATCGGCACCCTCGTCAATGCCAACGACAACGTGACGATCTACAATCTTAACGGAGTGATGCTCTATAAGGACGTCAAAGCTAATGAGATTAAAGAACGTCTCACCCCCGGCATATACATCATCAACGGTAAGAAGGTGATCATACGCTGAATATTTTAAGGGAAACTAATTGCAACAAAAAATAACAAGTAACCAACAAACTAACACAATACCTTATGTGTAAATCAATTCCGAAGACGCTGCTTCTGGCTATGTGTGTGGCAGCCCCCGTTCTTGCCAACGGTGCTTCCCGCTCTCCGGAAGAGGCAAAAAATGTTGCCGCTGATTTCTTCAGGACGGAGAATATCAGCCGACTGTCTGATAAGGATGCACTCACTCTCGTGCATGTGGTCAACAATGGTTCTTTAAGCCCCGTAAGCTACGTGTTTAATGCAAAAGATGGCAAAGGTTTTATCATTGTTTCCGCTGAGGATGAGGCAATCCCCGTGATCGGCTACTCCGACACCAACATCTGGGATATTGATGCTGCCCCGGCTACAGTAGAAAGCCTGTTGTCGGTGCCTGTCTACGATAACGGAGAGGTCTATTCAATGGCCTATACACGTGCCACCCCGGGAGAAGTAGTGCTTAAGACTCCGGAATGGAGCCAAGAGGCACCTTTCAACAACAGGATTCCCAATCGCCGCCTTGTAGGCTGCGTAGGTGTGGCTGTGGCTGAGATTATGAAGTATCATCAGATGCCCGCTTCTCGTCCCGCTTCCCTCGTTAACAGTGGGGAGGACAATATCTACGATTGGGATAATATGCTCTCCGGCAACTATCGTGGAGGCTATTCTGCCGAAGAGGCTGATGCTGTGTCGGCTCTTGTAGCCGATGCGGCCATTGCCATCGGCACAGACTTTGGCATGTCAAGTTCAAGCGCATTTGAAGTGAAGGTGCCCGGGGCACTATCATCAATGTTTGGCTATGATGCCGGAGTGTCCTATAAGAAACTTTCCGAAATCACTCAGAAAGAATGGGTGGAGATTCTCGTAAACGAAATCAATGAGAATCGTCCCGTCCTTTTCAGCGGTCAGGATGTCTCTGCAGGTCACGCTTTCGTGTGCGACGGCTATAAGACCGATGCCGGCGGCTCCACTATGCTCCATTTCAACTGGGGCTGGGGAGGTTCAGCCAACGGATACTTTAATCCGGGCGCACTCAATCCTACCGTCAGCAAGACCCACAGCTACAACAACCTCCAGACAATCGTCTACAATATCAAGCCCGCAACCAACAACCTCACATGGTCGCCGATTCATATCACCAACGATGAGAATCAACCGGGTCTTACTATTGATGTCACCGACATCTCCTCTGTAGACAGTTTTACCCTGAGAGCCGGAACTCTGAAGAATATCTCCAACAATGATTTCTCCGGTCAGCTCTCAATAGCACTCTTTGGCTCTGACGGCACTATGAAGACTCTCCTCAACGACGGAAGGAATTTCAGTCTCATCGCCCTTCAGGTGTCGAAGTATGTTGATTTCGTCGGTAAACTTCCCGCAGGCACTTCAGTTGCAGCCGACGATGTGGTTCGACTCGTGACACGTGCCAACGGTGAGTCGGCTTGGCTCCCCGTAGCGGGCGACCTCCTCGCATTGGGTGAGGCTCGCGCAATGAACGGCACACTCCCCTACTTCGCCATCAATCTCCCCACATCTTCAACTGACTATGAGATAACTGTTGACGCTAATCAGGTAATCAAGGGGCGCGACTACAATTTCAAGGTTGTGGGCACAAATCCCGATAAAGTGGTGACAGTAAAAGCCAACGGCTTTATCCTCACTCCGGATGCCAACAACAATTACAAGATCGCCAATGTTATTGCCGACCAGCGCATCGACATCGTGGTGCAGAATCTCGCAGACGTGGTGTCGAAGAGAGTGCTTTGGCTTGAGGCGGGCAATCTCCAGAATCTCCTCAATGAGAACGAGACCTCCACAGTAGAAGATCTTACCCTCTTCGGCACGATGAACGTAAATGACTTCAATTTCATCCGTGAAAAGATGAAAGTCAATCGTCTCGACATCTCTCAGGTCTCTATTGTGGCTAACGGTGCTAACCCTGCCAATGCTATCCCGACTAAGGCTTTCAACGGCTACCGTTCACTTAAGACTGTGATTCTACCAAAGAATCTCACAACTCTTAAGAATGGCTGCTTTGCCCAGACCGGCCTTACATCTATCGAGATTCCAGCAAATGTCTCCACCATCGAGTATAACATATTCGTAGGTTGCAATCAGCTTCAAGAGGTTATCTACCGTCGTAGCAACCCGGCTTGGGTCAACTGGTGTGTCTTCAACGGCACTCCCAAAAACCGTCTTGTGGTGCCTGTAGGGGCTGCCAATACCTTTAGATCTAAGGAATATTGGCAAGATTTCAAGGATATTGTAGAGGAGGCTACCCCTTCGGTAAACTCTTACACCGTCACTGTAGCTGAGAACAAGACTCTCAAATACACCCTTCTCACTGAAGGCGCTGAATTCACTCCGGGTGCCGACTATCGATTCATGGTTGAGACCGACGAGTCTGCCGGCGATGCAATTGTGGAGGTATACGCCAACAGTACACGCCTCTATCCCTCCGCCAACGGTGAATACAGCCACAAGATCAATAGCAACACCCTCTTCCACGTAGAGTTCCGTCAGCCCGAGGCAACCACTGTTGATAAGGCTTGGAAGATCACAGGTGCAGAAGGTGGTTTGGGTCTCGTTTCGGAGGTGATGAATGTGCCCCTCAACCAAACCTTCATCGTAAGGGCAAACGCCATTAAGGTACCCTCAGGAGCTGAGGCATCCAAGTTCTATGCTATGGTTCTCACCGACAAGAACGGTGGCATTAAGGAGTTCATCTCCCCTATCTACACCAACTCTATGTCTAACAGTGGTAACCTTACCTTCAACTTCTCTTGCCAGGTAAAGGAAGCTACTGTGAAAGAGGGTAACCAACTCCGTATAGCTACTTCCTACAACAAGAAGAATTGGGAGCTCGTCACAGCAGATGCAAATGGCATAGCCGATCGCCTCAATGCTATCGGTAATGGTGTGGTTTACCATTCTATCTCTATGCCTACCTCCGTTGCCGGCGCAAGAGTAGAGGGTACAGCTACCCAGATTGTAAGAGGTATGCCATTCAATCTTAAGGTAACACCCATTTCTCCCGTACAGCGTGCCACAGTCATTGTAAACGGTACCACTCTCGCCAGCAAGGCAACAGTAGCCAATGTCAACATTCCCGCTGTTAAGGAAGATCTCGAAGTCTCCATTATGATTTTGGATGCATCCGCCGGTGATTATGTGGCAGTACACGTGAATGAGGGACAGCTGGCCACCAAACTCGCTGAATACAACAATGATTTCCCGGCACGTCTTAAGTTGCTCGGTACAATCTATGTCAGTGATTTTGCTGCCTTAGCTGCTCGATACGCACAGATTGTAGACCTTGATCTCTCTGACGTTACAATCAAAGGTGATGCTGCTACAAACAACTCTATCCCCGGTAATGCTTTAGTGCCCGTAAGAGCCGGTATATCATCTAACCTCAAGACGCTTATTCTTCCCCGTAATCTTTCAAAAATATGTGACAGCGGCTTAGCAGGTTGCAACAATCTTCAGGAAATCTCAATTCCCGCCTCAGTGCTCTCAGTGGGATCATACGCCTTTTCCGGCTGTACTTCATTGAAGAAGATTATGATGGAGGGATCCACGCCCCCACTTACGGGAAGCTTCAGTCCACTCCCTAATAACTATCAAACCTCAGGGCTTATCTTAGAGGTGCCTTCAGGTTCAGAGAGTAAATATGAAGCAGCCACTTGGTGGTCAGAGGTATCTCCTCAAGCACCCAAGCAATATTTCTGGATAAAGTTCGATCAGTCAAAAACAGATTTATACAATAACATCTCCTTTAATAAGGATAAAATTGAAATGGGAACATCTGATGTGTCCCTCAGTTTGATCCTTCCTAACTGTAGGTCAACTAATAAAAGCCGATTCTACAGAGAAGGTTGTGTTTTCAAAATCTACGACAACGGTAGAGATGTTTTGGTAAATGGTAACCCAATGCCTAATATACAGACCTACACAATGTCTGATTATTATTATGGTGGTCAGTATGTTATAAATCTCAAACCCTCTGTCAAATCTCCTACAAGTCTTAACTATCCTGAAAACCGTGAAATTGAAATTGTAAATTATTACACTATTGGTTTCCAAAACCTTGAAGGAGCGGAAGGAGTAACAGCAAAGTTGGTAGATTTAAAGAGTGATGAAAAATGGGACGCACAAATGAATAAATTTTATTCATGGTTGAGCGGCACCAAAACTGTTTACCGTGAGGGTCGTAATTATAAATTCCAACTTACTGCCCCCTCTTCGAACTTGAATTTTGCCGTAACCGTAGAAAGCCAAATCGTCACTAAAGCAGGTCTGGAGCCGGTTTATGAGACTCGCACATTGGAGATTCTGCCGGATTACGAGGGTCTCTACACTATTCCCGCTCTTGCAGGTGATACAAAGGTATATATTACCGGATTTGTATCTATTCCCGAAGGTGAGCCTGTACCCGCTGAAGATCTTACAGCCGTATCTAAGAAAGAGGTGGAAGTATTCAAGGAACTTACCGTTACAGGTGAGGTCACTGAGGAGCAATTTGAGGCTGTACGTGAGAAATTCGAAGCTGTCGAGACCATCGACCTCTCAGCTATCGAAAACACCTCACTCCCTGCTCAGGCTCTCTCCGGGCTTGAACACCTTAAGAATGTTGTGCTTCCCCAGAACATGACAGAGATTGGCGAGGGTGCATTCATGAATTGTAAGAACCTCGAATCCGTGACTATCACCGGTGTCAACACTATTGGCGAAGGTGCATTCTATGGCTGCGATAATCTCACAAGCGTACTTCTCCCGGCTGCCGGCGGAGGCGCCCAGACCCGCGCAGGGGGCAACGACGGTATCACCGCTGAGTCTTTCAGAGGTCTTAACCCCAACTGCCTTATCTATCTCAACGACACCTCTATTCCCAATTCAGAGCATCTGAATATCATTGTAAACAAGGAGGGGACACGAGTAGCTGACTCCGATATCATCATCGATACAGCGTATCCCTTTAACGCTCCTGCAAGCTTTAATCTCGGCGACTATAAGATCTCCTTTACCGCCCATATCCCCGGCAGTAATAATGCCGATGTAGATGGTGGCTGGACAGGATTTATCCTCCCCTTTACTCCGACAGGTTGGGAATATGGTGTGGAGATTCCGCAGCGAGAAGGTGTGAATTCCGGACTTGTGCTCAGAACTATCGGCGAAGATGACTCCCTCGTTGAGGTTACTCCCGAGACCTTCCAAGCCAACCGTCCTTTCCTTGCACATGTTGTAGCTCCCTACGAATCGGTGCCTGTGACATTCTATGCTCGCACCAAGGAAAATAAAGCTGACGATGAGTACGACCTTATGTTTACCCCCTCTCCGGAGACTATGTGTACCGTCGGTAGTAAGTTTGCACTCTACGGCTCTCTTGACGGCGAGACAGTGATGGGCACTACTTGGGACATCAATGAGCGTGGCGACAAGTTCGTACCTACCGAATCTGAGAAGATTGTTCCGTTTGAGGCTTACATGATGCCCATCGGCGACACTGGCCTTAATGAGTTTGCGATTGGAACACACGATTTCTGGGTAGCTAACCCTGCCGGCGCCGGTGTGAGCGGCACCCACCTCTATCGTGGCGACAAGGTTGAGATTGCATCCGGCACTAACGGAGCCACTGTCTACTACACTCTCGACGGCTCTGATCCGAAGGATGAAAACGGCACAAGAGTGATCTATAATGCTCCTATCACCATGAACGCCGGTAAGGACGGCATCATGAACGTCAATGCCGTGGCTACTTATAAGGGATATATATCCGACAATGTGATGCTCTCTTTCCAACTCAAGAAAGTAGATCTCAACTATGAGCTTGCTCAGAACTGGAACTGGATCTCTCACAACATGGAAGAGGGAGTTGACGTAGCTGAGTTTATGGGAGAAGACGTATCGCGTATACTTTCTCAGACTCAAGATAAGTTCCGCGACCCGAAATTCGGTCTTATCGGTAATCTTGAGACCCTTGAACCCGGTAAGGCTTACAAGGTATGTGCCGCTAAGGCTACTACTGCCAAGATTGCCGGCGTAGCTTTCAACCCGACTGCCACAGTGAAACTCAACAAGGGTTACAACTGGATTGGCTGTCCCGTCGATGACGCAAGTCTCAAGATTTCCGACCTCTTCGCTAACCTTGAGACCGAGGAGGGTGATATGATTATCGGTCTCGACGGCTTCACCCAGATTGATGCATTTGGTGAGTGGGCAGGTACAATAGATTCTCTTGCCAATAATGCCGGTTATCTCATCTACGCTAATTCACCCAAGGAGTTTACCTATAACTTCGTTCACACCCCCGGTGTAACTTCGGAGGAATCTGTTGTGGCTACAGCCGTAACAAGAACTCCTGAGGATACCTCTTGGATAGTTGATAATCACAAGTACCCTTCAGTAATGCCTCTTACAGCTTCTGTAGTTGACGCTGATGGTATAGATGCTGATCCGGCTGACTACCGTATCGCAGCTTTTTGTGGCAATGAATGTCGTGGCATCGGTGTAAACGTTCATGGTGTGGTTATGATTAACGTTCATGGTAATGTGGGCGACAACATCGTGATTCGCTTCATTGACTCTAACAATGATGAGCATATCACTTCTACACAGCTCACATTCGATGAAATGCCCGTTGGCACAATCTCTGATCCCTACACTATCACTCTTGACTCTGTGGCTTCAGTAGGTTCAATCGT
>CAZULD010000071.1:0-11059 GCA_964621135.1 uncultured Bacteroides sp. | reverse complement strand
CAAGAGCGTTGGCAACACCGTCCTGAACAGCGAATGCGATGTGCTGGATGCCACCGCGACCACCATTATTGGCGATGAACTTTGAAATGGCGCTGTCTTCAGAAGTGCCTTCGAGAAGTTCAAGTTTGGTCTGACCAACTTTGAAGAAAGCAGTGCGCACTTTCTGGTCGGGAACTTCTTCGATAGCGAAGCATTTGAAACCGAGGATGTTTTCGTAGAAGGGAATGGCTTCGTCGAGCGAGGGAACGGCGATGCCGATGTGTTCGATATGGCTGATATCCATTGTAGTAAGTGTTTGTATGTGATAAAAAATTTGTTGTCTTTTTATATATGTAACGGCCTTACGGGTTCAGCACCCGAAAAAGCCGTACAAATTTACAAAATAAAGTTGAACGTCAAGCGTATTGCCCCAAAATTACTTTACAGGGAGCGGACGACGGATCACTTCACGGAAAGACATGAGAGTCTCCGTACGCGATGTGCCGAGCTGCTGAATGTCATTCTGGAGAAGATGGAGAAGATGCTCGTTATTATAAGCTACCAGTTTAACCAGCAAGTCATAACGACCGGTTGTATAATGACATTCGATGATTTCGGGAATCTTTTTGATTTCTTCTACGACTTCTGCCGAGCGAGCCGGATCGCGGAGATAGATACCGACATAAGCACATGTGTCATAGCCGAGAGCCGTTGGATCGATCAGACATTCGGATCCGGTAATTACCTTATTGTGAAGGAGCTTCTGGATACGCTGGTGAACAGCCGCACCGGAAACGCCATACTCTCTTGCAATTTCAAGATAGGGCTTGCGGGCGTTTTGTGAAAGGTCGCGAAGAATCTTGAGATCCAACGCGTCAAAGTTCTGACGATTCATGGATATAAATTTTAATTGATTAGTGGTTTTATTTTTCAGGTATAACGGCCAACGCTTCGACCGTTAAAAAATCATGCGAATGTAACAAAATTTAATCGCATAAAAAAATATTAGGGTATTTTTCTTATTATTTTTGTAGAAAATCGTATTTATCCGCTAAATATAAATCCACCTACTGCTGACAGCTATGGTCATCGAATACAATTCACATTAACAATCCTTGCCTTTAGTTTGTTATTTTTGTCGGCAACCGGCGCTCCGAAAAAAATCAAAAAAATAAAACGAAAAATATTGCGTAGATTTTGACATATTACTAAATTCGCAGCGACAAATGACTATAACGACCAAACATCAAACGACCTCAATTTATACAACCATATGATATTCAACTTTAGAATAGTTTCAGACGAAGTCGATAACTTCAAAAGAGAGATCAAGATTGACGCTGACGCTACCTTTCTTGACCTTAAGAATGCAATCTGCAATTGTGTCGGCTATGACAAAGGACAGATGAGTTCCTTCTTCATGTGTGACCGCAATTGGGAAAAAGAAAAAGAGATAACATTCGAGGATATGGGCTCAGATTCCGACGAGGACATCTGGCTTATGGAGGATACGATTCTCAGCGACCTTATTGAAGACGAAGGACAGAAATTGCTATATACCTTCGATTACATGACCGACAGATCTTTCTTTATAGAGATGAAAGAATCAATACCCGGCAAGAACCTTAAGGATCCGGTCTGTACCCTATCACTCGGCCAGGCTCCCGCCCAGATCGTCGATCTTGACGAATTTGACGCCAAAGTGGATGCCAAAGCAGCCGCTACCGCCAATATCGAAGATCTTGATGCCGACTTCTACGGCGAAAATGATTTCAACCCCGACGAATTCGACGAAGAAGGATTCGACGAACTGACGTTCAACGACTGATCTTCCTCAGCCGCAAATACATAAAATAAAGCCGACGCGTCACTGGTGGGCTGTTATGGCTCCCGGCGCAGTCGGTTTTATATATTTTTGGAACATCTACCACAATACCTATTATAAACCAATGCGATCAATTCTATTTCCCGCCCTTCTGTTAGGCTGCATAGCCATTTCCGCTAACGGTCAGACGACTTACGACGAAATCGCCGCCGACCCAGCCAAGGCCGCAGGCCTATACTATCTGTATCCTGTAACTGAAAGCAGGAACACACCTGCGCCGAAAGGATATAAACCTTTTTATATAAGCCACTATGGTCGCCATGGTTCTCGATATTTAGTTGGAGAACAGAACTACAGTTCACCGGATACAATTTTCAATTTGGCAGACAGCGCAGGAGTTCTAACAGAAAAAGGCCGAGAAGTAAAACGCCGTATCGCTGCTATCTATGCTGATGCAGCCGGACGAGACGGTGAACTTACAGAAATCGGCGTGCAGCAACACCGTGGAATTGCACAGCGCATGTATCACGCCTTCCCGGAAGTGTTCAAAGGCAACCCTGTCATCACGGCTAAGTCAACCACCCGTATGCGTTGCGCTCACTCGATGGCTGCTTTCTGCGAAGCTCTCAAAGAGATCAATCCCTCTTTAGTGATTCCTCGCGAATCAGCCAAAAGATATATGAAATATCTGTCGAACGTCTGTAAAGCTGCAGCCGCATATAACCATAAAGACAGCGCCGCAACGAAGCGTGTTATTGATTTCGAGACCGAAATCACTCAGCCGGAGCGACTCATGGCAGAACTATTTACCGATCCAACGTATGTTGATTCTCTCAAACTCAAAACCTGTAACAACTCCAAACTGTTGATGCTTAACCTATTCAGAATCGCAGTTGACGCACCTAATACAGAGTGTCCCGAACGGCTTGACGACCTCTTTACACCCGACGAACGATTCAAGATGTGGCAGAACTACAACTATCAGTACTACAATCACATGTCTAATCCTCCATCCGCCAAGGGTGTAATTCTCGACAACGCACGTCCATTGCTCCAAAACATTCTCGAAAGCGCTGATTCGGCCATAGCTCGCGGAGATAACGGCGCAGACCTGCGCTTCGGTCACGACAGTTGCATCGTGCCTCTCCTCGGTCTGATGAAAGTCGAAGGATGCTATGGCTCAAGCGACGATCCCTATAAGCTCCATGAAGTTTATGCTGATTTCAAAATTTCACCAATGGCTGCCAATCTCCAGATGGTCTTCTTCCGCAACAAGAAAGGCGATGTCATCGTCAAACTTCTGCTTAACGAGCGCGAAGTGATGATCGACGGCCTTCCCAGCGATATCGCTCCATTCTACCATTGGTCTGAACTACGCAACTATCTCCAAAATATCCTCGACGAAAAACCTATAGAATAAGCCTTTACCGCCATGATAGAATACATTACGGGACGGCTTGCCGCTGTCAATCCCGCAGAAGCGATTATCGAGACCGCATCAGGTGTAGCTTACGGACTGCAGATCAGCCTTACTGCTTATTCACGACTTGAGGAGAATATCGGCTCGGAAGTGCGTATGCTAGTACACGAAGCAATCCGAGAAGACGCATGGACGTTATACGGATTCCTCGAACAGCGCGAACGTGAGATCTTCCGCCTGCTCATCGCAGTTTCGGGAGTAGGTGCTTCAACAGCGAGAATGATGCTTTCGGCCATGACTGCCGACGAACTCGCCTCAGTAATTGCATCAGGCGATGTCAAACGCCTAAAAAGTGTCAAAGGAGTAGGCGCAAAGACTGCTGAACGTATAATAGTTGATCTCCGCGATAAAATAAAAGTACCTGATACTACGTTAATCATTCAATCGCCGGACACTTCGGAGACTTTCGACGAGGCTCTCGCCGCTCTAACAATGCTGGGCTTTGCAGCACCTCAGAGCAAGAAAGTCCTCAAAAAACTTTTTGAAGCAGACCCCTCACTCAAAGTCGAAACAGCCATTCGTAAGGCTTTGCCCCTGTTGTGATTGCCGACGACCATTGTCAGCCGTATGAATAAAAACCTTCGGCTGGCTCAGGTCAACAATGGAAAAAGAGAAAACGATTCAACGACATAAAAGACTGTTTCGCAAGCTGCTGCCCGCTGCAACAGCTGCTTTTGTCGCATTAGTCCCTTTTCTCGCACCAGCCCGCGAGGGCTTGACTGCTCCTCCCGCGCCCGCGTCCTACGCGCCCGCGAGTGCGTTCGTGGCGGAAGCCGACTCCATAATGTTGCCCTTAGGCACCACTCAGACCGTTCCTGAAAATTACGAACAGCTTATGGCTGATGAACTCGGCTACGACCTCTCGACACCGTCGAACGTCGTGACTACAGCCGAGTACGATTCTGAAGCTGGTTGCTACGTCGTACGCACGCGCGTGGGCGATTATGAGATCGCCACACCTTTCATGCTCACCCCTGAGCAGTATAACAACTGGCAGTTCCGTCGCTCGATGCAGAAATATTATCAGGAGCGGAACATGGCGCAGGTGACCGAAAAAGAAAAAGAGCCATTTAATATCCTCGATATGAACTTTGCTTTGGGGCCGTTGGAAAAAATATTCGGTCCGGGCGGAGTCCAACTGAAGACTCAAGGCTCCGTTCAGGTAGCTATGGGCATAAAGAGCAACAAGACCGATAACCCTGCCCTGCCCCTTTCATCGAGAAGAAAGACCTACTTTGACTTCGATCAGAAAGTGCAGGCGACTGTCAACGCCTCGGTCGGAGATCGCCTGAAGTTCAACATGACCTACAACACCGACGCGACGTTTGACTTCGACTCGAAAAATCTTAAACTCGCCTATGAAGGTCAGGAGGACGATATAGTCAAGACGATTGAGGCTGGTAATGTGTCGATGACTACCGGGTCGTCACTTATCAGAGGCGGTACGGCTCTGTTCGGTATCAAGACTAAGCTGCAATTCGGCAAACTGACCGCCACGGCTCTTGTCTCACAACAGAACTCCGAATCGAAGTCGGTAAGCTCGAAGGGCGGTGTACAGACGACCAAGTTCTCTATTTCCGCAGACCAGTACGACCAGAATCGGCACTTCTTCCTCGGGCACTTCTTCCGCGACAACTACGACCGTTTTGCATCCAAACTTCCTTACGTTTCGTCGGGTGTCAACATTACTCGCATCGAAGTATGGGTGACAAACAAAAACAGTAACTTTTCACAGGCCCGTAACTTCGTTGCCTTCATGGACCTCGGTGAAAATTCTCATCTTGCTTCCGATCACTGGACAGTCAACACATCGCAAGCAAATCCGTCGAACAGCTCCAACAACCTACTCTCGACAATCAAAACGGACTATCCGGATGCGCGCAACATCAACATGGTCACTCAGGTGCTCGAACCACTAAACGCTTTTGGCATCGAGGGCGGTCGAGACTATGAAAAGGTCGAGAGTGCACGTCTGCTGAGTTCCAACGAGTATACTCTTAACGCCACTCTGGGCTATATCTCGGTTAAAAGCGCACTAAACTCTGACGAAGTACTCGCCGTAGCGTATGAATATACCTACGGAGGTAAAGTATATCAGGTTGGCGAATTTTCCGGTGACATAACATCAACCGACCAGTCACTATACCTCAAAATGCTCAAGGGTACAACCCAGACACCTCAGCTACCTGCATGGCAACTCATGATGAAAAACGTTTACTCGGTCGGCGGCAACCAGATACAGAAGAGCAACTTCAAGATGCAGATCAAGTATCTCAGCGATACCACAGGCACTGAGATCAACTATCTTCCCGTACCTGGTCTCAATAACCAATCGCTCCTTCAGGTGATGAACCTCGACCGCATAGACAACAATGAGCAGTCGAATCCGGACGGTTTCTTTGACTATATCGAAGGCTACACCGTACTTTCTCAGTCCGGTAAAATCATTTTCCCTGTAGTCGAGCCGTTCGGCAGTCATCTGGCTCGCAAGATTGACAACCCTGTTCTGGCTGAGCAATATGTCTATCAGGAGCTCTACGACTCTACCCTCGTCGTGGCCCGACAGATCTCCAATAAAAACAAATTCATGCTCACCGGTGAGTATCAGGCATCATCAGGGTCGCAGATCCGTCTCAATGCCATGAATGTCCCGCGTGGATCGGTGATCGTTATGGCCGGAGGCGTTCAACTCGTCGAGAATTCAGACTATACCGTCGACTATGCGATGGGTATAGTGACCATCACCAACCAGTCAATCATAGATTCAGGCCAAAGCATCAGTGTTACCCTCGAGAACCAGTCAATGTTCTCCACTCAGCGCAAAAATCTGCTCGGACTCGATCTTCAATATCAGGTCAACAAGAAACTCAACCTCGGAGCCACCATTCTCCACTTCTCCGAGAAAGCTCTGACAGAAAAAGTCAACATTGGTGATGAAGTTGTCAACAATTCGATGTTCGGCTTCAATCTTAGTTACAATTCTGACTTCATGTGGCTCACCAACCTCTTGAACAAGATCCCAACAGTTAACGCGACTCAGCCCTCACATCTCAGCCTCACGGCCGAGTACGCCCGACTGGTACCACACTCTCAGAAATCCGGGTCAAACCGAGGCTCAAGCTACGTTGATGACTTCGAGTCAACACAGACCGGTATCGACCTACGTTCGCCATACTCATGGTGCCTTGCCTCTACGCCTTACGAAAACGGCTCGGATGCACTCTTCCCGGAAGCTGCACTTAGCGATAATGTCGCGTACGGTAAAAACCGTGCATTGCTTAACTGGTACTATATCGACCGAATGTTCACTCAGCGCAATTCATCACTTGCGCCGGGCTACATCAAGAGCGACCTTGCTCAGCTCTCTAATCCTTATGTACGCGAGGTGAAATCAAGTGAGATATTCCCCGGTCGCCAGCTCAACTATGGTGAGTCTCCCTTGATTCAAACACTCAATCTTTCATTCTATCCCACTGAGCGAGGTCCCTACAATCTGGATGCCGAAAATATTGACGATCGCGGCAACCTTCTGCAGCCCGAACGTCGCTGGGGCGGTATAATGCGCCGACTCGACAACACCAACTTCGAGCAAAGCAACATCGAATATATCCAGTTCTGGATGATGAACCCCTTCCTCGACCCCGAAAATCCCAACTACGAAGGCGGTGACTTCTATATCAACCTCGGCGAGGTATCAGAAGATATCCTCAAGGATGGTCTGAAAAGTTATGAGAACGGTATTCCTTACGACGGCGACGATCAGTTCCTCACGCAGACCAACTGGGGTCGTGTATCTCGTCAGAACTCACTGACTTACTCGTTCGATAACGCATCAGGCTCACGTCCGGTGCAGGACGTCGGTCTCGACGGTCTCCCCAACAACGACGAGTTTGCTTTCCCCTCGTATCGTGATTACCTCGACAAACTTCGTCTACGCCTATCGCCTTCGGTTATTGAAGAAATGCAACAGGACAAATTCTCGCCTTTCAATGACCCTGCAGGAGATAATTATCACTTCTACCGTGGCTATGATTATGATGAGGAGCGGCTCGGGGTGCTTGCACGTTACAAGCGTTATAACGGAGTCGAAGGCAACTCACTTTCTCCCGAAGAAGCATCCGATCCTCTCTACCAGTCGTCGCGCAACACTCCCGACGTCGAAGATATCAATCAGGACAATACCCTCAACGAGTACGAGCGGTACTTCCAATACAAAATCTCTATCCGACCGGAAGACCTTGTGGTAGGCAAGAACTATATCACCGACAAGCAGGTATCAATAGCTCCCACGGTTGACGGTAAGGATCCTGAAGTAGAATGGTATCAGTTCAAGATACCTTTGTCGGATTTCGAGCGCAAGGTCGGCACGATCAATGATTTCTCAACTATCCGCTTCATGCGTATGTTTATGACCGGCTTCAAGGCTGTCACTCACCTGCGCTTCGCTACCCTCGAACTGGTACGCGGAGAATGGCGCGGCTACGACTTCAATCTCAATTCTCGCGGAGATGCTCCAGCTGAAGGCCAACTTGATGTATCTGTAGTTAATATTGAGGAAAACGCCGAACGCGAACCGGTCAATTACGTTCTGCCTCCGGGCGTTACCCGAATAACCGACCCGGGTCAAAGCCAGATCGTACAACTCAACGAGCAGTCAATGTCACTCAAGGTCAGCGATCTTCATGCTGGTGATGCACGTGGTGTCTACCGTAACACCATGCTCGATCTGCGTAACTATAAGCGACTCCAGATGTGGACTCACGCCGAAGCCTTGATAGATAACACCACCGATCTCCGTTCCGGCGAACTCGCCCTGTTTATCCGCCTCGGCTCTGACGTAAAGAGCAACTATTACGAGTACGAAATTCCTCTGACCCTTACACCTCCGGGACGATATAATACTTACCTCAATTCAGATCGTGAGATCGTGTGGCCTCTAAACAACTACCTAAACTTTAATCTTCAGAGTCTCGTTGACCTGAAGAAGCGTCGTAATGAGGCAAAGCGTAATGAAGAGAGTGGAGTCGGTTTCGCAACATTATTCACCGGACGTGATCCTGACAACGATCGCAATCGCATGGCTGTCATCGGTAATCCGTCGCTGAGCGATGTGCGCGTGGTGCTGATAGGTGTGCGCAACAATTCAACGACGACTAAAGCCGGTACGGTCTGGGTGAACGAATTGAAAGTAACAGATTTCAACGAAGAAGGCGGTTGGGCAGCCAAAGCAAACGCCACCCTCAACATGTCGGATATCGCTACGGTCAATGTCGGCGCACACATCGAGACCGCAGGTTTCGGTAGTGTTGATCAGTCGCTCAACCAACGCCGTCTCGACGACTATTCACAGTACAATTTCGCCATTCAAGGCGATGTGGGACGCCTCGTTCCCGAAGCGGTCAAGCTCCGCGCACCCATTTATTACTCTATTTCCAAAGAAAAGACATCACCTAAGTACAATCCTCTTGATCAGGACGTACTCCTGAAAGATGCTCTCGATGAATGTACTACCAAACATGAACGAGACTCGATAGAGAGCTACGCTACCGACCGTTCGACTGTCGAGAACTTCTCTCTTTCCGGTCTGAAATTCGATATCAAGAGCAAGAACCCGATGCCTTGGGATCCTGCCAACTTCACCATAAATTTCTCGTTCAACAAACAGAGCAAGATGGATCCTACGACAGAGTACGAAAACACCAACGACTATCGCGGATCTCTCCAATACAGCTATTCTCCCTATTTCAAGGCTTTCAAACCGTTCAAAGGGATCAAATCAAAGTCGAAGAACGCAAAATTTCTCAAGGACTGGGAACTCAACTGGCTGCCGACGACTATTTCATTTATGACCAATATATCGCGTTATTACTACGAGCAGCAAACACGCTCGGAGACTGACGCTTTCTTCCAGTTACCTGTATCTGTCAGCAAAAACTTCCTATGGGATCGTCAGCTATCCTTGAACTGGAATATCACCAAGTCGCTGACATTGTCGTTCAACTCCAACACCTCGGCCAGGATCGAAGAAACCGTCGGTGCGGTCAACCGTCGTCTGTTCCCTGACAAATACCGTGAATGGAAAGACACTGTATGGCAGAGCATTCTGTCGATGGGTACGCCATGGGCATACAATCAGACCTTCACGGCCCAGTATCGCGCACCGTTCAACCGCATCCCTGTGCTCGACTTCCTTACCGGATCGGCAAGTTATAATGCTACTTACCGTTGGGATCGCGGTGCTACGGTCGATGACATAAGCGTAGGCAACAGCATTGCCAACCAAGGCACATGGACTGCCGACGGCAGAATCAACTTCGAAAATATCTATAACAAAATACCTGTGCTACGCGACGTCAACAAACGTTTCGCCAACACTCGCAAACAGACTAATACACGCAAAGCCAAGCCAAAGAAATTTGAGCGAGACCTCGCGCTGCTGCCTGACACGTCGCTCGTCATCAAGCACAACCTCCGCAACAAGAAGGTGAAGATCTCAGCAACGGACAAGGATGGCAAGCCATTTGCGATCAAGACGAGAATTGTTGACCCCAATAACGTAGAGGTGCTCACCCGCGGCACACAGAACCTGAAATTTGTGATCACTGAGTCGCTCGAAGAAAAGAAACCTCTGTTGACCGATATCGGCGAGTACGCACTCAGAGTGGTGATGTCGCCTCGAAACATATCTATGCGATACCGTAGCTCTCATAGTCTCTCATTACCGTTGTTCCGTCCGGATATCGGTAACATCTTTGGACAAAGTCGTTCTTACGGACCGATGTCGCCGGGCCTTGACTTCGCATTCGGTTTTACTGATGAGAGTTTTGTTGACCGCGCCTTAGACAGAGGCTGGCTTATCACCGGCGACGGCCAGACATCGTCGGCAGTGTGGTCACGCACCAATGAACTTAATCTTGAAGCAAACTTCGAGGTGTTCAAAGGCTTCAAAGTCCAGCTCACATTCAACCGCACAGACAACCGCACCCGTCAGATACAATTTATGTATGAGGGTATGCCGACATCACTTGCCGGCTCATATACTATGACCCACTGTGCGATCGCCAGTGCTCTGAGATCGTCAAATGCCGACAACGGTTATCAGTCGGAGGCATTCAGTCGCTTCCTTAATTATATTCCAACCGTTCGTAATCGCGTTGAGGCACAATATGCGGGTCTGGATTATCCCGATGCCGGTTTTATCGCAGGGACTGCACATGCCGGTCTACCCTTCGATCCGGCTGTAGGTGGTGTAAGCGAAACGTCGAGCGACGTTCTTATCCCGGCATTCGTAGCTGCCTACAGCGGCAGTAATCCGTCGTCAATCTGGCTTGACCCGTTCCCTTCGTTCTCCGCAGTGTTACCTAACTGGCGAATCACTTATGACGGTCTTATCAACCTTGGCAATATGCGTAAGATTTTCAAGACCTTTACGCTCAACCATGCTTATCAGTGTACTTATACAGTAGGATCATACTCGTCATATCTCAATTGGATTTCAGCCGATGGTCAGAATCTCGGGTTCACCCTGGATGCGCTCACCGGCCAACCGATACCGTCATCCCCATTCAACATCTCTTCTGTGGCAATCAACGAGAGTTTCGCACCGCTGATCGGTGTAAACGCCACCATGCAGAATAACATCAAGTTCTCAGCTGAATATCGCGATAAACGAACACTGACGCTCAACTCTTCAGCAGGTCAGGTTGTCGAGGCATCGACTCGCGGACTTACGTTCGGCGGAGGCTATAAGATAGTCAATTTTAATAGTGTTCTCA
>CAZULD010000070.1:0-11112 GCA_964621135.1 uncultured Bacteroides sp. | reverse complement strand
AACACGGCCACAGCGTGGGGTCTTATCCTCGCGTCCGAGAAATGCGGGCGTCCTCTCTTCCTCGGTTCTTATCCTATCACTCCCGCGACCGACATTCTCCACGAGCTTGCCAAGCGCAAGGATCTCGGGGTGAAAGCCTGCCAGATGGAAGACGAGATCGCAGGCGTGTGCTCGGCTATCGGCGCATCGTTTGCCGGCAATCTCGCCGTAACGTCAACCTCAGGACCCGGTCTCGCACTCAAGAGCGAAGGCATCGGTCTCGCCGTAATGGCCGAACTGCCGTTAGTCGTTATTGACGTTCAGCGCGGCGGTCCTTCGACCGGTCTGCCCACCAAAACCGAGCAGACTGACCTTATGCAGGCTCTCTACGGCCGCAACGGTGAATCTCCTGTAGCTGTAGTCGCTCCGGCATCGCCGACCGACTGCTTCACTATGGCATTCGAAGCATGCCGTATCGCCGTGGAACACATGACACCCGTAATTCTTCTTAGCGATGCTTTCATCGGCAACGGTTCATCAGCGTGGCGTGTGCCCGACGCTGACGAATTCCCCGCTATCAAGACACCCGACGTTCCCGCCGACCGCCTCGACGGATCATGGACTCCATACGAACGTGACGCTGTCACTAAAGTACGTTATTGGGCCGTCCCCGGTACTCCGGGCTGCGCACACCGCGTAGGCGGTCTCGAAAAAGACGTTGTCACCGGCGGCATTTCGACCGATCCGGCCAATCATGAGAAGATGGTCCGGATCCGTCGTGAAAAAATTGCCCGCATCGCTGACGATATTCCTCAACTTGAAGTAATCGGTAATCCCGACGCCGACACCCTACTCGTAGGTTGGGGCGGCACTTACGGCCACCTTCACACCGCAGCCGACGAACTCAATGCGTCAGGCCATCCCGTGGCATTCGCTCACTTCCGCTACATCAACCCTCTCCCTGCCAATACAGGTGAGGTGCTCAGCCGCTACAAGCGTGTAATCGTAGCAGAGCTCAACACAGGCATGTTTGCCGACTATCTTCAGGCCCGCTATCCGCGTGTCACCATCGAGCGCATCAACAAGATCCAGGGTCAGCCATTCATGGTCAGCGAACTCGTAGACCGTGTAATTGAAATCTCAGAGAAATAACAGCCATGCAAGAAAATACAGATAAATATACGGCAGCCGACTATAAAAATAATCTCTCGGTGCGCTGGTGCCCCGGCTGCGGCGACCATGCCATCCTCAACACGCTCCATAAGGCTATGGCCGAGCTCGGTGTGCCCCCTCACCGCACAGCCGTAATCTCCGGCATCGGATGCTCATCGCGTCTGCCTTACTACATGGCGACCTACGGCTTCCACACCATCCACGGCCGAGCAGCAGCTATCGCGACAGGATTCAAAGTGGCCAATCCCGAAATGACCGTATGGCAGATTTCGGGCGACGGCGACGGTCTTGCCATCGGCGGCAACCACTTCATCCACGCTATCCGCCGAAATGTCGACATCAATATGCTCCTTTTCAACAACAAGATCTATGGTCTTACAAAGGGGCAATACTCTCCGACTTCCGACCGAGGGTTCGTATCTAAATCGTCGCCCTATGGCACAACTGAAGATCCGTTTATTCCGGCCGAACTCGTTTTCGGAGCACGCGGCAACTTCTTTGCCCGCTCGATCGACGTAGAGCTTGCCACTTCAGTCGAGGTTCTCACTGCAGCTGCCCGTCATAAAGGAGCATCCGTAGTAGAAATACTCCAGAACTGCGTAATTTTTAACAACGGAATCCACAATCCGATCACTGACCGCTCCGTGCGCGCCGACAAGACCATCCATCTGCGCGATGGCGAAAAGATGATCTTCGGAGCTGACGGCAATAAGGGCCTCGTGCAGGACGGCTTCCTTCTGAAGGCTGTAACCATCGGCGAAGACGGCTACACAATGGATGACGTACTCGTCCACGATGCTCACTGCGAAAGCAACTTCCTTCACCAGCAGCTTGCCATGATGGACGGTGACAAACTTCCTCTGGCTGTCGGTGTGATCCGCGACGTAGAATCGCCGACCTACAACGAGGGCGTATCTATGCAGATCGAGGAAGTGCGCGCACGCAAGGGCTTCGACACTCTGCGCGACATGATTCTCGCCGGTGAAACTTGGACTGTGAAATAACTCCGGCAGAAATGAAAGAAGTACAGACAACTCTGACTTACATAGAAGTCAGCTACGACGAACTGACTGACGCGCAGCGTGAGCTCGTCGACCGCGCCCGTGCGGCCACAGCAACGTCCTACGCCCCTTATAGTAAGTTTCGTGTAGGCGCGGCCATCCGCCTCTCTAACGGCGAAATAGTCTCGGGATCTAATCAGGAGAATGCTGCATACCCATCTGGAACCTGCGCCGAACGCACAGCGGCATTCTATGCTCACGCTGCCTTCCCCGATGCTCGTTTCGAGGCCATCGCTATCGCTGCAATAGGTACGGACGGCAAGGAAATTGTCGATCCTGTCGCTCCGTGCGGAGCATGCCGACAGTCACTTCTCGAATTCGAGACTCTCGCAGAAGCCAATGTAGAGGTAATCCTCGTCGGATCGCGAGCCATCTACATTCTCCCGTCGATTAAGTCGACCCTTCCCCTCGCGTTCACCGAATTTTGATTTTTCACTAACATATTAGAAACGATAACGGCCTCCGGATTTCCGGAGGCCGTTATCATTATTATAGAAGGAGAAACTCCTGAGGATTATTCCTCGGGAGTTTCTGTTGTTTCTTCTTCAATCCATGTTGCAACTTCGCCCCATGCATCGAATTCACCGATAGCAGTCATATTAGCGTTAGCAACGCCGGTTGTCTTTCTGTGACGTTCTGTGATATAGAAACGGACATATCGAACTAAAACTGGTTCAACCGGGAAGATAACCTGCTGTTGGCTGCGGCTTGCACATACCCAATCAGCAAGTTTCTGCCAGTTTTCGCCATCTACACTAACTTCAACATAACCCGCTTTAGAGTTGTGCCAGTTGAGCTCCTTAGGATTCGAGGGAGCACGGAAACCGAGCTTATAAAGCGAAGTCATCTTTCCGAGGTCAACTGTGAAGTAATAAGGAAGATCCTGAGCGATGCGATAGATAGATCTCCAACTTGTATCTGTGTCACCGTCGATAAGCGATGCCGGTCCATTAGCTTCTTTTTCTAGAGCTGTGGCATCGGGATCATTGTTGAGATCGGAGTTACAATCAACGATTGACCAGTTGGTCTTTGAGAGTTCTGCAGCATCAACGTCAACGATATAGTAGATAATGCTCTTGCCTTCATCAAGAGGAGTGCTGTCGAGCGATTTGATGCGGATAGGCAGCAGATAGACACCGAATTTAGTGGCTTCACTTTCGGGGATCAGTGCTGTGCGGATAAAGTTGAGCTTGAAGTAAGAAGTCTGCAAACCTTTCTTGATCACACCCTTGTTCTCGAGAATGTAAGCATCCTCGGGAAGCAACTGATAAGCTGTTCCGTTCTCAGCGTTGTATTCGTCAACGAGTGAGGGATCTGCTTCGACACCATACTCTATGTCTGCATCAGGAATAAAGTTGATATCTACACGATAGTAATTGCTCTTTTCGGGATCATCGCGACGGGTCGGAGTCTCGGTCGGTTGAACACCGGGATTTACAAGACCCATGCTGGGTTTGGCGATAGTCGGGCGAACCATTACGGTCAGACGACCGTCTGCAATGCGGGCGTCTGTTTCGACTGACATACGGAGAGGAACAACGATATTGCTGTTCTCAGCGAGAGCAGCCTCGAGCTTCTCCATGTTCCATTTAATTTCGAATGCCTTACGATAGTCGTCGGCTGAGAAATTAAGATGAGATACAGTGAGTGTATAGCAGTCGGCAGGCACTTCGGCGACCTTCAGAACAGTAGAAGACAACGCATTGTAAGCTGTCATCACCTCGGGATCGACGGTCACATTGACCACAGCACTCTGCTTACCCTTACCGGCCTTAACCACGTAGACCGGAGTCACGGCGTCCAAGCCTTCATATACTTGCGCATCGACAACACCGCTTTCAAGCAGACCTATGGTATCATCGACCATGAAGTTGTCGACGTCGCTTTCGCACGCGGTAAACCCGAGTGCGCAAGCGGCGAAGAGTGATATATAAAGTTTATTTTTCATTGTTTATAATCGTAATTAAAAGTGTTTATTACCAGCCGTAGTTTTGGGTAAGGTTAACCATTTCGTTGAGCTGATCCTGATTGATCGGGATGAAGTAGTGTTTGGGCTCGAAGACCATACGGTGGCTCCAGATACGGTTGGTACGTGTCCACGATGCTTCAAAGTTTGTGGCCTCAAGGTCGAGTGTCGGAGGCTGATAGTTCCATTCCTTCTCGGCGATCATCCAACGACGGCAGTCATAGTAACGGTGACCTTCGAAGGCCATTTCGACCATACGCTCCTTGCGGATCATCTCGCGGAGAGCAGCCTGATCTGACATGAAGTCGATTTCGCGGTATGCTTCTTCGAGTTTGTTCAGACCTGCGCGCTCACGAATCAAGTTGATATATTTGAGAGATTCGGCAGGTTCGCGGTTGGGCTTTTCGTTACAAGCCTCTGCGTAGTTGAGGTAAACTTCGCCAAGACGGAAGTAGAACCAGAAATATTCGCCCCACTGGTTATTGTAGTAGTCATTATCAGGCTTGAGGAAACGACGCCAAGAGAAACCGACTTTGCAACCGTCAGCCGAGGGACCTGCATAACCTGATGTACCGCCACGGTTGTAAGTAACGATAACCTTCGATTTGGTATTGGTGCTGGTGTTGACCCAATAGAAACCGTTAGCCAGTACTGATGCATAGAAGCGTGCGTCACGACCTTTCATAGAATTGTGAGTCTTGATAGCTCCGAATTTTGCACCTTCAATCGGGTGAACCCATTTATCGTCGAAACCGGTAGCTTCATAACCTGACTGCTCGTCCACGATAGGAGTGAGATCATCATTGTAGCCGGTGACAGGGTAACGGCCGGTTTTAGCCATAGGATAGGTGTCGACCAGTTTCATTGAGGGACAGTAGCCGGGGCCACCCTGAGGAATGATGTCGCGGGGGCAATAGCGTGCACCGTTCATATAACCGATCCAGCCGAAAGCCGATTCACTCGCAGGAGTTACGCGAGGCCAGTAGCCCCAGATGATCTCACAGTTCCACGGGATGAACTGTATACCCTGATAAGACTTGATAGCACGCTGGAAGTCATCAGTTTCAGTGTTATCTTTATAGAGAGCATACATATTGAGATCTATGACCTCTTTAGCAGCCTCAGCAGCCTTGGTCCATTTTTCGGGATCGGGAGTCTGCGGGAAGAGATATTCGCCGTCCTTGTTGGTCATGCCTTTGTAAAGATCGCAACCGTTGAAGAGCGGACTGGCGGCATAGAGAAGGATGCGGGCCTTGGCAGCCATGGCAGCGCCTTTGGTCAAACGGCCGTCCATCTGGATGCCATTGTCAATAGTGAGGGGGAGATCAGGGATTGCCTTATCGATTTCCGAGAGGATGAAGTCGAAGTTGACGTCGAGGGGATGACGGTCAATCGACTCGGGACGGATGGTTTTGTCTGTACGACGGTCGCCCCAGACGAAAACCGGACCAAAACGGCGCACGAGCTGGAAATAGCAGTATGCGCGGAGGAAGCGGGCCTCTGCCTTAGCCACACGCTTTTCTTGAGCTGTGAATTCAGGACAACGGTCGACATTTTCCATAAACATGGCAGCCTGGTCAATACCCATATACATCAGGGGCCAGTTGTTCCAGTTTTTGGTAGTCGGGTTGTTGTTACCATCAGTAAAGGTAAGGTGAGGCACATAGAGAGTCCAAGAGAAGTGTGACTCATCGCTCATAGCAACGGCTGCACCGTCGGCATCGCGATTGTCGACGTTCCAGGGAGCCATATCCATCTGGAACTGTGCCTCGTAAGGCATGTAGCTGTAGATATGCTTAAGATACTGCAGCGTGGTCGTGCGTTTGCTGAAGACTTCGTCAAGCGAAAGCTGGTCCTCAAGTTTCACTTCGAGGTAGTCGCTACACGAAGTGAACGAAGCAGCGGCTGCCGAAGCAACGAGAGCAAGACCAAAAAGTTTTATTTTGTTCATCGTTATATATCGTAGGATTAGAAGTTAACATTAAGACCTGCGGCAATTGTACGCATCTGAGGATACTTTTCACCGTTAGAGGTTTCTGTTTCGGGGTCCCAAAGTTTAAATTTACTGAAAGTCAAGAGGTTGTTACCGGAAACATAGATACGCACGTTAGAAACGTGAATTTTCTCGAACCACTTTTTGGGGAAGGTGTAACCGATTTCAGCATTCTTGAGACGGAGGAAGCTGCAGTCACGCTGCCAGTAAGTAGAGTTCACCTGGTTATTATCAACCTTAATAGTTGACTGGCGGGGATATTCTGCGTTAGGATCGGGATTCTGGACAGTCCAGCGCTTTTCAGCCACGTCAGCATAGATCTGACCCTGGCTTACCATGTTTGTACCGCCGGCACCCCAGAAGAGCTGACCGCCGATCTGACGGGTGATGTGACCAACGCCCTGGAAGAATACGGAAACGTCGATGCCCTTCCATGTAGCAGATGCTCCAAAACCATAGCTGATTTCAGGGATATAAGTATAACCAATGGCGATCATATCGTTTGAGTCGATAATATTATCGCCGTTGATATCCTTATACTTGATATCACCGGGACGGACAGCGCCGAATGTCTGAACAGGGCTGTTGTCGATATCGGCCTGAGATTCGAAAAGACCGAGAGCGACGAGACCACGCTGCTGAAGGTATGCGAAACCTGCTTCAGAGAGGTAAGGATAGACAGGAGTGGGCTTGTCATCGTAGACCTTCTGGTTGCGGTTGTAAGTGAATGTACCGCGAGCAGAAACGAAGAAGTCGCCGAACATCTTGTTGAATTCAGCAGTCATATCGATACCCTGGTTACGCATGCGACCGAGGTTGACATACTGTTTTGTTGTGTTACCTACAACTGTCGGAACTGATTCCTGCTGGATGAAGATACCTGAACGCTTTTCATAGAAGTAGTCAACATTCAGGTTGAAAGCTGAGTTGAAGAATCCGAGTTCGATACCGACATTCTTCTTGGTAGCAGTTTCCCATGAAACTTCGTCGTTACCCTGATCACCGGTGGTGATACCGCTACCGATAACATAAGCGTGGGTAGGATTGGTACCCCAGTTGACACCGCTACTGTACTTCATAGTAGTGTTGAAGGCGAAACGACGGCTACCACCGATCTGATCATTACCAATCTTACCATAAGAAGCCTTGAGTTTCAAGAGGTTCACTACAGGAGTAATGGGTTCCCAGAATTTTTCATTAGAGATGAGGTAACCGATAGCATAAGAGGGGAAGAAACCGAAACGTTTTTTGGGCGAGAAGTTCTCAGAACCGTTGTAACCGAAGTTAAATTCGACAAAGTAACGGTTATCATAGTTATATGTTGCACGACCTGCGATACCGGTGTTCTTATTGGGGAATGCTGCAATATAGCTACCGGGGAGGTTATTGGTGTAGCTGCGCATGTTGAAGTTGAAGAGAGCACTTACGTAGTGAACCTTGTTGAAGGTGTTATCGTAAGTCACTGATGCTTCAAGGGCAGTACTGCGGTTACTATATACGCTCTGCGAGAGGGTCATGTAGTCGCTTGAGCTTGCATTCTGAACTTCACGAATGAGCTCACCGTTTTCGTCGCGGCCGGTAGCATAGTAACCGGCAGGAGATTTGCGACGGTTGAGGGTAGTACCGGTAACAGCGTCCCATGCAAACTTGACATTAGCTTTAAGACCGGGAGTGATGATATCAGAGAAGTCCTGAGTAAGTGAAACGAGTGACTGCGAGGTATTAGAGAAATCCTGAGCGTAACCGGTCTTGTTGAGATACCAGTAGGGGTTACGGGCGTCGCGGGTAAGGGCAAGCGTACCGTCGGAGAACACGATCGGAGTTGCGATCGGGGTTACACGCAGAGCCTGAACGTAAATGGTGCTCAAGTCATAGCCCGGACGATTCTTTGTAGCATAGAGATTGGCCAAAGAAAGGCTGAGCTCAGTAGTGCGGGTGATGTTGATATCGACGTTGGCACGGAAGTTATACTTAGTGTAACGCATGTTGGCATCGTAGGTGGGAGCTTTCTGAACATTGAGGACAGAACCCTCAGTGTAGAATGATCCGCCGACATAGTAACGTACTGACTGAGTACCACCACTGACACTTACGTTAGCACGGGTTGTGCTTGCGCGATCCTTGAAGATAGTCGAAATCCAGTCGACAGAAGGATAGAGGTCGGGGTCGGCACCGCTAAGATACATCTGGCGTTCGTAGTCAGAGATAGCTGGTGTACCTGAATAGTCAATATTAATGTCGTTGTAGAAGTCGATCCACTGTTCGGTGTTGGCCATCTTAGAGAGACGGACGGGATCAGTGAAACCAAATTCAACTTTGGCACTTACTTTAGGCTTTGATTCGGAACCGCGCTTGGTGGTGATGAGGACGATACCGTTTGCACCGCGCACACCATAAAGGGCGGTAGCGGTTGCGTCCTTGAGGATAGAGAAAGACTGGATGTCTTCAGGATCGACAAGGTCCATCGAACGTTCGACACCGTCGACGAGGACGAGAGGACGGTTGTTGGCACCGAATGAAGAAATACCGCGGATCCAGAAGTCAGCCGAAGAACCGGGCTCTGAAGTGCGCTGCATAACGACCGCACCGGCGATCTTACCGGCGATTGCCGAAGAAAGGTTGCCGACGGGCACTTTGAGAGTGCTGGCGTCGATAGTAGAGATCGCACCGATCACAGATTCTTTTTTCTGACGACCGAAAGCGACCGAAACAACTTCGTCGAGCATTTCGCTCTGAGGACGAAGTTCGACATTGTAGGGCGACGAGCCGTCTATTACAATTTGATGAGGGGTGTAGCCGAGGAACGAAATCTCGAGTTTAGATCCTTGAGGAACATCGATAGCGAACGAACCGTCGATGTCGGTGATCACACCCTTCGTGCTACCTACGAGTTTGACCGAGGCACCGGGGATGCCTTCGCCAAGTTCGTCGACCACGGTACCTGTCGCCTTGACAACAGGGCCCTGGACTTTGCTCGTAGCTGCCTGGGGCGCAGGAGCATCAGCCGCATAGACACTGCCGGTCGAAAGACTCAGCAAAGCGGCAAGGCTCCATAACGTTAAAAAGCGCTGACGTTTTTGCATAAGATTTTGGATTTGTTAGATTTTAAGTTGTTGGATTTTTTGTTCAGTTTCATTGGTTGAGAAGAGTTGTTTGAGGATTGATAATTAAGGATTGAGGATGTTGGATTTAGATTTCTGTGATTGGTTTCTGTGATTTGAGAGGTACTTTTTTAAGGGTGAATAATAGGTTTTAATTATAAAATGAATTGTATTTCGTGATAAGTTCGCGACCAACCTCTACAGGCGACTCACCTGACACAACGGGATAGGTCTTGGAGAAATCGCGGGTCCACTGTTCCTCCCACTCGGTGATGTAGTCGTAGTAGGCTTTAGCGTCGTAAGGTTTGCCGGCTTCAGCGGCTGCTATCACGGCGTCAGTGAATGCGCGCCAGCGACCTCCGTAGAAGTCATTGGTGAGACCTGCCCAACCACGGTTGGCATAATCGTTGAGCTGAGTGGCTTTCTGACCCCAGACGGTGAGGATGCCACGAGCATTTTCTTCATAATAGTCTTTCTCTTCGGGAGTGACACCGAAGTCGCGGGCGTCGGCTAACCATTTGCCGAGCGAGAAGGCAGGAACGGTTGAGAGAAGACGGTCAGAGTCGGCGATAAGGGCATCGATGCGGGCAGCCCACAATTTCATGGCGCGGATGTCGCCGGCTTTGTAAGCAGCGGTGAAGTTATCGCGGAAGTCGGAGAAAAGATTGCCGAGCGCCTGACGGCCAATATTGACAACGTCGAAATTGTGACCGGGGTTAGCAGGGTCAACCTCAGCGTCGAGGAGCATCTGCCAAACTGACCACAGGGTCTTGTTGTCGTAGAAAATATCGGGATAAGTGTTCCAACTGTCTGTGCCGACAAGCATGGGACGTGCGTTGATGAGGACGGCCTGTCCACAGGTGGCCTGATGGGTGTAGATACTGTCGTGGAGAACGCGCCAAGCATCGAATACGCGTGAATCCTGATCGCCGCCACGCGAACGAGCCCAGTTTTCGACCCACTTGTCTGTGCCGGGGAAGTCAGACCACGCTTTGTCGAAGACGAGTTCGTACATGTGGGGGTTGACGTCGAGACCTTCGAGAGTGAGACCGAGACCGGTGAGATTACGGCCGCCGTCGGTCATAACACTGTCAATGCGGGCATCGGTCTGCTCGATATTGCCGGCAAGCATGGTATTGCCGCCGAAGTTGCCGAGGTAGCACCAGATGTAGGGAGCGCCATAGTAACGGTCGGTCTGACGCCAGATCTCGGTGTCGTCGCAATAGTAGTCGAGAAGGATGAGTTTACCGTCGGGAACGGCGGTGAGGAATGCTTCGATACGGGGCTGAGTCCATTTGTCCTTAGAGTGATAGAACATCCATGTCATCTGAAGCCATGTAGCTTCGGGATCGATCTCGGCGATAGATCCGTAGATCTGCTTGGAAACGTCTGAGAGGAACTGCTCGTTCCAGTCGGGAGAATCAACTTCGTTGAAGGGGTCGATGCCATAGATGTGGTCAGTGCCGTACATCTCGGTCTGTTTGGTGAGGAATTTTTTCTGGATGACACCGTAGAGGGAATCCATAGGTTCGATGAAGTGACTGCGGTATTTATCATCGTAACCACCCCACTGACTCATCTGATGAATGCGGGCGTCGGGATAAAGTTCCTTGAGTTCGCCGGGAACGTGGCCCGAGAATGCAGGGAGGACAGGTGTCATGTCAAACTCGCGTTCGCGAGCAAGGATTTTTTTCTGAAGCTCAGCCTGATCTTCAAGCCATGACATCGGCAGAGGAGACTGCCAATAGTCGACGTTTGACATACGATGCCAAGGGAGCTGGGCAGGGCCGGTGAAGTAGTTGCGGATCTGCTCGTCGGTGAGACCCATTTCGCGCCAGA
>CAZULD010000069.1:0-11127 GCA_964621135.1 uncultured Bacteroides sp. | reverse complement strand
TCCACGAGCCGCCAACACATCGAAACGCGACTACGGCAGCGCGATAATCTTCGCCGGATCTTACGGTATGATGGGAGCCGCGGTTCTCGCAACGCGCGCAGCCGGACGATCGGGCTGCGGCAAAGTGACGTGCCACGCGCCGCGATGCGGCTACAACATTGTCCAAAGTACTGTGCCGACAGCGCTTTTTGAAGCTGATCACGGGGAAGAATTCATAGAAGACATTGAGCTGACCCATGATTATTCGGCGGTAGCAATAGGGCCGGGAATGGGAACAGCCGACGCTACGATCGATGCACTTGAAACGTTCTTAAAAATATCATCGGCCAACAATCGTCCGGTCGTCCTCGACGCAGATGCGCTGAACTGCATAGCTATCCGACCTACAATGCTCGACTATCTGCCGACACTGTCGATCCTGACGCCTCACAGCGGAGAATTCGACCGCATTTTCGGGCAACAACCGTCGTCATCGGCCAGACTCGCAAAAGCGATCGAAGTATCGAAAACATACAATATAATCATCATCCTCAAAGGATATTATACAGCGATGGTACGTCCGGACTGTCGGGTGTATTACAACTCTTCAGGCACCCCGGCGCTCGCTACGGCGGGTAGCGGAGATGTGCTGACCGGTATCCTTGTCGGACTTATCGCACAAGGAATGAAACCCGAAATCGCAGCCGTAGTCGGAGTGTACATCCACGGTATTGCAGGTCGACTGGCCGAAGAGCGACACGGCAGCTACGGCGTGACAGCCGACGACGTCGCGGAAAATGTCGGCCGTGCCATCAAAGAGATTATGAAATAAACGCTAAAATTCAAAAGCACTCAAATCAGAAATATATGAGATTAACAAAAATATTATTGGCAGCCATGACGGTTGCGGCGTTGACTCCCTCAACGGTGACAGCTCAAACAGCCCAGCGCCTGACAGCATCGAAGGCTAACGATTACGGACTTATCTATACCCTACCCCGCACTGTGCTTGACATCACTATCGAGACCGAGCACACCGAGAAAAAACCGGGTGAGTTTTACAATTATGCGAAACTTAAACTCGGTCAGACCTCGGCGATAACGAAGCCGTCGCAAAGTGTAAAGATCAAGAGTGTGACTATCGTACCGCGTGGAGTGGCAGACAATGACAATCGCTGGCTGGTGCAATTCAAAGCCGGTGCTACACCGTATATGATACTCGCAGACAATAACTGTCCGATCGCAGTGAATACCGATAAGGTCGCCGAACTAACAGAAACCGAACTTCCGGTAGCTGTAGCTGCATTGCCGACTCCCCTCGAGACTCCGGCCGCAAGTCAGGCCGTAACGCAGGAGATGACGATGAGTTCGTCACTCTCAAAGCGTGCAGATCTTGCAGCCCAGCGTATATTCGAGTTGCGCGAGATCCGCTCGGATCTCATCTCAGGCCAGGCAGACAATACGCCTCCCGACGGCAAATCGCTCCAGCTCGCCCTTGATAATCTTTCAGCTCAGGAAGCAGCATTGGAAGCAATGTTCATCGGTACGACCAAAACTTATACGAAGGTGTCTACGGTTACATTTGAGCCCGACAGCGAGAGCATAAGTGAAGAACTGTTTGTGCGTCTGTCTCCGATTGACGGCATCGTGGATGCAGACAATCTGTCAGGTGCACCTATATATATTTCGTTAGATATTCTTGAGCAAGGCTCACTACCTCTCAACGAAAAAGGTATGCCGAAAACCTTCCCTAAAGGCGGCTTGGCATATAACATTCCCGGCCAGGCAGTCGTAGCACTCACTTTTGAAGGTAATCAGATAGCCCGACAGGAGGTGTCGTTGGCTCAGTTAGGAGTAACATTCGGCCTTGATCCGAAGTTATTCACTGACAAAAAGCAATCATCCATGGTTCAGATGGACCCTACCACAGGCGCGATAATTCTAATTGGCCCGGCTACTGAATAAGTGCTTATGAATGAGAAAAGTTATATTTTCGAGCTGCCGATGAAGGTGCGCGACTATGAAGTCGACGCCGAAGGCATAGTCAACAATGCCAATTATCTGCATTATCTCGAACATACCCGCCACGAATTTTGTGAAGGCGCCGGTCTGTCGTTCAGAAAGATGCACGAGCGCGGCATCGACCCTGTACTGTCTCGTGTAGAGATTGACTATAAATCGCCGCTCACACTGGGCGAGAGTTTTGTCAGCAAACTGAATATGAGACGCAGAGGGCCTATCTTCATTTTCGAACAGGACATTTACAAACCCGACGGTACACCGGTGGTTAAATCGCTCGTGAGTGTAGCGTGTCTTGAAAACGGACGCCTGAGCCGCGGCGATGTTCTCGCTGAAGCGTTCAAGGATTATCTCCAATAATATTGAGAGCCCAATGCCGATTGATCAATTACCGCAGACCGTAGAACGTCTAACCGCCGAGATAGCCTTTTCGAAGATAAAGGGCATCAATGTTTCGACGGCCACTCATCTGCTCGGATTGATCGGATCGGCTGAAGCATTTTTCACTATGCCCGAAGCGGCGCTGGCGGCCATGACAAGACTTGACCGGAAGGTTTGCGACACGGCTTACAGATGTGGGCTGTTGGAAGGGGCTGGGAAAGAAGCACGTTTTATAAAGAGTAAATCCATCTGCGCGCGATTCATAGGTAACGATAATTACCCGAGACGTTTACGTGAATGCGATGATGCGCCCGCTATGGTTTATCAGACCGGAGGCTGCAAACTCGACGCCATGCATGTGGTATCAATAGTGGGTACGCGACATGCGACCCCTTATGGCATAGACTTCGTAAAACATCTTGTTACAGATCTTGCATCGTCGCTCGACAGTCTGGTAATAATCAGCGGACTGGCCTACGGTATCGATGTCGCGGCGCATAAAGCGGCGCTGGAAGACGGCGTGCCGACGGTGGCAGTAGTTGCTCACGGACTGAACATGATCTATCCGGCGGATCATCGTGATATCGCCGCCCGAATTGTCGGAGCCGGAGGAGCGATAGTAACCGAATATACGACAGATGCAACGATTCACCGGAGTAACTTTCTGGCTCGCAACAGGATTGTGGCCGGATTGGCTGATGCGACGATAATAGTAGAAAGCGACCGCAAGGGTGGAGCGATGTCCACGGCACGCATAGCGTCAGCCTACGGACGCGAAGTGATGGCTGTGCCCGGTCGCACGATTGACACCTACAGCCGCGGTTGTAATGATCTGATCGCCAATCAGACTGCAACGCTGATACGATCTGCCGATGATCTGATAGATGCATTGGGCTGGACTGCCAGACCCAAGACTGAGACCCAGACAACAATTAGTTTCGATATGACTCCCGAGCAGAAAATTATTGCCGATTATATCGAGACTCATCCTGACCATACGGTCAATGATATTTGCGTAGGATTGGGGATGTCTGTCAACTCTTTAAGCTCAATTTTGTTTGAAATGGAAATGGCTGACATGATCATAACCATTCCCGGCGGACGATATGCGGTCACCGGCAGAAAGTGATAACCCTAAATTAACCATATAATAAAGACATGGAGAAGAAGATAATACCTGAATCAGAACTCATAATCAATCCCGACGGAACTGTTTTTCACCTACATATTCATCCTGACCAACTGACCGACAAAATAATTCTGGTCGGCGACCCTGGGCGCGTTGATATGGTGGCCGAATTTTTCGACAGTAAAACTTTCGAAGTATCGTCGCGCGAATTCCACTCAATCGGCGGAACCTATAAAGGAAAGCCTATAATGTGCCTGAGCCACGGCATTGGTCCGGACAACATCGATATAGTCATCAACGAACTTGATGCGTTGGCCAACATCGACTTTGCAACCCGCGAAGTGCGAGATAAGAAGCGCCAGCTAACCCTTGTGAGAATCGGAACATCCGGAGCACTCCAGCCTGAACTTTCTTTGGGCACGCCGGTAATCGCCGAAAAGGCTATCGGCTTTGACGGAGTGTTGAATTATTACGCTGGACGAAATGATGTGGCCGATCTCGATTTCGAACACGCCCTCTGCAAACATACGGACTGGAATCCTCTCTGGGCAAAGCCTTATGTAGTCGACGCGGATCCGGAGCTCGTCAGCCGCATCGGGAAAGATGATATGGTAAGAGGTAATACTATCTCGGCTGTAGGATTTTACGGGCCTCAAGGACGAGAATTGCGACTTCCGTTAGCTAATCCTGACCTGAATCGCAGGATAGAAGCGTTCGAGCACAACGGTCGACGCATCACAAATTACGAAATGGAGAGCGCACCTCTGCAGGGACTCGGTAAACTGATGGGCCATAAGGCTATGACGGTCTGCTCTATTATCGCGAACCGCTTTAACACTGTTGCGAACCCTAACTACAAGGCGGGGATCCGCGACTTGGTTGAAACCGTGCTGGAGCGCGTCTGACACCTTCTACCGATTCATATTAATGATTTTAGGGGGCTGTAGCATACTTATTATGCACAGCCCCCTACCTATAAATATATTGAATTCAATAAAGGTTTAGCTATACGAAGTCAGCGGCCACTCCTGACGGAGCAGTCCTGATTGAATATTTGTCTTTAGTGTGAATATCGGCTCGTTGACGAGAGAGTAATTCGCATCCATTTTCATTCGCTTGCATATTTCTACATAGCATAATCTCTACCTGCGGCGGAATACGTCCAGGGCACAGACAATGCTGATTGTCAAAATATTGCAAACGGGATGCAAAATATGTTAGGTTTAAGGTGCTATGCACCTAAGGAAGAAGAGCCGTTCCATCACTTTCCGTTGCTTTAGCAGCCGAATTGCCGAGGTGATGTAATCTTCCTACTGTCAGACGCCGCTGACAGTTTTGCGATGCAAAATTACACAATTTTTTCAATATACGTCAAGACTTCACCGTGAAAAAATTTCTGCGAACGAGAGAGACACTCAATTTGCTTTGTAACCTTATTATAACTAACTTTGCAGTCGGTTAGCTGCGGCCACGCTGTAGCAGACCGACTGCTAAATTATAAACCAATAAATAACTAAGACTTTAAATGAAACCCACATTATTAGTGCTTGCTGCCGGAATGGGCAGCCGCTACGGCGGTCTCAAGCAGCTCGACGGCGTAGGCCCTCACGGAGAAACAATCATGGACTATTCTATCTATGATGCGCTTCAGGCGGGCTTCGGACGCGTCGTTTTCGTTATCCGCCATGATTTCGAAGACGATTTCCGCAGCAAAGTGCTAAGCAAGTACGAAGGATCTATACCTGTAGACGTCGTATTTCAGAGCGTTGACGCTCTTCCCGAAGGATATGAAGTGCCCGAAGGCCGTGAGAAACCATGGGGTACGAATCATGCCGTACTGATGAGCGCCGATACTATCAACGAGCCGTTTGCGGTGATCAATGCTGATGACTTCTACAGTCGCGCTGCATTTGAGACAATCGCCCGCGAACTTTCGCGCGACGACCGCAAACCGGGCGAATACTGCATGGTAGGATTCCGCGTCGGTAATACCATGACAGAGAACGGCTCAGTTTCGCGAGGCGTCTGCACGACTTCCGACGGCAAACTGACTAAAGTTGTCGAGCGCCGTGAGATCAGCTTCGATGACAACCACAAGGTGATATTCGTGGATGAAAGCGATAATTCGATCGGTACTCTCGATCCCGACACTCCCGTGTCGATGAATTTCTGGGGCTTGATGCCTGATTACTTCGACCTGTCCAAGCGTGAGTTCGGTCGTTTTCTCGATAAATATATCGCTACACCAAAAAGCGAATTCTTTATTCCTTCGGTTGTCGATAAACTGATCCGCAATGGCGAGGCGACGGTAGATGTCCTCGACACTGATGCGCGCTGGTTCGGCGTAACATATCCCGAAGACCGCCCGACAGTGGTAGAAAAACTTGCCGCTCTTCACGCCGACGGAACATATCCCGATAGTCTTTTCTCTAAATAAAAAACTGTAGACCTAAGTTTATATGGATTTCAAACTTGTAGCCACCACTGCCGACAGTAATGCACGCGCCGGACTGATCACCACTGATCACGGCACGATCGAAACGCCGATTTTCATGCCTGTCGGGACGCTCGGATCGGTCAAGGGAGTCCATATCCACGAACTGCGCGACGACATCAACGCGCAGATCATCTTGGGAAATACATATCATCTCTATCTCCGGCCCGGTATGGACATCATCCACCGGGCTGGAGGTCTTCATAAATTCAACGGCTGGGATCGGCCCATACTCACCGACAGCGGCGGCTTTCAGGTGTTCTCGCTGAGCGAGAACCGCAAGCTGACGCCCGAAGGCGCACATTTCCGCAGCCACATAGACGGATCGCGCCATCTGTTCACACCCGAAAATGTCGTCGACATACAGCGTATGATAGGATCGGACATTATGATGGCTCTCGACGAATGTCCTCCGGGCACGGCTGACAAAAAGTATGCCCGTAAGTCGCTTGACCTTACAAAGCACTGGCTCGAACGCGGTTGGAAGCACTTCAACGAGACCGAGCCGCTCTACGGTCATTCGCAGGCTTACTTCCCGATCGTTCAAGGTGTCACCTACCCCGACTTACGACGCGAATCGGCTGAATTTGTTGCTTCGCTCGGAGCTGACGGCAATGCAATCGGCGGCCTGGCCGTCGGCGAACCGGCCGAGATAATGTATGAGATGATCGAAGTTGTTAACGACGTGTTGCCGAAGGACAAGCCCCGTTATCTAATGGGAGTCGGCACACCGGCAAACATCCTCGAAGGCATAGACCGCGGAGTAGATATGTTTGACTGCGTGATGCCTACGCGCAACGGCCGCAACGGTATGATCTTCACACCCGAAGGGACGATGAACATGCGCAATAAAAAATGGGCTGACGATTTTACCCCACTGCAACCCAACGGACCGAGCTACGTCGACCGCGTATATACCAAAGCGTATGTACGTCACCTGTTTATCGCCAACGAGCTGCTCGCGATGCAGATAGCGTCAATCCACAATCTTGCGTTCTATCTCTGGCTGGTAAAAGAAGCCCGCAAGCATATCATCGCAGGCGATTTCAAATCGTGGAAAACCGAAATGGTCGAACGCGTTATGCGCCGTCTGTAAGTAATAGTAATAAACGATGTTCAAGATTCTCGACAGATATATCATCAGAAAGTTTCTCGGCACTTATGTGTTCGCGATCGCACTGGTGCTGGCTATCATTATCGTCATTGAGATCAATGAGAAACTTGATTCGTTTCTGAAAGCGCCGCTAAAAGCGACCATCTTCGATTACTTCCTGAACGCATTACCCTACTATGCCAATCAGTTTTCTCCTCTGTTTACTTTTATCGCGGTAATATTTTTCACTTCGAAACTTGCAGGCAACAGCGAGATCATAGCAATGCTGTCGACGGGCATGAGCTACAAACGCCTGTTGCGGCCATATATGTTCTCGGCGCTGATAATTGCGCTGGCAACTTTTGCGCTTGACGCATACGTTATTCCCCCGGCCAACGCAAAAAGAATAGTATACCAGAATACCTATGTAAAGAACAAGCGCGTCGACTACGGCTCAAACATCATGCTGATGGTCTCGCCGGGTCAGATTGCCTATATGAGCCGCTATGACAATATTTCGAAAATCGGGTCGCGCTTCTCTTTAGAATCGTTTGACGACAAGGAGCTAAAGTCACGCCTGACAGCTCAGTCGATCAAATGGGACACGCTCTACAACTGGCAGTTGCGCGACTATGTGATCCGCGATTTCAATGACGGACGTGAGATCATCACCAAAGGATCAAAACTCGACACCATCATACCGTTTGAGCCGCGCGACTTTCTTATCTCCGTAAATGATCACGAGAAGATGACCACTCCGGAACTGACCGATTACATCGAGCGGCAGAAATTGCGCGGAGTGGCAAATATAAAATCATTCGAGGTCGAATATCAGCGCCGCTACGCGATGACTGCAGCGGCATTTATTCTGACCGTTATCGGCATGGCGCTGTCGTCGCGCAAAGTAAAAGGCGGATTGGGAATGAATATTGGCATAGGCTTAGTGCTGAGTTTCAGCTATATCTTATTTATGACAGTAACTCAGGCCTTTGCCATTTCGGGGAAGGCATCGCCTATGGTAGCGATGTGGATACCTAATTTAATCTATGCCATAATCGCCGTATTCCTCTACCGGAGGGTCAGCAAGGCATAATTCCTTATTTATTGGCTTCGCGATATTTGCTTTCGCCGGCATCCTCGAGGATGCTGAGATACGATGCGTAACGCGAGGCTGCGATTTCTGAATTTTCGACAGCATCGATGACGGCGCAGCCGGGCTCGCAGGTATGAGTGCAGTTATTGAAACGGCATTCGCTTGACTTTTCGAATATCTCGGGGAAGAAGTGCGCTACTTCATTTCGCTCGAAGTCGACGGTTCCGAAGCCGCGGACTCCGGGGGTGTCGATGATACTGCCGCCGCCAGGGAGAGGAAACATTTCGGAGAATGTAGTCGTGTGCATGCCCGTGCCATGAGCAGCAGAGATTTCGGCTGTCTTCAGATCAAGGCCGGGGATGAGATCGTTGATCAGGGACGATTTGCCGACACCCGAATTACCGGAGAAGAGAGTGACACGGTCGCGGAGAGTTTCGCGGAGAGCGTCGAGCCCCTCGCCGGTGCGGGCCGACACGCGATAGACCTTATAGCCTATCGAGGAATATAGATAGTCGACTGCCTCAAGGAGATCGCGGTCGTCGTCCGACTCGAGAAGGTCTATTTTATTGATGGCAATGACGGCGGGGACAGAGTAGGCCTCGGCGGTAGCCAGAAAGCGGTCTATAAAAGTGGTGGCCGTCGGAGGATCGACGAGCGTGACAACGAGCAGAGCGCAGTCAATGTTAGCGGCGATTATATGGGACTCCTTCGAAAGATTGCTTGCGCGTCGGATGATATAATTCTTGCGGGGACTGATGGCAGTGATGTAAGCAACACCGTCTGGGCCGGGCTGAGAAACGGTCACGTCATCGCCGACCGCGACGGGATTGGTCGTGCGGATGCCCTTGATGCGGAAATTTCCTTTTATCTTACAGTTAATTTCGGTGTTGTCTGCGAGACGGACAACGTAGTGTGAGCCTGTATTTCGGATGACTGTGCCTTGCATGCTTATCGTGATCTTTCGGCTGGAAGCCGGAGTGAAGTTGTGACAGAATTATAGCGTAAAATTACAATAATCCGTCCAAACGCAATATAATTTATCTGACTTTTTTGGCGGAGAGAAGTATACACTTTATAGTTACGGGAACAATCCGAACGTTTAAATTGTTGAGATTACAGAGTCTAACTAAAAACATCAACTATTATGAACAAAGAAACAATCGGCACCAACGCAGGACTCGTATGGGCCGCACTCAATGAAGCTGACGCTCTCGGAGTAAAACAGCTTAAGAAAATCACCAAACTGAAAGACAAGGAAGTCTATGCCGCACTCGGCTGGCTTGCCCGTGAAGACAAAGTCGTGATCGCTCCCGATCCCGACGACGCCAAGGAATACATCATCTCTCTGATATAAGGAAAAACACACTTCCGATATCAAAAAAGGAGCTTTCTCCGCAATGGGGAAAGCTCCTTTTTTAGTGGTATATGACGTATGCTTATTCGGCAACGACTTCGAAGGGGATTTCAACAGAAACTTCCTTGTGGAAGTTGATAGTTGCGTTGTACTTGCCAACTTCCTTGACAGTTTCTTTGATAACGATGTTACGACGGTCAACGTTGTGGCCGAGTTTTTCGAGAGCTTCGGCGATCTGGATAGCGTTGACAGAACCGTAGATAGTGCCGGTTGCACTTGTCTTAGCACCGATAGTGAGAGCAACGCCTTCGAGAGCTGCAGCGGCAGCCACGGCATCAGCTTTGATCTTCTCGAGCTTGTGGGCACGCTGACGCTGGTCTTCAGCGAGCACTTTAAGAGCCGAGGGAGTAGCGATAACGGCTTTACCCTGGGGGATGAGGTAGTTGCGACCGTAACCGTTCTTAACTTCAACAACGTCGTCCTTGTATCCAAGGCCCTGAACGTCTTCTTTGAGTATGATCTGCATTGTAAATCCTTAGCTTTTAAAGTTATTTCATAAGGTCGGCAACGTAGGGGAGGAGTGCGAGGTGACGAGCACGCTTCACAGCCTGAGCTACGCGACGCTGGAATTTGAGAGAAGTACCGGTGATGCGGCGGGGAAGAATCTTGCCCTGCTCGTTGAGGAACTTCTTGAGGAATTCGGGATCCTTGTAGTCAACATACTTGATGCCGCTGCGTTTGAAACGGCAGTATTTTTTCTTCTTGACGTCGACAGACATCGGAGTTAGATAGCGGATTTCAGATTGTGCCTGTGCCATGATTTAGTCCTCCTTTACTTCTTTGGGTTCGTTATCTTTGTTGGCTTTGAGGCTGCGACGCTTAGCAGCGTATTCGGCAGCGTACTTGTCGAGACGGAATGTGAGGAAACGGATCACACGTTCGTCGCGGCGATAAGCTGTTTCGAGTTTCTTGATGATTGTGGGGTCAGCGTCGAATTCGATAAGGTTGTAGAATCCGGTTGACTTCTTCTGGATGGGGTAAGCAAGTTTGCGGAGGCCCCACTCTTCAGTGTTCACGATAGATGCACCGTTGTCGGTGAGCACCTTGCTGAACTTTTCTACCGCTTCCTTCATCTGAGCATCAGACAAAACGGGAGTTAAAATGAAAACGGTTTCGTACTTCATTGGGTTAAACGTTTGATTATTAAATTTGTAATGATGAGATTTATTAAATCGAGTGCAAAGTTAAGATTTTTTTCTCAGACAGACAAATGATTAGGCGATTTTTTGCACTAAGTTTTTTGGTAGGCCTCACGGGAAGCCTCGCGCGAAGAACGCCGAGAACGCGAAGGGAAAGGGAAGTCAGAGAGCTGAGTGATGGGTAAGAGGTAATATCTCACGCGGAGACGCTAAGATCGCTAAGAAAAAAGGGAGTTGAGGGCAAAGTGGCAGTCGCGGCATACCGCGACACTACGACGGGGAGGAGGGGGGCGAAGATTTTTAGTGTGTGATGGTCGGGCGGACGAGTCAGACAATTCGGACGAGTCGGAGGCATGGCAGATAGAGGCTGAGAGGAGAATCAATAA
>CAZULD010000068.1:8883-11163 GCA_964621135.1 uncultured Bacteroides sp. | reverse complement strand
CTGAGATTGACCTGTTAAGCGCATCCTCGACCGTGGCGACTGTCCTTCCGGGTGCATCATTCTTCTTGGGTATGCCTTATGGCCCCGCTCGCCGCTTGATTGACGGTGGCGCGGCCGTGGCTTTGGCCTCCGATTATAATCCCGGTTCATCTCCCTCAGGCAATATGCGCATGGTCATGTCCCTCGGTTGCATAAAGCTAAAACTCACTCCCGAAGAGTCCATCAACGCCGTCACTATCAACGGAGCCGCCGCTATGGATTGCGCCGCTGACTACGGATCTATAGCTCCCGGTAAAATAGCCAACTTCATCGTCACCCGCCCCTTGCCGTCCCTCGCCTTCCTCCCTTACTCCTACACAACCCCCTTCATCTCCACCCTCTACCTTCAAGGCAAAAGGATCAAATCATAAATATTAAAAATACATATATAATTATATGTGCTTCCTCGGCCCTCGACATTAAATCGAGGGCCGCACTATATGTAGCCTAAGAAAATCTCGTCTCGCAATAAAAATGTTACAAATTGTATCATTGTTTCTAAATTGTAAACATTTTAGTATAGGCTAAAATACAATGTAAAATGTTTGTCGTCAGGTGATTATGTTTTATTGACCTTAGACTGATATTTTTTATTTGATCATTTTGTAACAATTTGAATCGTGTTAAAACGCACCTTGTGTATTTTTGCATCGTCATCAAACATTATGACATTTAAAGCTATTCAATTCAAAACATAAACCCTTTCATTATTTGTTAAAATCATGACCAGAAACTTACACAAACTGGTGGCATCACTTCTGATGCTGGGTTCAACCCTCTATTCTTATTCTGAGACGGTGTCGATTGACGAAGCGCGTTCGATCGCGACCGAGTTTGTAAGTTCTCGTTCCGGTAAAATGTCCGGCAAGTTGACTCTTGAACCTGCTTACACGGCTAAGTCAGGCTCAAAGCCTCTGTATTATGTTTTTAATGCGGCTGACAATCGCGGCTTTGTGATCGTCTCAGCCGAGGCGAGCGCGACGCCCGTCATCGGCTACTCGTTCGAAAGCTCCTATGTAGCCAATAAGCTCCCCGAAGCCATGCAGTGGATGATGGCCGGTCTGGAGCGTGAAATAAAAGCTGCTCCGGCTGAACAGCGCAGCTTTAACACTACCGAGCGCCGCAATATGGTCCGCAAGGCTGCCGCTCAGCCTTCTGACCGCAAGGTACTCGAAACCCCCGCTTGGAGCCAGGAAGCTCCGTTCAATGCCATGATTCCCGGTCAGCCTCTCGTTGGCTGCGTCGGCACAGCTATGGCAACAGTTATGAAATATCATCAGTGGCCCGAAGTCGGTACCGGTTCTTTCGACGGTGTCGGCTTTGACGTTACCTACGATTGGGCGTCGATGCGTGACGACAACTACCGTTCCGGCTACACTTCAGCCGAAGGCGATGCCGTTGCCACCCTCATGTACCACGCCTCTAAGAGTATAGACACTCAATATGCCATGTCAGGTTCAAGCGCCTATGAAGTTCGCGTACCGGCTGCTCTTTCGACCTACTTCGGTTACGATCCCGGCGTTTCTTACAAAAAGCGTTCTGATGTTGCAACTCAGCAGGCATGGGATGAAATCGTTAAGGCTGAGATTGACGCTGACCGCCCCGTAATATATTGCGGTCAGGACGTTACAGCCGGCCACGCCTTCGTGTGCGACGGCTATGAGGGCGATTATCTCCACTTCAACTGGGGTTGGGGCGGTGCTGCAAACGGTTTCTTCCTCAGCACAGCTCTGAATCCTACAGTTAGCCGCACTCACCACTACAACAACCTCAATACTATTATTTATAATATCAAGCCCGCTTCAGGCAGTGTCGCTGCATGGTCACCTATCCATATCACTGCCGACGGCAATCAGGCCGGTATTGGTAGCGATCTCACCGACCTTTCATCCGGCAATCCTTTCACTGTCCGTGTCGGCAACCTGAAGAACCTTTCATACAATGACTTCAACGGTAAGATCGCAGTTGCTCTTTTCGGTGGTAACGGCGCGCTGAAGTCACTCCTCTCCACTCCCTCCAATTTCACCATGCAGTCTATGGGCACACTCTTCAACGGTTTCGTTGACTTCCGCAACTGCGTCCTCCCTGCCGGCACTGTAGTTGCCGACGGTGATGTTGTCCGCATCGCTACTCTCGCCGAAGGCGAAATCGACTGGCTGCCCGTTGCAGGCGAACTTCCCACAGTTAACGAACTCGCTACTGTTGTTGATGCTCCCGCATCGTTCAGCGTTAATCTTCCCG
>CAZULD010000068.1:0-8783 GCA_964621135.1 uncultured Bacteroides sp. | reverse complement strand
AACGAACTCGCTACTGTTGTTGATGCTCCCGCATCGTTCAGCGTTAATCTTCCCGCAGGTATCGAAGGTGTTGCTGTCGAAGGTGAGCCTTCTGTAATCCGCGGCTGGAACTACTCGTTCACCGTTACTCCACAAAATGCTCAGGACGATGTTGTTACAGTAAAGTCCAATGGCTATGTTCTCGCTCCCAACGGTTTCACTTACACTATTGCTAACGTTCGCGAGAATCAGAACGTCAGCGTTCTCGTTCAGAAAGCTGCCGACGTTAAGGCAAAACGCAGCATCTGGGTCGGCGCTCCCGGCACACTTGCCGATATCATTTCAGAAGAAGAATCAGGTACAATCAAGGAACTCACTCTTTTCGGAACAGTTGATGCCCGCGACTTCGCCTTCATCAGAAACTCAATGCAACTTACCCGCCTTGATATCTCTGCTGTTAACATCACAGCTCACGGCACAGATCAGGCAAATGCCATTCCCCGTGAGGCTTTCCGCGGTATCGGTTCGCTCAACGAAGTTATTCTTCCGAAATCGATTACTCGCCTCAATAACGGTTGCTTCCGCCAGTGCGGCATCACTACTATCACTATCCCCGCCGGCGTAAAGACCTATGAATACAATATTTTCGTAGCGGCTTCTAAGCTCCGTGACATCTATGTCGGCCGTGAAAGCGCTGAATTTATCAACTGGTGTGTCCTCTCTGGTGTCAAGGTCAATGAAGTTACTCTTCACGTTCCCAACGAGCGCGCCGTCGCTAACTACAGCAAGGCTGAGAACTGGAATACCATCGCCAACATCATCGTGGATCCCATCGTAGAGAAAGACGATGCCATGTTCGCCGTCATGGATAATGCTGCCGTGAAATTCGACTCTGACAATCAGACAGGGGTCGTTGCCAAAGGCACTCCCGTTGCATTCACTGCTACTCATATCGCTGACAACGACAACCGCCTCGAAGTCTATGCAAATGCGACTCTTCTTTCTCCCGATGCTGAAGGCTACTACCGCACTACCGTAGCTGATAACACTATTATCCACTTCGACCTTGTCGCTCCGATCGAAATTGATCACAATCACAATTCACCGTGGATCCTCAATGACAAGAACGGCTCTATCGGTATGTTCACCGACGCAGTCAATGTAATTCCCGGTCAGGATTTCACTATCCGCGTCAATGCTCTCAAAATTCCCGCCAACTTTGATCAGTTCTTCTGGGCGGCTGCTCTTACCGACGCTCAGGGCAACATCAAGGAATTCATTTCTCCTGTAACCCTGTGGACAGCCGGCCCCGCCGAAAACCACAAGTTCAACGTTACTTGCTGCGTAAAAGATTCTAAGGTTCGCGAAGGCAATACAATCCGCATCGTCACCTCCGCCAATAAGAAAGTATGGCAGGCCGTTGCCGGTGCTGATGACTCTATCACCGACGCGCTTCCCGCTCTCAACAACATGACTCCGGTCTACAACCTTAACATCCCCGAACTCGCCGACGCCACTGTGAGCGGTCTTCCCGAATCAGGCACAGCAGTGCGCGGACGCGACCTCACTCTGAAGATCACTCCCAAGTCTGCCGCTTACCGCGTCGATCTCGCCGTCAACGGTGTAACTGTTCTCAAGAACCAGACTTCTGTCAGCTATCCCTTCGTTGCTATGGAAGACATGAACTTCGACGTTGATGTTTATGATCCCAAGGCTGAAGGCGTCCTCGAGATGACCGTTGCTCCCGGCACCTTCCATGTTCAGCTCACCGAACAGAATGTTTGCGCCACTGTCATCCTCACAGGTGAGGTTTACTCTTCAGATATCCAGCATGCTACAGGCAAAGACTTTGCTATCAACACTATCAAGACCCTCGACCTCCGCGGTGTCAAGATCGTTAAGCAGGATGGCTACGAAGAAAACGTCATCAATCACCCCTTCTTCGTCTACACCAACGGCATGACTACTCCCCCCGCAGTTATCGAAAATATCCTTCTCCCCGACAACGTTGTCCGTATCGCCGGCGGCGTATTCAAGAACTGCGCCAACATCAAGGAAATAACTTTGCCTAAGGATCTCCGCAGCGTACCCGTTAAACCTCAGGGAAGCAATGTTTACCAGTACGGTCTCGCCAACAGCGCGTTCGAAGGCTGCACCAACCTCACCACTATCCGCATCCCCGGCGAACCCGGCGAATACAACGGTCGTCGCATTGTCGCTCACCACAATCCGTATTCAACTTCCAACTCGTTCTGGTACACTTACTACAACCTCGGACACGAAGATCCTAAGAAAGTGACAGTTATCGTTCCTGAAGAATATCTTTCGATCTACACAACCGCCTACAATGAAGGTTCTTTTGGTAATCCATGGAAAGGCCACGGTTACAACATCCTTGCAGAGTATCCCGTCTATGGTGTGAATTTCGATCCGAACCGCATCAAGGCTGAAGACGACGTCGACGTAGCAGCAATGGCATCATTCCTCGGTGACAACGTTAGCCTTGCAAACATTAAAGTTGATGGTAAACTAAAGCTCGTCAACCCCGAAGTTCCCTGCCGTGTTTACGACAATGGCAATCTCATCGAGCCTGCTGCCGACGGCACAATCTCGGTCGAATTCCTCAACCCTGCCAAGAACGCAGAAGGCGCTGGCAACCACAACCTCACCGTTGTTTACACTTACGATCTTGCATTCAACTCAACTTCTCCTCTCTTCACTATTTCCGAGCCCGAAGTGACCAACGAAGCCGGTCTTGACTTCCAGGCTTATGACAACGCCGATGCCCAGGCACCCGTCCTCAAGGACATTGCTGAAAACTCAACCGTACGTTTCCGCGTTGACTTCACTTCTGAACACACCGAAGGTCTTGAGGCTCGCGTGATGTCGGGTCTTCAGGAACTCACTCCCGACGAAGAAGGTATGTTCACTGTCGAAATCGCCAATGCCGGCAAGACTGTTGAAATCTTCGCTGTCCCGACCGATGGTGCTACCCTCAACGCTGACGAAATCGCAGCCCTCAATCCCGAAGAATCTTCCGCTGTCACCTCTATCGCTCTCGCAGGCGAGTTCACTGCCGAAGAATTTGCTCAGGCTCTCGGTTGCTTCCCCTCGCTCGAAAGTCTCGATCTTTCTGACTACAAGGGCGAACTTCCCGAAGGTTCATTCGCAGGCATGACTTCTCTCTCAACAGTTTCTGTTCCCGAAGTCGAAGTTCTCGGTGCTAACATGTTCAATGGTTGCTCTTCCCTCGAGTCTGTCGATGTTCCCGCTACTGTCAACATTATCGGTGAAGGTGCTTTCAAGGACTGCAGCTCACTCGCATCTGTCCGTCTCACCGGCATCACCGAGATCGGCGCCGGCGCCTTCAGCGGTTGCGACAACATGACTTCGATCACTCTTCTCAGCGCCGCATCCGACGGTCACAATTACGCCCCCGCCAAGTCCCGCTCCACTACCTCTCTCTCTGCCGCTGCCTTCGAAGGTCTCAACCCCAACTGTATCGTAGTTGTTGACGAAGGCTCAGTAGCTCCCGCTGAAGGTGTCAACTACATCGTGACTTCTGTCGGCACTGTTACCGAAACTCTCGAGGACGGCACTGTTACCGAGCGTGAAGGCCGCATCTACACTGCTCCCGCCGCTATCGTAATCGTTCCGGGTCATCCCCTCGCTATCCCCCACGCATTCACTCTCGGCGAAGCTGCCTCTATCAGCCTTGAAGCTGAAAAAGAAGAATGGGCCGCAGTGGTTGTTCCCTTCGACGTTGAGACTATCACTGATGCCGACGGCAACACAATCGACATCAACGTTGTTGAAGAAGGCGCGATGAAAGCGACCGGCAACCTCCTCTTCACTCTTGCCGATGACGCAGACATGCTCACAAGCACAGGTTCCGTGAAAGCAAACGTTCCTTACATCATCCGCACAGTCGAGCCCGCAAAGGTTATCTTCACTGCTACAAACGGCATGGTTCCCGCTACTCCCGCCGAGATCCGCGTTGACGGCAAGGAATTCTCACTCCACGCTACCTACGCACCCGCTTCGCTTCCCGCAGCCGAGACCTATCTCCTCAGCGACGATGCCAAGTACTTTAACCCTGCCGGTGCCGATGACGAGACTGTCGATCTTGCTCCCTTCTCGGTTTACGCAAGCTCACCTGTGGCAGTGGCTGATATCGCTACCAATCTCCCCGACATTCACGTGCAGACTTCAGGTGCAGACTCTGAAATTGCCGATGTTGACACTCTCACAATCGAAAAAGACGGCGATATGCTTGTGATCTACTCTCCCGATGACCGCACCGAGACCCTCTACACTCTCGATGGCCGCACTGCAGCAGTGATCACTCTCCAAGCCGGCAAGAATGTGGTTGAAAACGTTGCTCCCGGATTCTACATAATCTCAGATATCAAGATAAAATTTTGAATGAATAGCTAATAAAAACCGACTCTTAACTGTACCATTTAAACACATATCCCCTCGGCTCAACCAAGCCGAGGGGATTTTTTCTATTTCGTATTTCTGATCTGGAGTGGGGTTTTCCCAAAGAATCGCTTGACGGTTTGGCAGAAGAAGGAGAAATTTGAAAATCCGAGTCGGGAAGCGATTTCCTTTATTGAAAGATCGGAAGACGTGAGATATCGGTGTGCATCGTTCATGATATACTCCCGTATCCATTCATTAGCTGTTCGGCCGCTCTGAACTTTACATACAGATGAGAGATACTTTGGCGTAACTGCTAATTCTTTTGCATAATATGCCATGCCATGAGGTTTGAGTGGCAAACTGATCAGAAGGTCTAAAAAATTCTGATAGAGGATTGCCGGCTGAGACATATTATCATTCGCAGGTTGGAATGGTTCGCGATTGATCAATGAAAATATTTCTATCAACAATGCTGTGGCGGTCAGAATGACGGTGCGCGTAGCTGTATTGCTATCATGGGAATTTTTTAAACGAAGGATTTGGAGGAAAGATCCGATCAATGCCTCCCCTTCGCTATCTAACTTCACGACAGGGTTTGTTTTCAGTTTCATTAAAATTTCCCTAATCTCAAGCGATGAGATATGTTGCGAGATCAGATCAAGATTGGCATAGATAAAGGTTGCATAGAAATCGTCACTAAAATTTACATTTGTGTAGAAATCATTGGGATGACATACAAGTATCTCTCCTTTTCGCACATTATAATCCTTTGAGTTCAGTGTTGAGCTGTGAGTACCGCGTTCTACGATGCAAAGACACAGCGAATCAAGACGGTAATTTATATTTCCGTCCTCGTTATGCCATCCGCCGTGGTAAATAAACAAATCCTTAGAAAAAGTTTTTCCTTTGGGATTCTCTCTTGTAACTGTAGCAATATCAACAATTTTCATATCTTAAGGCAAAAATCAACATTCTTGTGGCCGTTTAGAATATTTTATATTCTAACAAACGCATTAATCTGTTGTTTTGTATATTGAAAGATAAAAATTTTGAACTATATGAAGATAATAGCAATCAACGGTAGCCCGCGCAAGGGCTGGAACAGTGACCAACTTCTAAATAAATGGATCGAAGGAATTACGTCTGCACTGCCCGATGCAGAGGTGAAGAAAGTGAATCTCTATGATCTTAAATTTACCGGTTGCCGCAGTTGTTTCTCCTGTAAAATGAAGGGCGGCAAGTTCTTTGGCACCTGTCCTATACCGGACGGCATTCATGATCTGCTTGCCGAGGTGCGTGAGGCCGACGCTGTGGCAATAGCGACACCGATATATTATATGGATCTCAATGCCTACACAAAGTGCCTTTTGGAGCGCATGATATTCTCAGTTGCCCAGTACTCCAACCCTGCTGTCAGTATGGCGCCGAAACGAGTGTCGTTTACTATGCTCTACTCCATGAATGCCTCTGAGGATTATTTCAAACAGTTTGGCATAGAAAGTCGCTGCGCATTGACCGAGCGGCTGCTGAGCGTTTTCTATTTCATGCCGGTGCATCGCGTGACCGCTTTCGACACCTATCAATTTAGCGACTATGCCAAATATGAGTCGAGCGCATTCTCCGAGCCGGACAAACGCAGACAAAAAGAAGAGCAATTCCCCAAAGATCTTCAGGCTGCTTTTGATGCAGGCGTAAAGGTCGCTCAGGAGATTCAGGACCCGTCAGTCAAAGGTGAGATCATAGATCACACTGTACGTTTCTGAGTATAAGAATATTTCTAATGAAAAATAACGGAGGGCCGGATTTGAATCCAGCCCTCCGTGGTTGTTTATAGTCGTAATCACATCGGGGCGATCAGTCGCCCATAGTGCGGAGCAGTTCGTCGTTGTCGCGGGTGCGCTCCATGCGGTCTTTGATAAATTCCATCGCTTCGATCGAATTGCGGTCAGAGAGGAAGCGGCGGAGAATCCACATGCGGTTGAGCGTTTCGTCGCGCAACAGCAAGTCGTCGCGACGGGTGCTCGACGCCATGATGTCGACAGCGGGGAAGATTCGCTTGTTGGAGAGCTTGCGGTCGAGCTGAAGCTCCATGTTACCCGTGCCCTTGAATTCCTCGAAGATCACTTCGTCCATCTTTGAGCTTGTTTCAGTGAGCGCGGTAGCGATGATGGTCAGTGAGCCGCCGCCTTCGATGTTACGTGCCGCGCCGAAGAAGCGCTTGGGCTTCTGGAGGGCGTTCGCGTCGACACCACCGGAAAGAATTTTGCCCGAAGCAGGCGAACATGTATTGTATGCGCGGGCGAGACGGGTGATAGAGTCAAGAAGGATCACGACGTCGTGGCCGCACTCAACCATTCGCTTGGCTTTTTCAAGTACGATACCGGCGATTTTGACGTGGCGGTCGGCGGGCTCGTCGAATGTCGACGCGATCACCTCGGCATTGACGCTGCGGCTCATGTCGGTGACCTCCTCGGGACGCTCGTCGATGAGGAGGATCATGATGTAGGTCTCGGGATGGTTTTCGGCGATGGCGTTGGCGATGTCTTTCAGAAGGAGTGTCTTACCGGTCTTGGGGGGTGCCACGATGAGGCCGCGCTGTCCCTTGCCGATGGGAGCGAACATATCCACCACGCGGGTAGAGATGTTGCAGGACTCGCCACCCGTGAGGTTGAATTTCTCATCGGGGAAGAGGGGAGTGAGATGTTCGAAGGGGACACGGTCGCGGATGTACTCGGGTGTGCGGCCGTTGACGCGGTAGACGCGCCCCATCGGAAAGTATTTCTCTCCCTCGCGGGGCGGACGTATCGAACATTCCACCACATCGCCGGGCTTGAGACCCCAGTTCTTGATCTGCCCCTGGGTGACGTAGACGTCGTCGGGGGAGCTGAGGTAGTTGTAGTCGCCCGAGCGGAGGAAGCCGTAGCCTTCGGGCATGATCTCCAGGACGCCCGATGTCTCGATGAAGTCTTCGAAGTTGTACATCGGCTCGCGCTGCTGGAACTGCTGGTAATTCTGCAGCCCCTGCTGCTGATTGTTGTTCTGGTTGTTGCGGTTTTTCTTGTTTTTCTTCCCCTGCTGATTGTTCTGGCCGGGGATTTGGGCTATCTGATGCTGTGCGCCGGGCTCCTGGATGATGATCGGAGCGGCTGCGGCCGCTGCGGCGGCCTCCTCGCGCTCGCGCTGCGAGCGGGGCACAAAGCGACGCCCCTCGGCGCGGGGGAAGAATGTGCCGAGCGAATTGTCGGCTCCGGGGCGGAAGTCGCGGCGGGGCTGCTCGGCGTCGGAGCCACCGTCAGCTGCGGCCTCGCCCTCTTTCTCGGGCTGTGCGGGAGCTTCCGGAGCAGGTTCGGCGGCAGGTGTTTCGGCGGGAGCCTCGGTGTCAGCGGCCGGCTCGGCTGCGGCGGCAGCGGCAGCTGCGGCCTCGGCAGCCTTCTGGGCATTCGACTTGCGGCCTCGCTTGCGGGGTGCAGGGCGCTCCTCGGCGGCAGCCGGAGCGGCCTCGGCGGCAGGTGCCGCTGCCTCGGGAGCCTCCGTGGCGGGTGCTACTGCGGGTGCTTCGGCTTCGCGGGGCTCGCGGGCCTTGACGGCAGCCTCGGGAGCGGGGAGCTCCTCGACGCTTACCGAGTCCATGCGGGGCATCTCGAGCGGAGCCTTCTCCACGGCGGGAGCCGCCTGGGCATTCTTGGGCTTGCGGCCGCGCTTGCTCTTGGTGGTCTGCTGCGTGCCGTCGGCCGATGTCTTTGTTGTGATGTTTTCTACCGCCGAGGTCTCGTCGGGGCGGGCGGTGGCAGTCTTTTCGGGCTTGCGGTTGATGCGCTCGCGCTTGCCACGCTGACGGTTGTCGCCGTCGCCGGCAGCCATTGTCGACATGGCGTGATCGGCGGCCTGCTTGTCGAGGATCTTGAAGATCACTCCTTCCTTATCGGCGTTATTCAGTTTTTTTAATCCCATGGATTCGGCGATTTTCACGACTTCGGTGTCGGGCATCGCCGTTAGGTCTGCATAATTATACATATATTATATATAGGGGTGCCACATAGGCCATGAGTCACACATTCGGTCGGTGACTCTTTTACCTTTGAATTTTAATTACGTTCAAATAAAGTGTAAACTTCGACAGCATTTCGGCCCGGCAATAAGGCAGGCCATGCCGTCATCCCTCAATCGGTTGCTGCAAAGATAAGACAATATTTTTTATCTCGCAAACGTCGGGCAGCATATACACCTTATATAATATAAGAAAAAACACCGAGCGTGATGAGGCGGAACGAGTGGAGAAATTACAGAGATGTTACAATAAAATTTCATCTTTTTACGGTTGTTACAAGCTTGAAACACCGGTGTTACAACTGTATTTTAGTTAAATGATGTTAATGAAA
>CAZULD010000067.1:0-11478 GCA_964621135.1 uncultured Bacteroides sp. | reverse complement strand
CCTGCGCTTGGTGAGAAATATACAATCACTATCGCTGACAACACGGCGACTGTCGAAGCTGCTCCGGCTTTCATGAAGACAGCACGTCAGCGGGCGGAAAATCTCATTGCCGGCTTCTCCGGTCCGACTGTAGCCAATGCAGTGGTGGAAGATGAACCGGATTTCCGTTATCGCGCCGTGATGATTGATATATCCCGTAACTTCCAGACCCCTGCTGAGATGCGACGCATCGTAGATCTGCTTGCCCGTTATGGCCTTAACCATCTTCACTTCCACTTCAGTGACGATGACGCATGGCGTCTCGACATTCCCGGTCTGCCCGAACTCGTAGAGGTCGGTGCACGTCGCGGCTACACCTTTGATGATGCTGATTTTATTGCTCAGATCCATGCCGGCGACGGTAATCCAAACTCTACAGAAGGGACTGCCAACGGTTATTTCACTCAGGACGATTTCATTGCCTTCCTCCAGTATGCCGACAGTTTAAGCGTGAAGGTTATTCCTGAAGTTGAGTCTCCCGGCCACGCCCGTGCAGCAATCAAGGCAATGGAAAAACGCTACCGCACTACAGGCGACGCATCGCTGCGTCTGATCGAAGATGGCGACACATCAGTCTACACCTCTGCGCAGGGCTTCCATGATAATGTTATGAATCCTGCTCTTGAATCGACTTATGCGTTCCTTGAAAAAGTTTATGACGGCGTAATCGATCTTTATAATCGCGCCGGTGTCGAACTGCCTGCTATCCATATCGGCGGTGATGAAGTTCCCCGCGGCGCATGGGGCGGCACACCTTCCGTTAACCGCTACCGTGAAGAGCAGGGCACTTCCGGCAAACGTCCCGATGGCGCCTTCAATTTGACATCAGAGGGTTATGGTGTCCGTAAAGACTTCTCTGACCACGAAATGCACGGGGTGTTCAACCAGCGTGTTTCCGATATGTTGAAAGCGAAAGGCGTGAAGATTTCGGGATGGCAGGAAGTTGTCTGCGACCGTCCGGCATCTTATGATGAGGCTGTGGCTTCCAACACATACTCTGTAAACAGTTGGACTCAGTCACTATCAACTCCCAATGCCCCGTCACGTCAGGCACTCGACGGCAATTACCCCCTTATTCTCAGCAATGTCAATCGTTTTTACTTCGATATGGCTCCCAGCTATCATCCTGACGAACGCGGTCTGACATGGAGCACGCCTGTCGACGAATTTATTGCTCTCGGCGGTTATCCCGAGGAACTCGTTGTTTTGCAGCCCGGCGACCGTGAAAAGATCTTCGGTCTCTCAGGTCAGGTATGGTCTGAGACCGTCCGCAGTGCTGCCGATCTCGAAATGCGCCTGCTGCCCACTATGCTCGGTCTTGCCGAACGTGCATGGAACAGCACTCCGACCTACTCCGACGCCGACTACAATGCTGTAATCGCCAATCGCGAAATCCCCGCATGGGAAGCCAATGGCTACAACTATCACCTGCGTCAGCCCGGTGTGAAAGTTGTCAACGGTAAAGTGATGATGAATGCTCCCTATGCAGGCAAGGGCGAGATACGCTATACACTCGACGGCAGCGAACCGACTGCAAAGTCACCTGTGTACACCGACGCTATTGCTCTTCCCGACGGTACAGAGCAGATCCGCGCTGCCTACTTCCTCAACGGTAAGCACTCAGTTCAGACAATCGTAAGACTCTAAGACCAAGAGTCTGAACAATACCCACAAAGCCTCCGCACCCTACGATGAGGAGGCTTTGTTATAACTATATATCAACATTTTGTAATTTAAATAATAATTATGTAACTTAGCGGTGTAATAATCTATACCTTGATAAAATTATGAAATTGAAATCACTATTTACACTTATCGCCTTATCATCGTTTGGTCTCAGAGCCCCAGCCGGTGACTATACCGTAAAGGGCGAACTTCCTACCGAGATGGAAGGTAAAACAATATATCTTCATGATTATGATAAAACGGTAAATATTGATTCCGCTAAAGTTGTCAATGGAAGATTTTCTATTAGCGGCAGCTACGACTGGCCTATACTTGTGCGCGTATGGAATGGTAACGTTTTTAGTAACTGCATACTCGACAGTGTTGTAACTGTCGATTTCAACACCCATTTACCGTATGACGGCTCTGAACTGAATAGGAAATATCGTGAGTTATATGCAGCAGAAAAAGTTATAGAAGATGAATTCGAACTTTTCTATAAAGAACTTAAATCTCACGGATTCGTGCAGCCACAACTGGGTGAGATTTCCAAAATGTTACTCGCTAAGAAACTGCCTGAGCTCTTGGCTATTTATGAAACAGCAATAAAAAACCAAGATAATGGTGTCGGCTACTCTGCGCTGTTGGACTACTCTCCGCCATATGTAACTCCGGAGAATTGGGACGCCATAAAAGATTCTATCCCCGATCGGCTGAAATCCACCAGATTATATGCTGATCACGATCTGATGTTTGCTAATATAAAAAGGTCATCTGAAGGGCAGCCATTTATAGATTTTTCGGCAAAGACATCTGACGGTCAAGATGTGAAACTCTCCGATTATGTAGGTAAGGGAAAGTATGTTTTGGTCGACTTTTGGGCTTCATGGTGCGGTCCTTGCCGGGCAGAAGCTCGCGATGTGCTCAAACCTCTCTATGCCCGATTAAAGGATAGCGCCAACTTTGAAATATTGGGAGTCGGAGTGTGGGATAAATCCGAAAATCTATCTAAGGCGGTGGAAGAGGATGGTCATGAATGGCCGCAAATTTTCGCAAATGGGATGGAGCCGATGAAACTTTATGGCTTTGACTATATTCCGATGATCATACTTTTTGCACCTGACGGCAAAATAATGCATCGTGACCTTCGCGGGGAGAAACTGGTCTCAACTGTCGACGCCCTTCTGTCAGAGTAACTATCCCGGAAAAAGTTTGAACCGTAAAAGTTTCAGTTGCTACTTATAGTTTTCGGCTGCGTCTCGGATGGCGTAGAACATTCGTCGGTCGGCTTCGGTAAGTTCGATTCCGCGACGAGCCATTACGCGTGCGGCGACATCGAAAAACTTGGTCATCGACACATCGCTGAATCCGGCCGCACTGCCTTCACTGAATGATGCGACGAAATTGCGCGGAAAACCTGTGCCATGGATATTGACGCCGACTCCCACAACGGTAGCGGTATTGAACATCGTATTGATACCTGCCTTTGAATGATCGCCCATGATCAAGCCGCAGAACTGCAGCCCTGTGCGTGCGAAACGATGAGTCGGATAATTCCAGAGTTTGATTTCGGTGTAATCGTTTTTGAGATTCGATGCCGTGCATCCTGCGCCTAAATTGCACCAAGACCCGATTACGGCGTTGCCGAGAAAGCCGTCGTGCGACTTGTTGGAATAGCTGTGGATCACGACGTTGTTAAGTTCTCCTCCAACTTTTGACCAAGGCCCGATAGTGGTAGCGCCATAGATTCGCGCGCCCATATTGATGAATGAATGTTCGCCGACGACTATAGGGCCACGTAACGTACTGCCCTCCATCACTTCTGCGTTAGCTCCGATATACACCGGCCCGTCGGTCACGCGTATTGAGCAGCATTCGGCAGCGGCTCCTTCCTCGAGGAAAACTAACGACGGATCTCCAATCACCGTAACTGTCTTGCTCAGGGGCGCACTGGTGCGTCCGGCAGTTAGTAAATCGAAGTCGATCTTGATCTGTTCGCCGTTCATCATAAATATATCAGTCAGATGTCGGAGCCGTTTTACCTCAAAGGGGAGGGTAGAGCGTGACTTTTCGGTTGATCTAACCGCGATCATCGCCCCGTCGCTGTCGTAAACCGCTTCGCCGGGAGCAAGACGGCGTATAGTCTCGGCCAGACGGTCATCAGCGATGACATCTGATGAAATGGTAACCGTATCGTCGGCTGTCTGATCAGCGTTACACGGGAAGAGTTCCGACAGATAGTCGGCCGTAATATAATGGTATGTCCCCGGTAGTCTGTGCTCCCATTTATCCTGAAGAGTAAGCGCGCCGACACGCAGGTCAGCCACAGGTCGGGTATAAGTCATAGGCAGGAGGTTGGCCCGGCTCAGATCATTGTCGATAAGGATATAATTCATAATAGAGGCATTTTATAGCGCAAAACTACTCATTTTATCGTAAATTTGCGACAAATATATACCATTAATATGACATTTACCCAAACAGATCTCAACGGAGTGTGGCTTATCGAGCCTGTTCGTCACGGCGATGCACGAGGACATTTTTGTGAGACTTACAGACGCGACCTTTTCGAAAAGCATATCGGACGCGTGGATTTCGTGCAGGATAATGAATCGCGGTCGCGTAAGGGTGTGGCCCGTGGTCTGCATTATCAAGCCGGCGACGCGGCCCAAGCAAAACTTGTGCGCGTGACTGAGGGCAAGGTAATAGACTATATTATCGATCTACGCACCGCGTCACCTACGTTCGGTCGCTGGCAAGCCTTCGAACTGTCGGATGATAATGGTTTGCAGCTCTTTATTCCGCGCGGATTTGCTCACGGCTTTGTTGTCGTCAGTCCTACGGCTACGTTCCAATACAAAGTCGATAATTTATATGTACCGGCTGCCGAACGTTGCATCCGTTTCGACGATCCTACGCTCGCAATCAAATTACCGTTACCGGCTGAAGAACTTCAATTCTCCGAAAAAGACCTCCGCGGCTGCTCCTTTGCCGCGGCAGAAAAATTCTGAAGTTTTTGACAGCAAGTGCCTCTGTTTTGAAGAAAGAGGAACGATTTTTGGCTTTTTTGTGGCGAAATGTAGAAATAGTTGCTATATTTGTGAACGTAAAACCAAATCTAAGCCAAAAATATGAAGAAACTGCTGGCATCTGTTTTTACATGTTTACTTCCGTTTGCTGCGTGGTGTGCTAAACCGGATAATGTAGTTTTGACCAAGGTTGAAGAAGAGTATATCTTCACAGAAGATAAGACCGGCAATCTTGTGGTCAAAACCGACGAAAGGAAGATATACGAAGCTACCCGTCATTCATGTGTCATCCAGCCCTACATATATTATAATGATGTGATCACGCTTGATAAGGCGAGTGGTGGGAAGTTGGAGTATAGAAACGTCAATTCAACCAATATTTTTCACGATGATAGTAAAATCTGTTTTTTTAAGGCTGAACTTAAATCGCAGGGCGACAAGGCAAAGTCTCAGTTTAAAAGAACGTTTACTGATCCGGCTTATCTAACCGAAATCGCGTTAGCTGATGAATATCCGATCAGAGAAAAAGTAGTCACACTTGTGCTGCCGTCATCCTTACAGGACGTTGAATTGCTTGAAGTTAATTTCCCGAAAGGTAAAGTCGCTAAATCGGAAGTCACCCAGATAGATGGCTCAAGAAAAGTCACCTACACAATAAATGATCTTCCGGCATTGTGTTCGGATAAGTCAGCGCCTGTTTCATTGGAGGTAGATCCCTACATTGTATTAAAGGGTTATTTCCCTGATACAGATCGACTATACGAATATCGTCGTAAGACCCTCGACGTAGACACGGTTATTCCCGATGTCAGGGCTGTGCTTGCCGATGCTATTGGCAGTGCAGTCGGACGAGATGCCATTATCGACAGTATCTACAGATATGTCCAACGTAAGGTCCGCTATGTTGCATATGAAGAGGGTGAGGCCGGCTATCGTCCCGATCGACCTGCTGAAGTTTTGCGCAAGAATTATGGTGACTGTAAGGGCATGGCGTTGCTGCTGGCAACTTTGCTCAACCGCGTCGGTATTGAAGCAAATATCGCTTCTATCGGTACAAAGCATATTCCATACAAGATCTCGGAAATGCCTTCGCTCGGAGCTACCAACCACATGATATGTATAGTCCCGGCTGAAAACGATACCCTGATTCTTGATGCCACCTGCGAATACATCTCTTCGCGTGACATACCGTGTGGCATACAGGGCAAGGATGCGATGATGTTCACATCGGATGGCTATAAAATGGTCGATGTGCCGAAGTTGCCTTATGATTCCTCGACGGAAGAATATGATTATGAGTATGAGATAAAAGACGGTGTGTTGACAGGCAGTGGAAATCAACTTTTCAAGGGAGATATAATGGAAGCGCTCCTTACCTCACTCTATGGTGTCGACCGCAATTATAAATCCGATGTGCTCGTCTTGCAGGTTAAGCCTCGTCGCAGCGCGAAAGTAAATCCGGATAGCATAAAGGCCGGATATAAGGCAGATGGTACTTATGAAATTTCTGTCTCCGGACTCACTGATCCGGCTGCAGTGGCTGACACGGGTGAGGCATTGTATGTAGATATTAGTCCGGAATCTGATACATTTGTCGGAAGAATAGATCTGGCCGACCGAAGGAGCGATTATGAATTCCCGTTCCCTTGCAAAATTGTCAGAAGATCGACTTTAGCGATACCTGAGGGTTACAAATTGGGTGAACTCCCCAAAAACTATCAGGGTCGTTGCGGCGATGTCCAACTCGAATGTGAGTTCACCGAACATGATGGAAATGTGACGCTTGTTAAAACACTGAAAATTGAGTCTGTCAGGATTCCATTGAGTGAGCTGACGGAGTGGAACCGAATCTTTTCGGAATGGACCGACGCCTCAAATCATCAGATAGAATTATTAAAATTATAAATTCATACAGCTATGGAAAAAATCAACAAATCCTTGGTTGCATTGATGCTGTTGGCAACAATGCTTTCGTTTACAGTTCGTGCAGACGAAACTTCCGATTACCGTCAGTTCGTGGAGGATACCAAAGACTGGGTTTATTCCATGGAATTGCCGGCTTTTGAAGTGCGGGAAATCCCCGAGAAATATAAGAACGAGTCTGCCGTATATATCGCTGTTTATGATAATCTGGCAATGATGCGCGATGCGGGTGTTGTCCGTATGCCCGGTACGCTCCGATATTCCGAAGGAGGCTATCTCGAGGTTGGTGATCTCGAGAGAAAACTCATCTATATTAATGATCGGTCTGCTCTCGAAAAGTTTTCTGAGTATGAATATCGCACTCATGCCACTCTTGAGTCTCGCAAAGGTATGGGAAAGTTCAAAGCTGTGATCGGAGTGAGGATTATTAAACCCGACGGAACGATCGTAGATGTAAATACGGATGATTACATCGAAGTAAAGGATGGTAAGAAGGATAAGGATGTGCGTAACAAAATTGCTGTTCCGGGTCTTGAAGTAGGGGATATAATTGATATGTTCTATTATATCAGTCAGGATCTCCACAATGTTCAGCCGGAGCCGATGCTTTTTGTGTTGCGCGAAGATTATCCGGTGATGAATTATTCAATCCATTGGCTGATCGACGGATCGCTGTCGTCGAGCTATCGTTCGCTCAACGGTGCGCCGGAGTTTGCCGGACTGTATGACGGCGCAGGTAATTTTAATCTTGACATGGAGCTAAAAGACGTGCCCGCCACGCCGCGTCTATACTATGACGATATGATTCAGTCGCCCATGATAAAGCTCTATGTTTTCAATTATCGCGCCGACGGTTATATCCCCGAGAGTTCGAAAGCCGTCGGACTTCGGCCTAATCCTGATGCGAACTGGATTAAAAACGACAGGTGGAAGTTGCGCTGGAGTTTCTATCATAAAGATCTGGGGGCGGAAATGCTACGGTCCACTCTGAAAAATGGATGGAAGGTTTCTAAGAAACTTGCCGATATGTATAAATCAGGCGAAAAAAGTCTGACTGATGTTACAGACTGTCTCTATAATCTTCTGACTTTTGCATATATTGGCGCAGATGAGGATGTGATTCCTGTAATATTCGATGTGCAGTTGCAGGGTCTGTTGGCAGATGTTGTCGGTGATTCACTCTACACGGTAATGACGACATCCTCGAAGGCCGAGCCACTTGATGAAGTCGTTTCGGTATATTCGCTCACGACAGGTCTGGCTCTTCCTGACGGTAAACGATATTATTTTCCGCCACGCGGTGTAATGGCGCCTTCCGAGCTTCACCCTTATTTCACCGGACGCCGTGCACAGCAATATGCCGTAGCAGATCAGAAGAAAAAGAATCTTCCCAATGATACGGTCTACTTTAATCTTCCCGAAACACGTGCTTCAAGAAATCGTAAATATTCCAATCTGAAGGTTGTGCTTGACGGGTCGGATGCAGTTGTATCGCGCAATGTATCCAGTTCGGGCAGCATGAAACTTGCAGCGTCTGATGTGCTTGTTGAGGAGGATATTGTCAATGCCTATCTTGATTATTTCGCGGGAATGGGTCTGGACATTGCCGTCAAGGAAGGCGGAAAGAAAGCTGCCGACAGAGCGCGCCGTAATGCCGATGCGCGTATAGAGCAGAAGAAGGATTTTGAAGATGAGGTGAAGTCATTCAATCCTCATATTGAAGTGGATTCAGTTAAGGGCACCGTATTGACGGTCGGCATTGATCCGAAGTCGCCTAAGCTGGCTTATGATGTTGATTACCTTGCGAGAAATATTGCCCGAAAAGCAGGTAAAAACATTCTTGTTTCTATCGGAAAATTGAGTGAGGATTATGGAGAAGTACTCGACTCAGACCGTGAAAGATCAGATTATATAGTATCACGGTCTGCGCGAGAGTATATCAATAAGATTGAAATTGCTATTCCCGAAGGCTGCACTGTCTCTGAAAAAACGATCGAAGGATTGAGCCGCCAAGTATCCAATTCGGCCGGTATGTTTGCCGTCACCGCAAGACTGGACGATAATGCCCTTGTCGCAGAGGTCATCATGCGTTTTGATCGCCGCTTCCTTCCTGTTGAAGCATGGCCTCAGGTGCTCGAGCTTCTCGATGCTGCTTCGGAGTGGCAGTCGGCTACAGTGCTTTTCGAACGTTCTTAGTCTACCAATCGGCGGGTAGGACGCCAAAGACGGATCACCCAAGTGAGTGTGGCGGCGACGGTGAAACTTGTGAGCGCCATCGCCGCTATGCGCAGGGCCGGGTGCCATGACGGGCAGTTGAATAGTTCGAATGATATGAAGACAAACACAAAATGACAGAGGTAGATGCCGAATGTCAATTTGGCGAGTCCCGTCAGCCAGCGCGGCGCAGTGAATGTCATTCGGCTGAACCATAGGAAGATCGGGAACGTCATCAAGAACACGTTGATACCGGTAAAGTACCATATCACTTCAAGGAATGCGTAGTCGCCGGGATGAACCTGCTGCACGGCAAGATATCCGAGAAAGGTTATGGCAAAGCCCGTGATGAACATGGCCGTGCCTATTGCTGTAGCATTGCCTGCGCTCCATTGCAGCGGCCACTTCTTCAGATAGAACACGAGAATCATATATCCGATAAAGCCGCTTAAATAATAAAAGGTGCCGTAGATATTCCAGTCGCATGCTCCGAAGATCTCCATGTTGCCGAAGTTGCCCTCGTAGCCGATGTTGGGAATCAATAATCTTATATATGGTATAAAAAGAGTGAATATCCAGATTTTCAGCACGGTTTCAATGTCGCGTTTTGATGCCGAAACCAGCCATGCGTTAAGGATTGGTGCGATCAGATACAGCCCTACCAGCATATAGAGATACCATAATGGAACGGTGTCAAAGTTGAAATTAAAAACCATCATCCAGATCCTGCGTAGCAATGTGTCGGGGGTATACCCTGAAGCATCGACCATCGGATTGGCAGCCGCGGGATTGATCAGCGCGAAGTAGATGTAAAACATTACCGGCAGGGCGATTGACCAGAAAATCAGCGGCGGCAATATGCGTCCTATGCGTTTACGGTAGAAATCGCATAGTGTGGTTTCGGGACGAAGCGGCAGGAGGAGTACAGCCGTCATCATCACGAAAAGCGGTACGCACGGTCTGACCAGACTTCCGAATGCCACGCCTGTTATGAACGAAGGATTCTCGAGGTCAAAACATCCGACAAAACCGTCGCAACAATGTGAAAAAACTACCATGAAACACGCGACGACTCTGAGAGCGTCGACCCAACCGCGGCGCTCGGCCGCCGTATTTTGATTTTGCATGACTTGAAAATGTGATTTGTGATCGATTCTGGTGCAAAGGTAGTAAAATTTTGATTTTCAATGTAAAAATATTTGGATATTACAAAAAAATATAGTAATTTTGCAGCGGTTTAAAAGGCTCTGCATGCCCCTGTCTGTCGCTAAGTTGTTCAACGATAGTGCGATAGCTGGGTTTTGTGGCGTCTGATAAATAGAATTTAATAGTAATAAGAAAGAGATAAAAAACATTTAAGAACTAAACAAACTAAGATGCCTACCATTCAGCAATTAGTAAGAAAAGGACGTGTGGCTCTTGAGGACAAGAGTAAGTCTCCCGCACTCGATTCATGCCCGCAGCGTCGCGGCGTGTGTGTGCGTGTGTACACTACCACTCCCAAAAAGCCTAACTCGGCAATGCGTAAGGTTGCCCGTGTGCGCCTCACAAACGGTAAAGAAGTCAACTCATACATCCCCGGTGAAGGTCACAACCTTCAGGAGCACTCAATTGTGCTTGTTCGCGGTGGTCGTGTGAAAGACCTTCCCGGTGTTCGCTACCATATCGTTCGTGGTACACTCGATACCAGCGGTGTTAAAGACCGCACTCAGCGTCGCTCGAAATACGGAGCTAAGCGTCCTAAGGCCGGTGCAGCCAAGAAGTAATCCGTGACCGCAAGTCCGGGTGAAGTTAACTGAACGCACCGCGAGTGAATTTTTAATAATTTATTAGATTAACTCGTTTTTGAATTTCTTGAAAAGCTGCCTTATAATCAGGTTGAGTAAGCTACGTCGGAGGACGGGCTGAAGTCAAAAGAAGAAGAAAGCAACCAAGCAATCAAAAACACCACAACATCATTTCAAACAATGAGAAAGGCAAAACCTAAGAAACGGATCATCCTTCCCGATCCTGTTTTCAATGACGTGAGAGTTACAAAGTTCGTCAACCATCTGATGTATGACGGCAAGAAGAACACAGCTTTCACTATTTTCTATGACGCACTTGAGACTGTGAAGTCTAAGTTGCCTAACGAAGAAATGACCGCCCTCGAGATCTGGAAAAAAGCTCTCGAAAACGTTACTCCTCAGGTTGAGGTAAAATCGCGCCGTGTGGGCGGTGCTACATTCCAGGTCCCCACTGAAATCCGTCCGGACCGCAAGGAATCTATTTCAATGAAGAATCTTATCCTTTATGCACGCAAGCGTGGCGGCAAAACTATGGCCGACAAACTCGCTGCCGAAATCGTAGACGCATTCAACGATCAGGGTGGTGCATTCAAGCGCAAGGAAGATATGCACAAGATGGCTGAAGCTAACCGCGCATTCGCTCACTTCCGCTTCTAATTTTAATCTCATTGATAATAAATTTCCATCGGAATATTCAAAATGGCTAAATCAGACGAATTACTTAAATACACCAGAAATATCGGTATCATGGCTCACATCGATGCCGGTAAAACGACTACTTCAGAACGTATCCTGTTCTATACAGGCGTCAACTATAAGAT
>CAZULD010000066.1:5227-11836 GCA_964621135.1 uncultured Bacteroides sp. | reverse complement strand
CCTGAACCGATGATGTCAAAGCCGCCGGTGTTGCGGTACTCGTCGATGATAGGAGCTGTGAGCTCAATGTATTTGTGATCTACAAAACCACCGGGGCCCATAGTGAAACCGAAGAGGCGGCTGTCGCGGTTGATCTTCTTAATGCCGTCGAACAGACCGCAGATCACATTGTGACCGCCGGGAGCCTGACCGCCGGAGAGGATTACGCCAACGTTGATGGGCTTGCCGGGAACGGGATTGGGATTTTTTTCAAAACGGAGTTCGGGGAGACCGTAAGTGTTGGGGAAGAGTTTCTGAATTTCTTCCTGATCTGCAACCGATGTAGTCGGTTTGCCTTCAACGGCCTTAACGGCACCTGTGAGAACGATGGGGAGTTTGGGCTGATAAGCTGCACGGGCTTTCTGCAATGCGCTTTTTTTCATATAAGTTTAAATGTGTATTGTTAAATTTGCCTTGTTATGCATTGATAAGGCAAAGTAACGAAATTTTTTTGAGTCAGTCAAATATTGAGGATAAAAATGCCTTGAAATAAATTATGGAAATCAAAGAGTCTTCTCGATATTCCACACGAAGGCTCTCAGTCCGAGTTTGGGACGTTCGTCGTCAAGCTCACGCAAGCGGTCGAGCAGGGGATCGACGCGGTGATCTTCGACCATAGTGATGATCGCAGACGCAAGCGAGGGCCATGCGTGAGAGCCGTAATGCGGTTCGCCTGTGCGGGAGCCGCGTCCCGAAACCTGTGGCCACGCAGTAAATCCGCGGCAGTTGTTGCGCTCAAGCAGATCGACAATGTGGTCGTAATGGGCCTGGTCGAATGTTATAAGTACTGATTTCATTTTTTCAGAGATTTATGGAATTTGCGGCGCGAATTGCGTATGCCGTTATGGGCGAATACGCAGTAAAGTACCGGGACAAACAATAGGGTAAGGATAGTGGAGAACGTAAGACCACCAATGACGGCTGTACCCATCGGGCGCCACATCTCAGCACCCTGACCTGAACCTACAGCCATCGGAACCATGCCGAGAATAGTTGTCAGAGTAGTCATCACTACGGGGCGGAGTCGTGACATGCCACCGTCGATAACCGCACGTCTGATCGACATACCTCTTTCGCGGTTAAGCGAGATATAGTCGATGAGCACGATACCGTTTTTGACGACTATACCGATGAGCATGATGGCTCCGATCATCGACATGACGTTCAGCGAGTGGCCGGTAAGATACAATATGATAAACACACCCGAGAAGGCGAAAAGGAGTGATGTCATGATGATGGCGGGGTAGGTGTAGCTTTCGAACTGGGCTGCCATAACGATGTAGACGAGGATAATGATGAGAGCTGCCAGCATAAGAAGATCGCGGAATGAGTCCTGCTGGTCCTCGAAGTTTCCTGCGAGCTGGATAGATACCCCCTGAGGGATATCCATTTTTTCGATCTCTTCCTGTGCCTTGATGACAACCTCGCTCATCGGAACATCCTGAACCACAGTGTTGACAGTTATAATACGTTCACGGTCCTTACGCTCGATGGTGGGAGGGGTGAAGCGTTCGATAACTTTACCGACATCACGGACACGTACACCTTTGCCTGCCGAGTTGTAGATGAGTATGTTCTCAATGTCGTCAATTGATGTGCGGTGGTCGGGATCGTAGAGCACCTTGATGTCATATTCCTCACCGTCTTCGCGGAAACGAGAGGCTGTAGAACCATTGATGCGGTTACGCAGATATGTCGCTGCGGTCTGGAGGTTGAGACCGTAAAGGGCGAGTTTCTCACGGTCAAAATCGACCTGATATTCCGGCTGATAGTCAGAGCGGGATATGTTTACATCGGCTGTGCCCGGGATGGCCTCAAGTACACTTTTAAGGGTCTGGGCAACCGAGTCGGTTTCTGAAAAGTTATATCCGTAAATTTCAAAGTCGATAGAGGCCTGACCGCCCATGCCGCCCATGTTGCCGCCGACCTTGACCTGGGCCTTTTTGTACTGAGGATATGATTTCAGATCCTCGCGCATAAGACCGGCTATTTCGACGATGCCGCGGTCGCGCAATCCGGGATCGACCAGAGTAATATTCATCGACACGATGTGTGAGCCGTTGTCACGCAGCGACGCGAAGGTGTTGTCGCTTGAGGCAGTTCCGACTGTATAATTTATAACTTTGATCTCAGGATATTTTTCCTGCCATTCCTTGACAAGTCTGTCGGTGACGTCCTGAGATAGCTCGACACGTGTGCCGATAGGCAGTTCGAGACTCACACTGAGGCGACCGTCGTCAGCGGTCGGGAAAAACTCTGTGCCGACATGCTTCATAAGGAAGATCGAGCCGACGAAAGTTGAGATACATATAATTATAGTGATCAGTTTGTGACCGACTACCCATGTGAGCAGACTTCCGTAGCCGCGGTCGAAAGCATCCAATCCGCGATTAATAGGCCCGAAGAGCGCATTGTAAATCTTGCCGTGGCGAGTGTTCTTCCTGAGTAGCAGAGAGCAAAGCATCGGAGTGAGTGACAGCGCGCAGATGGTAGAGATGATCATCATAATGGTTACCATCCAGCCAAGCTGACGGAAAAGCACACCAGTCATGCCTGTCACAAGCGTAAGTGGGAAGAATACGGCAATAAGGGTAAGAGTGGAGGCGATGACGGAGACTGCAACTTCATTTGTGCCATGAATAGCAGCCTGTTTGGGATCGGAGCCACGCTCTATGTGAGTGGTTACGTTTTCAAGTACAACGATAGCATCGTCGACAACCATACCGATCGATATGGAAAGTGCGGATAGCGAGACGATGTTGAGAGAATTGCCCGTTACCGCAAGATAGATAAACGATGCGATCAAAGAGATTGGGATCGTTATAGTGATGATCAGAGTTGCCCTCCATCGACCAAGGAAGAAGAATACGACAATAATCACAAAGAGCAATGCATAGAGGACGGTCTCGACAAGCGAAGCGATCGTGTTGCGGATATTATCAGACGTATCAGCAATGATGCCGAGTTTGACATCAGAGGGCAAACGTTTCTGCAGCGACGGCAACATTTTCAAGACTTTATTGGAGATCTCGACAGAGTTGGCACCGCTCTGCTTCTGAATAACGATCATAGCACCTTTGACACCGTTGTTGAATGTCTGCTGGGCGCGCTCCTCAAGCGAATCATCAATGCGGGCTACGTCACGCAGAAATATGTTTTTTCCGTCACGCGAGCCGACAACGATATCGCGCATTTGGTCAGACGATGTAAATTCGCCCTGCACTCTAAGCGAGTATGTGTCTGATCCGATATCAAATGCACCGCCGGGGATATTACGGTTTTCGGCAGCCACAACTGAGGCGATCTGCTCAATAGTCAGATTATAGGCTTCCAGTCTGACCGGATCGACATATATATGAATCTCACGTTTAGGCGCACCGGAGATGGACACTGAGCCGACGCCGTTGACGCGTGCGAGCGGGTTTGCGACCGCTTCGTCAAGGATTTTGTAGAGACCCGGCATGCTCTCGTCAGCCTGAACGGAAAGCAGCAGGATGGGTATCATATCCGACGAAAACTTGAAGATGATCGGTGTCTCCGCATCGTCAGGCATGGATGAAGAGACGAGATCAAGTTTATCGCGTACGTCGTTTGTCAATACGTCGATATCCTTGCCATATTCAAATTCGAGGGTGATGACCGATATGTTTTCTCTCGACTTCGATGTGATATGCTTGAGGTCGTTGACTGAGTTGAGGACGTTTTCGAGCGGACGCGTGACATTTTGCTCTATATCCTGAGCACTTGCACCCTGATAAGTTGTCATAACCATCAGCGTATTAGTGTCAATGTCAGGATAAAGGTCAATCGGAAGGGTAGTCAGGGAAAAGAGACCGAGTATGACGACAGCCACGAAGCAGAGCGTAGTCATGATGGGCCGTTTGACTGCATTGCCGTAAAGACTCATATCTTTAAAGGTGTAAGTTTAGCTAAAGATGAAAAATTACTTATAAAATATCTACTTCTACGCCGTCGGCAAGACGTGTCTGACCCGAAATGACGACAGTATCTCCTGAATTGACACCTGAAATTAATTCATAGGCATCTCCGAGACGACGACCGATCTCGACCCGCTCGAAGCTGACTTTGTCGTCATGCAGAACGTAGACGTAGCGATTGCCGGAACCTGTCTGCTTTACGATGGCTCGATCAGGAACGACAACGTTGTTACGACTGCCAAGATCCACGCTTACGCGGGCAAACATCCCCGGCAGAATGCGCTCACCAGGATTGGAGATAAGAATTTCAGAGCGGAAGGTGCGGGTAGCGGTGTCAACTGTAGGATAGATCCGCGACACTTTACCTTCGAAAGTTTCTCCCTCGAAAGCATCAAAGGCTACCGTCACAGGCATCCCGGTGCGAATTTTTGAAAGGTCACTTTCGGTAACGTTAATCATTACTTTTACAACCGGAGAAAGTTGGCCTACGGTCAAAACGGGAAGGTTACCGGTCATATCGCCCGGATCGTAATTGCGCTCAGTGACAACCCCGTTGATTGGCGAAATGAGGATTGTATTCTCCACAACATTGGCATATTGGGTACGCGCTGCGTCGAGTTGCGCTTTAAGTTGATCGACGGCTTGCTGTGTGCCTGCACCGATCTCGAGAAGTTTCACCGCACGATTATACTCGCGTTCGATCTGCTCAAGATTGATCTTAAGTTGATCGCTCGAAGCAGCGTCGAGTGTTACGAGTGTCTGTCCACGACGTACATGGTCGCCGACCTCGACATTGATGGTTTTGATACGGTTTGGTGTCGCAGGTGCTATATTGTTGATGTTGTCAGCCTCGACAGTAGCAGTGTATTCATTAATCTGAGGTACATCCCGGGCAGTGACTACGCTGACTTCAACTTTAGGCAGCTCGGCCTCGATGTTCTCAGTTAGGGTCTGTTCTTTTTTAGAACATGAAAAGACGGTGGATGTGGCTACTGTCAGAACCACGGCATATAAGATGCGACGATTAGAGGTTATCATAAATTATATCTATCGTTGGTTTAATTGCGGATTGATGATTGAGATTCGTACTTATCAATGGGAGCGTTCCCGAGAAGGAGTTCGAGTTCGCTATGGGCAACAAGGAAGTTGTATATTGCTTGAAAACGTGCGAGACGGGCGCGCGTCAAAGATAATTCCGAGTCACGCAAATCAAGGTACGATGACGCTCCGATTTCAAAACTCTGTTGCATAATCTCATGTGCCCGTTCTGCTTCTGAGACACTTTCGGAACACGATGAGATCTGTCGGATGTTGACATTTATGTTGTCTATTGCAAGGGTGACTTGTGAGTCAATGGATCGCATCAGATTTTCGCGTTGTAGCACCAGTTCGGCCGCCTGAATCTTGGCTTGACGTAAACGTGAATATCGTTGTCCGCCTTCAAATATGGGGAATGAAAGGGTGAAACCGATCGAAGAGTAGGGAGTCCATCTTAAATTTTTAAACGGTGAGCCGTTGTTCATCGACGTCCAGTTATAGTTAGCCGAAAGTGCAAGGGTAGGATAGAAAGCCGATTGTTGAATTGATACGTTTCGTCCCGCTATCTTGCGGTCTATTTCGTTAAGCATCAGCGAAGGGTTTAGACTGTAATCGCGATTAATGGCAAGAGCGGTATCATACATGGTGTCTTCATACGCTGACAAGCCATCTTCAGTTGAAAATTTGAATGATGCGTCAAGCCCCATAAGAATAAGTAACTGTAGTCTTGCCTGTTTTATGGCTATTTCAGACTGCATCAGCTCCGGTTCGATATTTTTCATCGCAACTGAGGTGCGCAGCACATCGTAGTCAGACGCTGCCCCGACCTGGTGCTTCTTAGTGTATATTTCGTAGTTCAGTTTTGCCATGTCGTAGCTCTCGAGAATGACTTTTCGCGAATCTTCGGCCAAGAGGAGGGTGTAATAGGCGCTTTTAACCTGATTGACAAGTTCGAGACGTGAAGACCGTGCCTGTTCGACGCTGCGGAGAATCTGACTGTCGGATAATTTCATCGACATCCAGAGCTGAGGCGCTATCAAAGGCATAGAAGCAGTGAATCCTGCGTTATAGGAGTTGTCTAGGCCAACTTTGATGCCGTTGTTACTGCCTCCGGATGAAGATGCACGCGATTGGACTTCTTCTTCAGACGATTCTCCCTGGCCCATGCCCTTGAAGCCGTCCATGTTCATGTACATGACTTGTTTTGCAAGTGTACGATTATATGATGCACCGAAATTGATTGATGGAAGGAGTTGTCCCAGTGTCTCTTTTCGGGAATAATCCGTACGGGAGACTTCCATGTCGGCGATTTTGACTATGGGGCTTTCACTGAGAGCAATCCTCAGACATTCGTCCAGAGTAAGAATGGGGGCGTCTGTTTGTTGGGCTTCGCAGCATAGAATCGCTCCGAAACAACATAAAGATACGAGTAATTTGTGAAGCATTACTAAAACAGCAGAAATTAAGTCACTTAATATTTCTGCAAAATTAGTAAAAAAATGCGTTTGAGTTGACGGAGTTGCGTGCAATAAGCCAAATTGACCTAAAAATTCCCCATTATGGTGAATTTAAAAATGATTCATGTCTAATTTGT
>CAZULD010000066.1:0-5127 GCA_964621135.1 uncultured Bacteroides sp. | reverse complement strand
TTGACCCTAAAACAATGCCTGTTTATGAGGTGGGTGGCGGATATAAACTTTCTGCGGCTTGGCTAATTGATAAAGCAGGCTGTAAAAATATAAAGAGAGAGCATGTCGGTGTGTGGCCAACACAACCGCTGGTAATAGTAAACATTGACGGCAAAGCGACAGGGATAGAAGTGGCTGAATTTGCGGCAGAAGTTTCTGAACGAGTCTGCGAACGCTTCGGAGTCGAGTTAGTGCCGGAGGTGGAATATATTTAACGACAAAAATACATAATTATATATGAGTTCATTTATTATAGAAGGTGGCTGTCGGCTTAGTGGTGAAATCACACCGCAAGGGGCGAAGAACGAGGCTTTACAGGTGATCAGTGCAACCCTACTGACTGCCGAACCTGTCGAGATTGATAATATCCCGGATATCCTCGATATACGCAATCTGATTGCGTTATTAAAAGATATGGGGGTGAAAGTCATTCATCTGGGTGGCTCACGGTGGCGATTTCAGGCTGATACGATTGATCTGAATTATCTCGAGAGTGAGGAATTTGTAGGGCGATGTGCATCGCTTAGAGGGTCTTTGCTTGTTGTCGGTCCATTGCTGGCACGCTTTGGCAAGGCTTATTTCCCGAAGCCGGGTGGTGATAAGATCGGACGTCGTAAGGTCGACACGCATATCAGTGGCCTTATTGGTCTTGGAGCATCCTTCTCAGCCGGTAAGGATAATAAATATTATGTATTGGATACACCGGAAGGCGGTTTGAAAGGTGCGTATATGCTCCTAGAGGAGGCATCGGTCACCGGTACGGCAAATATAGTAATGGCAGCAGCGTTGGCCGAAGGAGTGACAACAGTTTATAATGCCGCCTGTGAGCCCTATCTTCAACAGTTGTGCCGTATGCTAGTTGGTATGGGTGCCCGCATTGAAGGTATCGGATCCAATCTTTTGACAATCTACGGGTGTAAATCACTCGGAGGAACTACGCATCGTGTGCTGCCCGATATGATCGAGGTCGGAAGTTTTATAGGTATGGCTGCTATGACCCGCAGTTCGATAGTCATTAAGAATGTGTCACGACGCAATCTTGGGTTAATCCCTGATTTTTTCCGACGATTGGGTATTCCTATAGAAGAGCGTGGCGATGACCTTTGTGTTGAAGCGCGTGAGAGTTATCCGATCGAAAGCAATCTCGACGGATCGGTTCTGACGATAGCAGATGCTCCCTGGCCCGGTCTCACACCTGACCTATTGTCGGTAATGCTTGTAGTTGCTACGCAGTGCCGCGGTGAGGTGCTGATTCATCAGAAAATGTTTGAATCGCGTCTGTTCTTCGTCGATCGGCTTATAGATATGGGAGCAAAGATCATACTCTGTGACCCCCATAGGGCTGTTGTAATAGGGCTTGACCATCAATCGGAACTGAGAGCCAATCACATGCATTCGCCTGACATCCGTGCGGGTATAGCGATGCTAATTGCGGCAATGTCCGCCCGGGGAACAAGTGTCATTGACAATATCGGGCAGATCGACCGTGGCTATGAGAATATTGATGAACGTCTTAATGCACTCGGAGCAAGGATTACACGACGTGATTAACGCGAATGGTGATAAAATGGTGATAAGTTCTGAATGAAAATGGTTGGTAACTGCTCATAGATGGATTATCTTTGTATTCTAAAATTTATCAATCATGGCAGACACTAATAACAGAACATATAATAATTCCCAACGCAGGAAAGTGACGGCTCCGTCAACTGACGCCCTCGGGCGTCTCTCGCCACGCGATACAGACGTAGAAGCGGCGGTCCTTGGCGCGTTAATGATTGAGAAGGATGCGTACACTGTTGTATGTGACATTCTCAAACCTGAAAGTTTTTATGAACCTGCGCATCAGAAAGTTTACGAGGCTATTCAGAGTCTCGGCGCAGCGCAGCGCCCGATAGACTTGTTCACGGTTACCGAGCAGTTGAGACTGAACGATACCCTTGAAGAGGTCGGAGGTGCAGCCTTTGTCGTGCAACTGACTTCTAACGTTACCTCGGCTGCTCACGTCGAGTTTCACGCCCGAATTGTTGCCCAGAAGTACCTTTCTCGCGAGCTTATCTCGTTTGCAGCACAGATAGAGAATAATGCATTCGATGAGAGTATTGATGTCGATGACCTGCTTCAGGAGGCGGAAGGCAAGTTGTTCGAGATATCTCAACGCAATGTCAAGAAGGATGTCACTCAGATAGATCCTGTAATTTCTTCAGCTCTTGATCAGATTCAGGCTGCGTCCAACCGTACATCAGGTCTGAGTGGTCTTCAGACAGGTTTCCATGAACTGGACAAGGTAACCTCCGGTTGGCAGAATTCAGATCTTATCATCATTGCGGCTCGTCCGGCTATGGGTAAGACCGCATTCGTGCTGTCTATGGCCAAGAATATGGCGGTGAATTACAGTATTCCGATCGCAGTGTTCTCTCTTGAAATGAGTAATATTCAGCTTGTCAATCGTCTTATCTCGAATGTGTGCGAGCTGCCTGGTGAGAAGATAAAGAGCGGTCAACTGACGTCACTTGAGTGGGATCAGTTAATGGCTCGCATAAAACATCTCAATGGTTCTCCTTTATATATAGATGATACGGCTTCGCTCTCGGTGTTCGAACTTCGAACCAAGGCTCGCCGTCTGGTGAGAGAGCATAACATCAAGATGATTATTATCGACTACCTGCAGTTGATGAATGCGTCCGGTATGAAATTCGGGTCGCGCGAACAGGAGGTAAGTATGATTTCACGATCGCTCAAACAACTCGCTAAGGAACTCAATATTCCTATCATCGCTCTGTCGCAGTTAAGCCGTCAGGTAGAGAACCGCAGCGATAACAAGCGCCCGCAGTTGTCTGACCTTCGTGAGTCGGGGGCGATCGAGCAGGATGCCGACATTGTATGTTTTATTCACCGTCCGGAATATTATTACCATAGCGACACGGATCCCAGCGGTAAAGATATCCGAGGGCTTGCTGAATTCATCATTGCAAAGCATCGTAGCGGTTCGGTTAAGGATGTCAATATGCGCTTTCGCGCACAATTTGCGCGCTTTGAAAATTGGCTTGAAGAGGGTGGGGAGGCAGTTGTCGAATCGACTCCCTCTCGACTGAATATGTCGCTCGATGGGGCGTCTGCACCGATCTCACCTCTTTCCGGCGGAACTCCGGAAGCATTCCATGCATCCGACGAACCGGTTCCATTCTAGGAAGTTAAGGCGCAAATCTGATTTTCTTTGAAATTTTTTTAAAGTTTTGAGAACTTTTTTTACAACACCGATGTTAGAATAGTACAATCAACATAATGAGATTGTGAAATGCAGAATTATTAACCACTTTATTGAACTTTAATATGAAAAAAGTTGCTCTCTTGTTCGCTGTCGCACTCAGTAGCTTGGCAGTAAACGCACAGAAAATTGACAAAAACGAATTGAAACAGCTTCAGGCTTTCCTTGCCGCTCCTGCTGAAAAAGATGCCACAAATGCCCAGGCTCTTAAGATCACAGACATTAAGTCACCTTCTACATGGGAAGGCGTAACAGTTGAAAACGGCCATGTGACTGCAATCGATTGGAAAGGCAAGAAACTTGCAGGCGATCTTAACCTAAGCGGATTTACCGCTCTTCAGACAGTTGACGTATCACGCAACGCACTTAGTTCAGTATCTTTCGCAGGTGACGCCGCAATCACTGATCTTAACTTCTCTCGTAACAAAGTTACCACTGCGGATCTTACTGGTTGCGATCAGCTTGTAAAACTTGCAGCTAATAATAACCGTCTAAGTGAAATCACTCTTACCGGCGTTGCAGCTCTCGAAAATCTTAATGTAGCAGGTAACCACCTCGTAGGTCTTGACCTTTCGGATTCACCTACACTTAAGACTCTCAACTGCCAGTCAAACGACCTCGAAGTTCTCAATGTTACAAACTGCAAGTCTCTTAAGAACCTCTATGCTGGTTATAACAAACTCAGCGCTCTTGGTCTCGCAGGCGTAGCAAACCTTCAGAACCTCAACATCGATGATAACGATATCTCTAACCTCATCGTATCGGGTTTGCCCTCTCTCTCAACTTTCGTTTGCTCGGACAACAACATGAAGACTCTCGCAGTTCGCGATTGTAACGCTCTCCTTGACATCGTTTGCTCTTACAACGATCTTACCACCTTCACCGTTACAGGTTGCCAGAACCTCCAGTTTGTTGACTGCTCATACAATGACCTTACCTCTCTTACTCTTAGCAACCAGACTTTCCTCCAGCGTCTGAACTGCAGCAACAACGAACTTACAATGCTCGATGTATCATTCGACCAGGCTCTTACTTATGTGAACTGCCGCTACAACATGATCACCGACCTTCGTACAGAGGCTTGTCCTAACCTCAACCAGATCGCTTGGGAATGGAACTACTAATCTGAAAGAATACATAACTGACATAAACACATAGATAGAACTCAGGAGCCGCGAAAATCGCGGCTCCTGAATTTTTATATTATGTTTGTCGCGTTTTTCTCAAAGTGGTGAAACTGGGTTATCAGACAGTTTTTGACATTAACAATATTTCACCAAAAAAGGATAAAAAGATGGTTGTTGGAGTAGAGCAAAACACGGAATAATTGTGTAAATTTGTGGAAATATTTCCGTAATTGGCGTATTTGAAATCTTATTATCAGTTAAACATAAAATCCTTAAATTTTAAATCATTGTAGGTGCGATGATTGCGACACTAATTCTATTGTTTTTTATCGGCTATCTCGGTATAGCTCTTGAACACCCTTTGAGAATCGACAAAACGGCCACCGCATTGCTCTTAGGTATGGTGATGTGGATCGTTTATGCGTTAGGTGCAGAATGGCTTGTTCCGTTGGTCGATGGTGAGCATTTGGCACGTTTCGTTAGTGAGAATCCACGTTTGGCAGGTAGTACACTCGCACAACAGTGTCTTGACTTCGTATTAAACGTAAAAATTGTCGAGGCTTTGGGCGATATCTCTCAGACTCTTTTCTTCCTCATTGGGGCCATGACAATAGTTGAACTGATTGATGTCCACGGAGGATTCACTGTAATAACTGATCATATATCAACCAGAGACAAGCGTAAGTTACTTTT
>CAZULD010000065.1:9825-12023 GCA_964621135.1 uncultured Bacteroides sp. | reverse complement strand
ATGGTCGGGATGATTGCGCGGGCGCTCTGGCGCGGGCCGTAGGTGTTGAACGGTCGGGCGATGACTACCGGGAGGTCGAAAGCATTGTAGAAACTTTCGGCTATGGCGTCCGCGCCGATTTTCGTAGCCGAGTAGGGTGACTGTGGCTGACGGGGATGTGTCTCGGGGATAGGAACTTGCAGAGCGGTGCCGTAGACTTCGGAGGTCGAAGTGACAACGATACGGTCGGCCCCGGCTGCGCGAGCGGCCTGACACATGTTGAGTGTTCCTTTTATATTGGTGTCGACATAACTGTCGGGAGCGACATAGCTGTAAGGGATGGCGATCAGGGCTGCGAGGTGAAAGATTGTGCCGCAGCCCGCAGCCAGTTCGCGACAGAAGTCGCTGTCGCGGACATCACCGCTGACAATTTCGAGTCCGGGTGCTTCCATGCCGTCGAGCCAACCCCAGTTGTTGAATGAATTGTACTGAGCGAGTGCTCTGACGCGATAACCTTCGGCGAGAAGATGCTGAGTGAGGTGTGAACCGATGAAACCGTCGGCGCCTGTGACCAGAACGGGCTTGTTTATGTCGATCATGTCTTTATCAGATTTTTCGGAGTGAGTAGATGTAAGTTTCTCCGTTGACTCCCTGCCATTTGAGAACCATTCGCGAGGACGAATGAGAGACATATTCAAGCGGGATCAACGAGTTGGCCGGAAATCCGAGCCATTGGGGAGCGAGATATGGATATGTGCCGGGAGCACTGATGTTGTCGTGGTGGGTGAAGTTGAGTATGAGCTGATTGTCTTCTTCGGTCCATGTGCCCCAGCGGTCATCGTGCTCGTACATGAATCCGACTCGCGAGATGCGTATTATATTATTCTGAAAGCTCCAGAATGTGACTTCGGGATCGAAATCTTCAGGGGTCTCGCCGTCGACAGTCATGTCTTCGAGCAGCCATGATCCGAAGAGATGGCCTATGTCGCCGTTGTTGGTCCGGCACGACATCGCCGCAACGGAGAGCAATACGAATATCAGGAGTCTCGCAATCATAGCAATGGATTTCTGAAATTAAAGTTACCGGTATAACGCACCGTTAGAGCCGCGCCGAAATTATTGCCGCGAAGTTCGCCCTTGTCAAAGGCCACGCGGCACTTGATCGTCAGACCTTTGAGCAAGCGATCGGCATACCAGTCGATTTCGGCCATAGCCGATACATCTGATTTCGCGTGAGGCAGGGGGATGCGCCCCATGGAGTAACCTTTCTGCCAGCCGGCCATCAGGCGGTAGCCGATGACGTCGGAGGGTGTGCCTGACGCTGCGATGTGGACGCCGCGCATACGGTTATAGACAAACTGAGGGTAACCGTCGGTATTGTATATCGGAGCCAGTACCATCGGCGAACCGATAGCCATGCCGTAGTTGACGTATGATCCGTAGGTATCGTTGTTGTAATAGTTGTCGCCGCCGGTCGCCTCAGTAGTTATCGATCCTCCGGGGTGATCGTTGGGTGCGAAATGAAGCGGGCCGCTCTGATTACGGAAGTCGAGATATTCGATCACGGCGCTGTTGAACCATCCGCGCCGCGCAAATGTGAACTGAAGACCGTAAAGACCGTCGAGACCGTTGCGGCAAGCTATGCCTGAGCCGTCTTCGAAGAAATTCTCCCAGTAGGCAGCAAGTTCGTTGCCCGATTTGAACTTATAACGTGCTCTGAGCGACCATGAGCCGACAGAGTTACCTTCGTAAAAGCCGTTACCGTTGTTTTGGGTCGGAAAAAACATTTTTAGAACGTCGACAAAGCGGAATCCGCGGCGCTCTGATTTGAAGACATGGCCGTGACGATACATGGTCGTCGTGCCGCCGAACTGACCTGCGCACTGCATTCCGAAAATGACCGACAGCGGCTGGGACGGTTTTGTACGGAAGTAGCAATACTTATAGGTATAGAATAAGTCTGTGGCGATAAGGTCGTTGTAATAATTATATTGCTTGCGACGGAAAGAATCGTCGGTGAACTTGCCGTACATCATGCGGCCGTCGATCTGCAACCATCCGTTGGTCAACGGTATATCGCGGAAATCCGTGAAGCCGACCGTGAGTCCGGGAATGGGACGGGCGTTGTTGCTCAACACCAAGTCGCCGGATGAGAGACGGTCGTCGACGATTTTTGAGGGCATATATTTCATGCCGGCAAGCAGATAGAGGCTACGATA
>CAZULD010000065.1:2175-9725 GCA_964621135.1 uncultured Bacteroides sp. | reverse complement strand
GCAAAGCGTCCTGTCGACGCGTTGGTCAGCAGGGCAACAGAGTAGGTTACGGTATCGGTATGCTCGGTAGCAGAGGCAAAGACAGATGCAAAAGTCGTGACAAGGGCCGTGACTACAATGCGTATATGTTCGGAAAATCGGATCATCCGGTCTGTCTTTGTATTATTTGATTGGAAGGTATATATGTTAATTAAAACGTACAAAGTTACGAATTATTACCCGTAAAACAAGAGCGCGGCAATCGATTGATGCCGCGCTCGCAGACAGATATGCTTGCGAAATTATTTTAACTTGCTGTACTGCTCGTCTGTAACGGGTTCGAGCCACACGTTTTGATTGTCTTCGCCGGGGATCTCGAAAGCGAGATGGGCAAACCATGAGTCTGCGGCTGCGCCGTGCCAGTGCTTGACATTGGCGGGAATGTGAATCACTGTGCCGGGGAGAATCTCAACGGCGGGTTTGCCTTCTTCCTGATACCATCCTCGGCCGGCAATTCCTACGAGCATCTGGCCGCCGCCTTTCGAGGCTTTGTGAATGTGCCAGTTGTTGCGGCACCCGGGTTCGAAAGTCACGTTGAAGAAGGGTATCTGATCGGTGGAGATCGGCGCGAGATAGCTTTGGCCGATGAAATATTTGGCGTATGCGTCGTTAGGCTCTCCGATCGGGAAGATCATTTCGCGCTGGAAGGCCGCTTTTGCATCGTCGCCTTTGATATCGTCGTTCCACACTTCTTTGGCAAGTCGGAATGCCGCCCATGCCTTGGGCCAGCCGGCATAGAAGGCGATGTGGGTGATGATTTCGGCGGCTTCGGTGCGGGTGATACCGTTCTTCTTTGCTTCCTGAAGGTGATAGGTGAGCGACGAGTCGGTGATGCCTTGAGAGATTAACGAGGTGATGGTGACGAGGCTACGGTCGCGCAGCGACAACAGATCGTTGCGGCTCCATACTTCGCCGAAGAGGATATCATCGTTGAGATGGGCGAACTCGGGAGCGAATTGGCCGAGCGCATCGCGTCCGGCGGTCTGGATTATTTTAGTTTGTGCCATGATGTTAGGAGATATAAGGGCTGAAAGAGTCAGCGCGATTAAAAATTTTTTCATTGAATTTGGTGTGAGCGATATGGAAGCAAAATTAGCCATTCCTAATTTCAACGCCAAAACAAAACCGCCGCAATTTCAACCATTTTCTCCGCTGTCCGTCGGTCCGGTGTATAATAATTTGCGCAAAAATAGTAATAAATGCTTAATTTTGCATCCGCAAACTTTAAATAATGACAGTCTCCAATCATAATGCAGTAGTGGGGCGGTTTGCGCCGTCGCCGAGCGGAAGGATGCATCTGGGCAATGTGTTTACGGCCTTGATGTCGTGGCTGTCAGTGCGCAGTCGGGGTGGGCGATGGGTGCTCCGGATAGAGGACTTGGATCCGCAGCGATCTAAAGTAGACCACTCGCGTCAGATTGAAGATGATCTTGACTGGCTCGGTCTGGATTGGGACGAAGGCGGACTTGATGACCGCGGTCCGAACGGCCCTTACAGCCAGAGCAAACGCGGAGCTTTGTATCAGGAGGCGCTTGAGCGGCTGAATGAAAAACGATTGACCTACCGTTGCCACTGCACGCGTGCTGACATCATGGCTACGCAGGCGCCGCACGAATCAGACGGCCGGATCGTGTATGCCGGTACGTGTCGGCCCGCTCCGCAACCACCGTTTGAGAGAGTCACCGATAAGGGTGACGGTGCAGTGAGACTATTCGTGCCTGACAAGGAAATTGTGTTCACTGACGGTGTATTCGGCCGTCAGAGTGTTAATCTGACCGAGCACTGCGGGGATTTTGTCGTGCGACGGGCCGACGGGGCGTGGGCCTATCAACTTGCCGTGGTTGTTGACGATGCTCTGATGGGGGTAACTGAGGTGATGCGCGGTTGCGATCTTTTGCTGTCGAGCGCACAACAGATATATCTGTATGAATTGCTGGGTTATGAAGCTCCCGAGTTCTGCCATCTGCCTCTGATATGCAATGCCGAAGGTCAACGGCTTTCGAAACGCGATCAGAGTGTCAATATGGAAGCGTTGCGCGAGCGTTATTCGGCTGAAGAGGTGATCGGACATATAGCAAGCATGGCCCGCATCATTGACAGATACGAGCCATGCACGGCTAAATCGCTTATCGAAGTCTTTGACCGCAGCCGTCTGCCGCGGGAGAAGACAATCAAGTATTAAAACATTTTATCGGGATAGACACCCTGACGGTGAAGTTCGGCGAATTTCTCGACTACGCCGGGACGGTCGCCTGCGTAGGTTACGCCAAACCAGCGCGAGGTGGTATCGAGTACCTTGACGCGTGCTTCGTCTTTCTTAATGAGACAGTCCATGCAATCAGGAATAGTCATCTCGGCCTTGGGATTGTCAGCGTTGGCACGGAGGAAGTCCTTGAATTCGCGTTCGGCTAAGGTGAAATAGTCGGGAGTCAGACCCCAAAGATTCATCGAAACGGGCGTTTCAGGACGGAGCTGCTGAACATCGCCGTTCTCGTCGTTGAAAATGATACGGCCTTCTTCGTCGTAGCGAATATCCTTGCGCTCGGCTATGTCGGTCAGCATGCCGTCGGCATCGGTAGCACAGACACCGCGGGCCACAGAACCGTTGGGACTCATGGTGTTGCCTACGCGGAAGCCTACGAGAGAGTATTTGCCGGGTTTGGCGTCGGCGAGTTCGCGGGCAACGACTTCGAATGCGTCACGACCGTAGAAATCGTCGGCGTTGATTACGGCGAATGGTTCTTTGATCGCGTCAGCAGCCATCATGACAGCGTGGTTGGTGCCCCACGGCTTGGTACGGCCTTCTGGACAGGTGAAACCTTCGGGGAGTTCGTCGATAGCCTGAAAGACTACTTCGACGGGAATATGGCCTTCATATTTTGAAAGGATCTTCTCGCGGAATTCTTTTTCGATGTCCTTACGGATCACAAATACGACTTTGCCGAAGCCTGCCTGAAGGGCGTCGTAGATAGAGTAGTCCATGATTGTCTCGCCGTGAGGGCCGAGACCGTCGAGCTGCTTGAGACCGCCGTAACGGCTGCCCATACCGGCAGCGAGAACTAATAGGGTAGGTTTCATATTATTGGTTTGCTTTTGTCTTGAAAATAAAATTGATGTGGCGACGATATATATCGGCGGGAGACAGACGCACTGCCGGGAAGTTGGGTCGGTTGGGCGCGTCGGGGAAATCCTGACACTCGATAGCTACGGCATCGTAGTCTGAGTAAGTGTAGCCGCCCTTGCCGGAGGGACAACCTTCGAGCCAGTTTCCGGTGTAAATCTGCACACCGGGCTGGTCGGTTTCGACGTCGAGCGCACGACCCGAAGCAGGATCGAAAAGTTCGGCAACCGTGCGGACTTTGCCGGGTTCGTAATCGTCGATCACCCAGCATGCGTCGTAACCTTTGCCGTATTTAAGCGCAGGGAAGTCGGCCGCAGTGTCGCGACCAATGGCATGTGAACGAGTGAAATCCATCGGAGTGTCGGCTACGGGAGCAAGTTCGCCTGTCGGTATGAGGGTGTCGTCAGTAGGAAGGTAACGCGAAGCGGTCAGACGCAGTTCGTGATTAAGAACAGTACCAGAATCGTGTCCGGCGAGGTTAAAGTAAACGTGGTTTGTGAGATTTATGACTGTCGCGCGGTCGGTCTGCGCCTCAAGGGTGAGCTCGAGACGGTTGTTGTCGGTCCAGCGGTACATGGCTGCTACCATCATTGAGCCGGGGTAGCCTTCTTCGCCGTCGGGACTAAGACGCGTGAAGCGTACACCGTCATCGCCGACGAGGTTGACATCCCACAGACGGTTCTGGAATCCGGTAGGTCCACCGTGAAGGGCATTGGGACCGTTGTTTATCGCAAGCTGATAGTCTACGCCGTCGAGAGTGAATTTGCCGGCGGCGATACGGTTGGCATAGCGTCCGGGAACCTTTCCTGCACAAGGGCCGTCTGCCATATAGTCAAGGGGATTGTCGTAGCCGAGGACGACGTCGGCCATGCGGCCTTCGCGGTCGGGAACGATCACGCTGACGATGCCCGCGCCGAGATTGCTCAGGGTGACAGATGCGCCGCGGCGATTGGTCATGGTGATCAGCACAACCTGACCGTCGGGGGAATCGATGCGGTCGATTATTGTTTTACGGTTGCTCATAGCGGATGGGATTTCAGCATTTATGAGCACCGTCAGAGATCACAACGTCATAGATCTTGGGTTCGTGACCGTAGCGCGCGTTGAAATTTTCTTTAGCGGTCTTGATGAAGTTGTCGTAGAGCTCGTCTTTGACAAGATTGATGGTGCAGCCGCCGAAGCCGCCGCCCATGATACGAGAACCTGTGACACCACATTCGCGGGCGATATCGTTGAGGTAATCGAGCTCTTCGCAGCTAACTTCGTAGTCTTTGGAAAGACCGTCGTGAGTCTCGTACATGCGCTGGCCTACAGTCTCGTAGTCGCCTTTGACAAGCGCGTCGCAAACGTCGAGTACACGCTGCTTTTCACCGATTACAAAGCGTGCGCGCATATAATCTTCAGCGGTGATTTCGCTCTTGATGCTGTCAAGTTCTTCCATTGTAGCGTCGCGGAGAGTCTGATGACCGAGTTTAGCGGCTACGCGTTCGCATGATTCGCGACGGCGGTTATAGGGCGAGCCTACGAGTTCGTGTTTTACAACCGAGTCAACGAGGACAAGGCGATAGCCTTCGGGGTTGAAGGGGAAGTATTCGAACTCCATCGAACGGCAGTCGAGACGCATGAGGTGACCTTTCTTGCCGAAAACAGATGCGAACTGGTCCATGATGCCGCACTTCACGCCGCAATAATTATGTTCGGTCGACTGGCCGATACGGGCGAGTTCGAATTTATCGATTGAATTTTCGTTGAAGAGGTCATTGAGAGCAAAAGCGAATACGCTTTCGAGAGCGGCAGATGACGAGAGACCCGCACCGAGGGGAACGTTGCCGGCAAAGACTGCATCAAAGCCTTTCACTATGCCTCCGCGCTTGATGATTTCACGGCAAACGCCGAATATATAGCGGGCCCACTGCTGCTCGGGAGCGTCAGACTCCTTAAGGCCGAATTCAACATAATCGTCAATGTCAATCGAGAAGACGCGCACTGTTTCTGTGCCGTTAGGCTTGATTTCAGCCATAATATATTTGTCGATAGCGCCGGGGAAGACGAAGCCGCCATTGTAGTCGGTGTGTTCGCCGATAAGATTGATACGGCCGGATGAGGCATAGAGAGAGCCTTCGGCGCCGAAACGTTTTTCAAACTCTTTTTTGATGAGATCTTCCATTTCCATGATAATAGAGTATTTTTAGGTTATAAATATATTATTCGCAAATCTAATGATTTTTTTTGAACTTCTGATTAATCCCATGTGTATTTTTTTTGTCGTGAGATTTTTCCTTTTATATAAAGGGCAATCCGACAGAAGGGATGTAAGAGCGTGAGTAAAGGAGCGGTGAGGGTGAGCCTGCGCAAACTCAGTGCCGAGGTCGTCTGTCTCCACACAAGAGCTATGCACAGGTATGCTCCGATCGCCATCAGTGACACAACTCCGATAGAGAAGAAATTATTTACGTCGAAAATTATGGCCAGCGCGCCCGAAACGATGCAAAGCCAGAATGCGAGTTCGCCACCCAAGAGCCATCGGAGCGGTTTACGGTGGATGAAACGGCGTGTGAACTGATAACGCAGGGCGTAGTCGCGGAGGGTGGACGCCATATTATAGCTTCCGAAACGAACGACCGACTCAGGCGACAGCTCCACGGCGGTGTTGGTTTTTGTGGCGATCTCACTGATGAAGATATCATCATCGCCGGCATGGAGATTAAGGGATCGGGAAAAACCTTTATTGGCAAAAAATAAGTCGCGACGGTAAGCGATGTTGAGCTCTGTGCCTCGGTAAGGTTTGTGGCCGATGGCGGGAGAGATCCACGCTGTAGAGTCGCATGCGAAATTAAATGTAGCCGTGCGACTGATTGCAGCGTTGTCAGCCGGAGCTGCATAGCCCAGAACGATACCTGTATCAGTTGTGACGAAATGTCGCATCATGGACGACAACCATTGAGGGGAACCGATGATGGCGTCGGCCGTGGTCAGAACGACCACGCTATGGCGTGCGGCTTTGATTCCGAGGGTCAGCGCGAGTTTCTTACGGCTGAGATTGCGCGCTCCGTCAGGGGTGAAAGTCAGGTGGAGATTGCTGTAAGCGATCTGAAGGGCTCCGATGACGTTGCGGACATCGGCCGAGTCGCCTTCGTTGACTACTATGACTTCAAATTCGCCGGGATAGTTTTGGTTGAGGATGGTTGGAAGCAATGTTTCGAGATACTCGGCTTCGCCGCAGGCATAGACGATCACCGAGGCCGCGGGCAGTATCGCGGGAGCCGATTGCTGAGCGCAACGGCGTTGGCGACGTACGACTCTGCGGACGTATATGCAGTAGACACAAAGGATTACTGCGAACGATAAAATACATACTCCGAGAAGCGTTATGATCAGGGGAGATATTTCGATGTTGAAGAACATAAGAGCGTAGAAAATTTATTGCAAAGATACGGAAAATTTGGACGCGATATAATAATGCGCTCACCTTTGCGTTAAATTGAGTGAACCAAACTTTAACATTTCTAAAAACGCATTAGAAAAAAGGAACTGACATGAAATTGTCTCACATTATATTAGGTGTGGCTTTGACCGGGTTAGCCGCATCTTGCAGCTCATCAAAAACCGTGCTGCCTTATTTTTCGGATATATCAGAAGTTCAGGCCGGAACATTTTCGGCCGGAAACTACAGTCCTGAGATCAAACCGGACGATGAACTGTTGATTACTGTTACATCCATTAATCCGATAGCAACCGCTGCCTACAATCTTCCTCTTTCCAATCCGGCCACACAGACAGAATTGTTCCAGGCAAGTACCCCCTCTCAGCAGACATATATGGTCAACAGCGAAGGTGATATCACGTTCCCGGTGTTGGGTAAAATCCATGTGGCCGGCATGACTGTCGACGGACTGCAAAAGGACTTGACAAAGCGTATCAGCGCCGATGTTGAAGATCCTATAGTCAATGTGGCTCTGGTAAACTTCCGTGTAGTAGTCGCAGGTGAAGTCAAACAGCCTCAATCCATACGCGTAACCCGTAACCGCTACAGTATTCTCGACGCGCTGTCGGATGCCGGCGATCTTACACCTTATGGCGAACGATCGAAAGTGTTGCTTATCCGCGAGGAGAACGGCGAGCGTAAATTCGTGCATCTCGATCTGAATTCGTCAGAACTGCTTACATCTCCTTACTTCTATCTCACACAGAATGATTATATCTATGTAGAGCCTAATAAGGTGCTTCAGGCTAATTCAAAGTATAATCAGAATAATGCCTTTAAATTGACAGTTATCTCAACAATTGTCAGTGCAACATCTGTGATAGCATCTCTCGTGATTGCATTAACCGTGAAATAATCAGCTATGGCAAAGCAAAATAAATCAGAATTTATCGACCTTGGAGCAAT
>CAZULD010000065.1:0-2075 GCA_964621135.1 uncultured Bacteroides sp. | reverse complement strand
CTCAATATGGAGACTTCCAATATTGAGTTTGGTAAGGATGTGCTGAATCAAATCATCGAGAAATATAACGAAAGAGGAATCGCCGAGAAAAATCTTCGAGGCGAGAAAACGGCTAAGTTTATCGACGAACGTCTTGCTATAATAAGTGAAGATCTTCGCGAAGCCGAGACTGCGATACAGTCATATAAGGAATCCAAAGGCATAATTGATGTCGGTGCAGAAGCCGGTTATCAGACGGGTATCCGCGGTGAGACTGAACGAAAGCTGACCGAAGCCGAGACAGCAGCCGAGCTTATCAAGATGACCGGGGAGTTTGTCTCCAATCCTGAAAATGCTTATTCTCTTGTGCCGATGTCGGGCAGCATCCCTGAATTGAACGGTGCGTTAAACAACTATAACAGCTTATTGTTGAGTCGTATGGAGTTGTCTTCTGATGCTAAGCCCAACAATATCGCTCTCCAGAAACTTGATCAGAAGATCGATGCTGTTAGAGCCGGTCTCATCGCTTCAGTGGCAAAGACTTATGAGAATGCTCAGGTTCAGATCCGCGAACTTCGTTCAAAAATGAACTCGGCAATGGGCCGACTCGGTACCGTCCCAGCCCAAGAACGTGAATTCCTCAATATGAAGCGTCAGCAGGAGGTTAAACAGGAGTTGTATCTCTTCCTCCTTCAGCGTCGAGAAGAGACAGCTATGATGCTTGCCAACGCCACCCCCAAAGGTTTGATCGTGGATGAAGCATATGCTATGATCGAGCCTGTCAGCATGGGTACGAAAAAGATCCTCGCGATATCGTTTGTTTTCGGTGTGCTTCTTGCTATGCTGGTGATCTATCTCCAGAATGTTCTCCGCACGAAATTTTCTACACGCGACGAGCTTGAAGCCCTCACATCGGCTCCGTTGCTCGGTGAAATCAGTCAGAGTCGCTCGAAAGACGCATTGGTCGTTACTCCGAAATCAACATCTTCAACTGTCGAGCTTTTCCGCCTGATGAGATCCAACCTGCTGTTTGTGCTTGGAGATCCGTCTAACAAGGTTATTCTCGTCACTTCAACCAAGTCTGGCGAAGGTAAGTCGTTCATATCAATAAACCTTGCATCGTCGCTTGCGATCCTTGGTAAGAAAGTGCTGTTGATCGGTCTTGACATACGCAAACCTCGTCTGGCAGAGTATCTGAATATGTCGCCCACGCCCGGCTTTACGACATATATCGCCGGAGGGTCCCAGATGTCGCTTGACAGCATCATTCATAAAAATGCACTGATAGAGGGCATGGATATTATTTTCGCAGGTCCTGTACCGCCGAATCCTTCCGAACTGCTTATAAGTGATAAGATCGATGCGTTCTTTAAGGAGGTGCGTGAAATGTATGATTACATCATCATCGATTCGGCTCCTGTCGGTATGGTGAGCGACACGCTGTCGCTTGCGCGCGTAGCGGACGCAACGGTTTATGTTACCCGAGCAAATTATACTACGAAATCCGATATCCGTCTGTTTACCGGATTGTATGAAGATAAGCGTCTGCCTAACCCGGGTATTGTACTTAACGGCACAAAATCCAAGCAGGGCTACGGTTACGGCTACGGAGAAAAATCATAACTAACGGTAAAATTATCAGTTGATGTTATGCTGATAAATCGCTATAAACTTTACCTCAGCCTGTTCATGACGGCCTTTTGGGTCGCATCTTGCTGGGGTTTTGTTGCTGACGAGCTTTTGCCTCCATTGCACAGACTTGAAACGGTAAAACTACTGTTTGTCGACGGAATTTTGTTATTGCTCGGTTTGGTTACGCTGCGAAACCGTTTTGACATCATTGCGATAGTCTCGTTTGGGCTGCTTTCGGTGTTTTCGACATTCGTCATCAATCATGAGAGTTTGGTTATATACTTTAACGGTTTTCGCGATTTTATAGGATTGTTGTTTGCAGTACCTATCTTTCGCTATTTCCTAACCAGCGGCCATGTTACTGAATTCAAGCGCTTCTTCGATAAAACATTGTTTATATGGCTGTGTCTGCAGGCGCCGTGTATCACATGGCAGTTTATCCGTTACGGTGCAGGCGACTGGGG
>CAZULD010000064.1:3562-12094 GCA_964621135.1 uncultured Bacteroides sp. | reverse complement strand
GCCGAGAAGGGCACAGGCCTGCTGGAGGTCAAGGAGTTCGGCAACGAGAGCTATCTCACCGAGAACCTGATCGTCCGGGAGCAGATGGTCGAGGTGGAGGACGAGGATGGCGAGGTGAAGCTGGAGCGCCAGTTCTACCTGGCCGTACCGCGCAATTCCGGCGACGGATACGTGTACCTCCAGGCCATCGCCGGCGCCAACAAGAAGGAGATCCTGACCAGCCGGACCTCCATCAAGGCGCCCAACGCCAACGGTGAGGGTAACTTCACCCGTGATAACGCTACCTCCGAGCTGATCCATATCGCCCGGAAGAAGGTACTGCTGATAGACTCTCTGGTGGACACTGAGGCCGGACAGCCGGTGTATATCCGGGTGGAGGACGAGGCCGGCAACCAGGAGATCTACCTGCTGCGGATCGTCTATCAGTCCAGCGACACCTCCGTGGAGGTCCGTACCGTGAATACGGACCGGGTGCCGGAGAACCTGGTGCCCGCGGAGCCCCTCAACGACACCTCGGTGACCCCGGCGGTGACCCGGGATTACTACACCACTCTGGTGGACCGGAAGGCCACCACCATCCCGTTCCGGATCAACGCGGTACAGCCCTATACCTCCGTGTGGATGCCCAGGGATGCCAATGGCCAGCCTGTCTGGTTCGATATCGACGAGGACCTGAATAGCCAGACCTACGGTATCAAGGAGAACCATCCCAGCGCCGAGGACTGGAAGAACAATGTGATCGACGGCACCCGGGATCCCATCGGGGAGATCCTGAGTGAGCTGTCCATCACCAATGCCACGGACAGCAGCAAGCTGCGCAAGTCCCTGGAGAGCGGTATCTACATCCCGTTCTACACCCTGGCCGAGGACGGCAAGACCGAGACCCTGCGGCTGTTGAAGATGCGCTGGAACTTCAGTGATCTGGGACTGGAGTCCATCCTGGCCGACTATGACTTTGAGTACACGGTGAACAAGGTGCCCGGCAAGGATCACTTTGAGGATCAGCCGGCCGAGAAGGATAAGGACGCCGCCACCCCGACCTGGAGCATCTCGGTGCCCGACAATACCACCAGTCTGGATCTGACTGTGACGCCGGAGATGGCCGCGGTGAAGTATATCCTCATTGGCGAGTACAACTCGGATCTGCTCAACGATCCCACCTTGCGGACAGAGAACGAGTACAATGAGGCCAAGTATACCGTGGATACCGCCACCGGCGCCCGGACCCGGACCGGCGTGAGCATCGTTGGCCGGGAGACCATCCCCATCGACCTGTACGTGCCCGGCAAGACGGAGACGGAGACCATCAGACTCCATGTGGATCTGAGGATCGACCGCCTCTCCACCGACAATACCCTGAAGCGGGAAGTCACCAACATGGGCGAAAGCTATGAGCATGAGGGTGTGATCACCCAGGCCAGCGCCACCGAGTCCGACCTGGTGGAGACCTATATCCCCGAGACCAGCGGGTATGTCACCGCCACCTTCGATCTGACGCCCAACAACCTGACCGCCGGCCTGGTGATGGAGAGCAAGTCGGAGTATGAGGCCACTGACCGGGGTATCCCCAACTTCAGCCATGTGAATGAGGTGACCCTGACCCACCACCAGCAGATGGGCTTCAGCGCCGAGGCGCTGGAGACGATGGCGGACGGCAGCAGAGCCTTCCGGGCCTATGCCTCCGTACTGTCCGCCTACGGTCAGCTGCGGATCGCCCAGCTCCAGGCGGAGGATGCCGCCAAGCCCGCCGAAGAGCGGATGAGCGAGGCGGATTGGGCCAAGGAGTACCTCAAGCATATCCGGGTCTACCCTGTGAACGTGATCCCGGCGGACATGGATCTGAGCATCCAGGTCAACTACACCAGGGGCAGTAAGACCGGCGTGCCTGAGTCCAGCGAGACGCTGATATTTGGAGCGCTTGAAGAGGGCGCCTACAGTGTGTATGACTATAAGGAGAATGACACTGCTTATCAGCTCACCGTGAGGCCGGTGCAGAACCCGAAGGTGCGCTTTGAGCTCCGGTCCGTCGGCAACACCAACGGTCTGGCGGAGTACAGCAGTATCGGGGATGACGACGGCTCCATCGACTCGGTGATGACGCTGAACGATAAGGTGCTGACCAAGTTTGCCACCTCGGCGAAGACCGAGTACTTCATCCGGGTGATCTCTACCCAGGAGAACATTAAGAACCTCTATAAGGATTACCCGCTGCACATCCTGCGGATGAGCGACAACACCGGATTGAAGGTCTATGTGACCTATGATGTGGACAATGTGCCCACCAAGGTGGAGGCCACCTACGCCAACGGCCGCTTCACCGCCCCCATCGGACTGGAGACCACCGAGGCCATCATCACGCTGGAGGCTGTGGAATCCCACACCCAGCTGATGCTGGATCTGTGGGACCTGGATAAGGCCGCCAAGGACGCCATCACCTCGGCCCAGCTGGAGGTGGACAACTATCCCACCCTGAAGCAGTACACCAACAACACCACGGATCCCGCCCAGCTGGCCCAGTGGAACGCGGTGTGGGCTTTGGCCGCCAGGAGCGGAGCGGTCTTTACCGCCGAGCTGCGGGGCATCACCGCCGGGATCGACAACGGCCAGGGCACGGTGGGCGCCACCATCGAAATGTCGGCCCAGTCTAAGGCCCATGACGGCACCATCTACAACAGTCTGGACGACGGCTACGGCTACCGGATCCGGCTGATCCGCCAGAGCAACCTGGCTCCCATCCTGGTGATGAACGCCAAGAAGGATCCCACCGACGAGTACTACTACGCCAAGGACGAGAGCGACCTGGGCGATTACGACACCGAGGTCTATGACGGCAAGTACGTGCTGTACCTGGACGACTGGTACCGGAATCCCATTACCAGCCTCTGGGAGGGCGACGAGAACGCCGACGGACGGATCTCCTCCGACCTGCTGCTGACGGCCGAGGACGGCACCACCACGCGGAAGCCCACCGGCGCCAGCCACCACTACCGCAGGGTGGAGATCGACCAGGACGGCAAGGTCACCTATGGCTCCTGGAACCGGAACCTGATGACCACCGACACCAGCGGCACCCTGGTCCGCCGCTACGACGAGAGCAGAGGCACCGAGGTATTCTACGAGATCGAGGTGGTCTCCCAGGATCAGCAGGTGACCAAGCACTATCTGCTGGAGGTCAGCGACAAGAGCAGCGAGACCGGGATCGGCTTCGTTGTGGCGCCCAAGACGGTGAACGAGTATATCATCTACTCCGACAGCGCCGAGGGTACGAAGGAGAACTCCTATGCAGGCATGGCGCCCGTTGGAGCGTTTACTCTGCGGGTGGTGCCCAACAGCGTGTACACCCAGATCACAGAGGTGTGGCAGCTTGGCGCCAACTTCTCCGGCAACGGTACGAAGCTTACCATAAAGCCTGACAAGACCACGGGCGATCCCTACGGACCGGTCAATGTGGATGTGACTGACGGCACCAGCAATGCCCTGTTCTTCCTGGTGAGGACCAAGGCCCAGGACGGCACGGTGTCCCAGGACGGCTACTATTACCTGAAGCTGACGCGGAAGGACGCCAATGTGGAGGTGTACGAGGTCTACCTGGGCTCCGGCAGCAACCGGAACGACAGCCTGCGCAGCGGGAACACCTTCAACCTGAACGTGCCTGAGAACTCCATGCAGGTGAACATCACTACCCAGAAGCGGGATGTACCCCTGCCGACCAAGGTGGTGGGCTTCGGCGGCATCAAGTCCACGCCCGAGGTGGATATCTCCCAGGTGGAGATGGTCAACCCGGACAACTGGAGCGACTACTACCAGCAGGATTACGACATTCCCGAGTCTGTGGGCGAGGGCGAGAATATCTATATCCCGTTCCTGGTCCGGGATACCGAGTTCTACACGGTGGACAGCCAGGGTCGGGTGCTGACGCCCAACGCGGAGAAGGTCTATATCATGGCCATCTTCCGCTCCACCCACGCCACCAAGATGGGCAAGATCCTGGTGCTGAAGCCCAGCGCCGTCCCCGATCCGGTCACCGGAGAGTATCTGGAGAGCGACTTTATCGAGGCGGTGGCCCGGCCCGAGGATCCCACCATCTACGAGGTGGCCATCGACACCAAGTCCGATGATCCCATCGCCCAGGAGAACGAGAACAAGAGGCAGGCGGTGGACGTGGAGATCCATGCGGACAACGCCTACACCACCATCATTGAGGTGGGCAACAACGCCGACGGATATCCCACAGACAACATCAGCAAGAAGGGCGAGGGCAAGCTGCGGATCAAGAACCGTGAGGTGGAGAACAACCAGCCCACCGAGGTGTTCTTCTACACCGTGTCCTCCTCCGGCGTGCGGCAGCAGTGGTACACCCTGCGGATCTACAAGGATGAGACCAGCACCGCTCTGGGCAAGGAGACCAGTGAGGACAATATCGCCGCCATCGGCGGGGTGTACCTCACCGGCGAGGGCATGGATAAGCTGGCCCTGACCTATGAGGGAACCGGCGCCCACGCCCGCTACTACAAGGAGCTGACCAGCCGTCAGGCCGTGGATCTGACGGTGGTGCCCTACAACGCTCTGGCCACAGTGGTCCTCACGGACAGTGAGAACAACATCATGGGCGTCAAGCGGGGCGGCGGCGTGTTTGAGAGCGTGCCCATCACCCAGATGGGCGAGAACAACTACTTCATCACGGTCCTCTCCGCCAAGGATTCCAGGGATCTGGAGCTGACGGTGGGAAGCGACGACTATGAGCAGAAGCTGAAGACTGCTCTGAGCCGCGCTGCCTATAAGAAGGAGTACCGGTTGATCCTGGACTACTACACCGACAGCGACGCGGAGATCGGCGGCATCCGGATCGACACCCGGGTGGGCAGCCTGGAGGCCCAGAAGGTGGATATGGGCGGCAGCCGCGGCGAGGCCTGGATGGTCCAGCTGCCCGCCAACACCGACAGCGTTTCCTACACCATCAACGTCCACAACAACCAGCAGACCCTGAAGCGTATTGTGGGCGGTGTGGAACAGCCCATGGCGGTCAGCGGCGTATTTGCCACCAGCGCGGCCCTGAACAAGGAGACCTTCACGGTGACGTCCAAGGATACCAAGCAGGTGAAGACAAACACCCTTTACCTGATCAGCAGCAGAGCCAACATCCGGGCTCTGGCGGTCAACGGCGTGGAGCTGGAGAAGAAGAACGGCGAGTATGTCTATACCGTGACCAAGGACGCCAAGCAGGTGCGGATCCAGGTGACGCCCGACAGCAAGCTGGCCATGGTGCAGATCGGCAACGACGGCGATAAGGTATTCACCGATACGGTGGTGAGTACGGTCAACGGCAGGGAGCAGGAGAGCATCCAGCCTGTGTCCCGGGAGATGGTGGTCAACCTGACGGCGCTGCACACCAGCGAGCGGATCCCCATCCTGATCTACACCTATCCCTATACCCAGGCCTCCGCCACCACTGTGATGCTGACCATCCAGCGGGACAGCGAGAAGTATGTCCCCGGCACCATCGTGCTGGGCAGCAAGACGGTCTCCAGTGACCAGTATGGCCGCTACAGCTTTGAGATCCCGGCCAATGTGAACAGCGAAAAGCTGACCATGGATACCGTCTCCGCCAGGCACAGCATTGCCCTGTATGACGTGAACGGTAAGGAGATCAAGTACACCCAGAGGATCGAAAACCGGGTGGATGACCTGACCAAGCCCATCTACGAGAAGAATGAGGATGGCAGCGTCAAGGTGGATGACAGCGGCAAGGCGATCCCCGTGTACAAGACCAAAGCGGACGGCAGCCTTGAGCTGGATGAGAGTGGCCAGCCCATCCCCTCCTACGAGAAGAAGACGGCCAGCCTGAGCTACAGCTGGGATCTGACCAAGCTGAGCAAGGAGAACCGCTACACCATCACAATCTACAACAACTACGAAAGCGGCGCTTTCACCAACTATCCGCTGATCATTACCAAGGTGGAGAAGGACACCACCCTGAGTGAGATGACGCTGAACAAGGGTATGAGCACCGAGCAGAAGGTGGCGCTGAACGACGACCAGACCCGGTACAACGTGACCGTGGATAAGAGCCAGACCTCGGTGAAGCTCTACCTGGCCACCACCGATCCCTATGCCACCATCGAGCTTCCCGACGGAACCCGCGGCACAGGTATGGTGGAGGTGTCCAGACGGTTGGATGGCAGGGACATCACCTTTACAGTGAGGTCCTCCGCCGACAGTGCGACCGTGCAGAGCTACAGTCTGAGCATCCAGCAGTCCTGGACCAGCGTGGCGGTGGAGTCGGTGATCCTGGACGGACAGCGGCTTACCGAGAAGGACGGCGTATTCCTCATGGAGGGCACTGTCTCGGGCACCAAGACCCTGAACATCAGAGCCACCAACAACGGCGTGATCCGGGTGGTCCAGGACTCCAACGAGCTGCTCAACACCTCCAAGGAGTCGGGCGTCTGGCAGGGCAGTGTGACCCTGAACGCCGGCCAGGTGAACCGGCTGGCCATCACCGTACTGCCGGAGGATCTGGATGAGAGCAACGGCAAGTCTTACGCCCTGATAGTCCAGCCCAAGAACTTCGCGGTGGGTCTGGACAGCGTGCGGGTGGCCCACGGCGCCACAGCGCCCAGAGAGTATCAGCGGAACAATTCCGCCGGTAAGGTCAACACCGCTTACAAGAACGGGGACAACGGAGAGTTCCAGAGCCTGACGCCCAAGATCGTCTACGACAAGGCGGGCAACCCCTTCACGGTGTATGAGCTCAATGTGGCCTCCACCGATACCTGGGCCGAGATCAGCATCGTGCCCACCAACAGCAGCAACAGCCTGACGCTGGGTCACTCCATCGTTACCACCGGCCGCGGCACCAGAGTTTCCGGTATCCGCACAGACTACCTGGATGACAACAAGACCCAGGCCGTGTTTACCGCCAACTCGGAGGGGACCACCGGTTCGACCGGCAAGGGCTACTTCTCCCTCAACCTGGATGAGCTGACCTGGCTGACCCGGGCGGATAAGCTGGGCGGAGCCTACAAGGATGTAAGCTTCAAGGAGGTTTACGTTCCTGTGGAGCTGTCCACCGGTAAGTATACCGAGGAGTATATCATCCACCTGATCCGGGTGAACAAGGACGACGCCCTCCGGGCCATCCGGGTGGAAGGCACCGACAACAACAAGGACGTGGACGAGTTCTACGATGACCTGGACAACGATCCCAACAACGACCTGAAGGAGATCTTTGTCGGCAAGGACGAGAAGGGCAACGACGTCTACCGTCTCATGCTGGAAGAGAGAAACACCACAGCCAACATCACCATCCGTGCGAGGGATGATGCGGCCATGGTGAGCGTGAGCGCGCCCAACGGCCTGGCGGCGGATCCCGTGGTGGGCGACAAGAGCACCGTCACCCTGCGGTATGCGGATCTGTCCAATGAGCTGACCCGGTTTGAGATCAAGGTCCGGGCCGAGGACGGCCATCCCACCGACTACAAGACCTCCTATCTGGAGATCTACCGGATCAACGACAACGTGGAGCTGGAGGAGGTCTACCTGACCTACCAGTACAAGGGTCAGGAGATCAAGGTCAAGGGCGAGAAGCAGGATGACGAGACCACCTACCAGTTCCTGCTCTCCACCGAGGACGCGGTGGCTGTGGCGAACGGGACCCTGACAGCCGTAGCCAAGCAGCTGGCCGCCCAGGTCAAGATCGACGACGGGACCTTCGCCTGGAAGACGAACAACAAGCTCTACACCAGCGTGTACGAGGGCCTGCCCTCCACCGTGACGGTGGCCTCCTCCTCCGGAAAGACCAGCAAGACCTACACCATGGAGTTCGTGCTGATGGATCTGGAGCTGAAGCAGCTGGATGTGGATGAAAAGTCCACCCTGATCGACCCCAGCACCGCCATCAGAGGCTATATCATGGAGACGGTGAACGGCGAGACCCGGAAGGTTTACTACGCCATCGCGGAGAACGTGACCGATGACCACATCGACGCCTATGTGTCCATGGATCTGACGGCCAACAATGACAACGAGAAGCCTTACGGCGCTCATGTGACCCTGTCCGCGGCCAACGGGACCGCTGCCGTACCCACCTTTGATGACAACTCCGCCGTACACCTGACCAGCGTGCAGCTGGCCGACGGCAACCGCAGCGACTTTGAGATCAAAGTGGGCAACTACGCGAATATTGAGGCCCGGACCGGTCTCATGACCAGCACCAAGTACCTGCGGATCTACCGCAACAGCAAGGAGACCAGGCCCCAGGAGGTCATCGTCCACTATGTGGATGAGAACGGCCAGCCCCAGAAGATGTACGCCGTGCTGAAGGAGGGCACTACCCAGTACGAGGCCTTCCTGCCCGAGTATGTGGAGAAGGTGGACCTGGAGGTCATCGGTCCCAGCGATCTGAGCCAGGTGCAGTTCCCCGACTATATGGATGAGCCTGTGCTTAAGACCGCCACGGTCAAGGATGTGCCCACGCCCAACGATGTGAACACCGAAAAGCTGTGGGTCATGGCCGTCTACGGCAACGAGATG